>JAUVIR010000051.1 GCA_030592645.1 Candidatus Fermentibacterota bacterium | reverse complement strand
TGGAGCTTCTGGCGAGGTACCGCTGGTTCTCACACTTCGTGGAAGCAATGGCTGTGTGTGCCCGGTATTTCCAGGCTGCCCGATCGATGGAGCCGGCGTGTATGTCAGCTATGATATCTGTCTCCCACGGTTCACTGCCCGGTTATCTGCAGGAGAGGGTGGACAGTGTTCTGAGGGAGACCGAACGCGAACTCGAACCCGATATCATTGCCCATATCAGAGAAATCGCTCCGGATATGAATCTTGATGATGCGGTTGCCGGGGTTATAGCACTCCTGAAGCAGTCAGACTGACCTGTACTAACCTGCACCGTATCAGTAATTGATCAACACCGCAATAGCCAGGAAGACTGCAGACCATCCCATCAGGATTAGGAACAGCGGCATCATGAATTTCAGCCACTTTTCGTAGGGGATCTTTGAGAGGGCGAGCATGCCCATCAGTACTCCTCCGGTCGGAACAATTGAGTTGGAGAATCCATCTCCGCAGGTAAATGCGAACACTGCAGTCTGCCTTGAAATCCCGAGAATGTCCGAGAGCGGCGCCATCAGCGGCATCGTAACCGCCGCCTGCCCCGAACCGGATGGAATGAAGAAATTCAGGATACTCTGGAAAACAAGCATCCCCTCAGCCGCCACGATCGAGGAGGTGTTACGCAGAACGTTCGCAGCGAAGTAGATGACCGTGTCGAGGATCTGACCGTCCAACAGCACTACCTGTATGCCTCTGGCGAACCCGACCACAAGGGCAGCGACCACCATCTCCTCCATGCCCTTGATGAATGCCGCAACCGCTTCAGAGAGGGGAAGCCTGGACAGGATGATGGCAACGACACCGATCAGAAGGAAGCCGCCGCTCATCTCATTGAGCCACCAGCCCCTTATCTGCATCAGATAGAGTGTAACCGCGAAGATGACCGCGGTCTGCAGAATTATCCAGATGTGGACCGACCGAAGCTTGACACTCTCTACGTTACCGCTTCCAATCCTGTTCTCTTCAAAGGGGACAATCGCGCTTGACGGGTCGCGCCTTATACGACGTCCGTACCGCAATACATAAATTATGGCAGTGGTAACAATGACCACCAGGAAGATGATCCTGAAGGCCAGGCCGCTTCCGAGAGGTACTTCGGCAATGCCCTGGGCTATCTGGACAGTGAACGGATTCGTTGTGGCTGCCGAGAAACCCATATCAGCTCCGAGGAACACAAGAACGAAACCGAATACCCTGTCGTAACCCAGCTGTTTTGAAACCAGCAGGAAGATAGGGACGAGCGGGATCAGTTCCTCACCCATACCGATTGTAGAGCCGGCGATGGCGCCGGCTATCAGCAGCACAATTGTCA
Organism: Candidatus Fermentibacterota bacterium; assembly: GCA_030592645.1. GTDB lineage: Bacteria > Fermentibacterota > Fermentibacteria > Fermentibacterales > JCC-6 > Aegiribacteria. The sequence goes on along the minus strand of JAUVIR010000051.1, from coordinate 17,974 downwards.
GAGCCGGGCCTGAATTTCTGAATCGTCTGATCAGGGCCTGTATTATGGCGGTAATGGTTCCGGTCCGGTTGATTATTGCTATGACACCACCGCAGATGAAGATAAGAAATACAATGTCCGCTACGGCTTCCAGACCTCTGGGTATAGCAGTTATGAGCCCTGCAAGACTCACAGGAGTAGCCATGTCCTCAACTTCCTCACCCAGAATGACGCTTTCGAGCGAGATATGCTTGGGAATCCGTTCATAGGTTCCCGGAACCATGATTGTGCGGGTTAGCTGTCCGACTGTAATTTCGGAGCGTTCATACCTTCCTGACGGGATCACGTAAGTAAGGATGCTGACAAGGAGTATCACCGCGGACAGTAGAATAAATACGTGGGGAATCCTGATCCTGCTGATTATCGAGGATGCCATTTTCCTCCTCGGTTGAATTCAGAGTCGAATTAATCAGTGGAGTATAGCTGAATAAATCGCATCCCGTCCAGCGGGAGACGAGTCTGGGGCTTGAACTCCCTCTCAATAATGCGTAAACTCTTAGTAGATGAACAGAGGATGGTTATATGCTTGCACGAGCCCGGAGCCTTGCCGTATTCGGAATAGACTCATATCCTGTGGAGATCGAAGCCGATATGTCACTGGGGCTTCCTACTTTCACCATCGTTGGTCTTCCGGACAATGCCGTGCGTGAATCACGCCAGCGCATCAGGTCGGCTATAGCCAATCTTGGTTTCAAGCTTCCGGGAAAGAAACTGACTATCAACATGGCGCCTGCCGGCAGAAAGAAGGAAGGTCCCGGGTTCGATCTGCCTATAGCGGTCAGTATCCTTGCGGCGTCCGGGATAATCCCGAAAGATTCCATAGAGGGCTTCTATTTCATCGGTGAACTCGCCCTCGACGGCGCTCTCCGCCCGGTCCGCGGGGTTCTATCCATGGCTGACCGCGCAAGGAGGGAAGAACATGCAGGGTTTGTAGTTCCAGCCTCCAATTCCGGCGAGGCCGCGGTTGCTGCGGGGCAGAATATCTACCCCGCTGAAAACCTCGGAGATGTGATTGACTTTCTGCTTAATAAAGTTACCATAGAGCCTGCAAAGTACACTTTTACACCTGAAGAACCCGGCGGGAAACATGAACCGGATTTCAGGGATGTAAGGGGACAGGAGTTCGCCAAGCGGGCTCTCGAGGTGGCGGCCGCAGGCGGGCACAACATTCTGATGATCGGCCCCCCCGGATCCGGGAAAACCATGCTTGCCAGAAGGCTTTCCTCCATTCTTCCTCCGCTGCTTCCGGAGGAAGCGATTGAAACCACCAAGATCCATAGCGTTGCCGGGCTTTTAGAAGCAGGAAGCGCTCTGCTAGAAACCCGGCCGTTTCGTTCGCCTCACCATACCGTTTCTGATGCGGGACTTATAGGAGGCGGAACGATACCGGGCCCGGGCGAGGTCAGTCTTGCGCATAACGGAGTTCTATTTCTCGATGAGCTTCCGGAATTCAGAAGGAACGTTCTTGAAGTTCTCAGGCAGCCCCTGGAGGATGGTACCGTGACCATAACAAGGGCATCCATGACCATGACATTTCCTGCTAATTTCACCCTGGCCGCAGCCATGAATCCCTGCCCCTGCGGGTATTTCACCGATCCGGGGCATTCATGCAACTGCACCGGCCCGCAAATACAGAGGTATCTCGGCAGGATATCGGGCCCTCTGATGGACAGGATAGATATCCATGTCGATGTTGCTCCTGTCGAATACCGTGACCTTTCATCCAGCATGCCCACCGGAGAGAGTTCCGCAGATATACGAAAGCGGGTGGTAAGCGCAAGAAAGTGTCAGGAGGAGAGGTTCAGGAGTGTACGGGGACTTTACTGCAACGCCAGCATGAACTCACCGATGGTCAGGAAGTTCTGCCGTCTGAACGATGACGTCAGCAAACTCCTGAAATCCGCAATGGAACTTTACGGTTTCTCGGCGAGGGCATACGACCGCATAGTTAAGGTTTCCAGAACAATCGCTGACCTGGCAGGCTCCTCCGATATAGAGTCTGCTCATATTGCGGAAGCCGTGCAGTACCGCTCCATGACCGGGCAGATATACCCGTAGATCCATTGTTCTCCACTCTCTCTGCTGGAAGTCTTGAACCACTTCACGGTCCCCTTCCCCTCTCCGGAATTCCTGCAGGAACTCAATAGGGTATATATAGCTCTATGGAATTCAGCTGATTGATGAAAGATATACTCTGTATAAGTGTCGCAAGTGACGTTCGACCCCATTAGTATTGGAAGCATAAATGGTTGATGAAGTGACTGTAAATGAACCTGTTATCAGGGTTAACGGTCTTACGAGAAAGTTCGGGGACCTCACAGCTGTAGATGATATCAGTTTTCAGGTTGGCAGGGGGGAGATATTCGGATTCCTGGGCCCCAACGGTGCCGGCAAGACAACTACCGTCCGGATGCTGACCGGAGTTATCGAGCCGACCAGCGGTTCCGCCACGATACAGGGTCACGATATCAGGAAAGAATCGATCCTCTCGCGGGAGCATATTGCGGTGGTTCCCGAACAGGCTAACGTATACCTCGACCTTTCCGTCTGGAGAAACCTTATGCTTATGGCTGAGCTTTACGGGATTCCCCGGAATAGACGTATCAGTTCCGGGGAAAGGCTTCTCGAAGCTCTGGGGCTTTTCACAAGAAAAGAGAGTAAGGCCCGCGAACTGTCAAAGGGGCTGAAACAGAGACTGATGCTGTGCGCCGCCCTTGTTACAGAACCTGAAGTACTCTTCCTGGATGAACCCACAAGCGGTCTTGACGTCCAGAGCGCCAGACTGATCAGAAAAATAGTAACCGAACTGAACGCTGACGGTCTCACTGTTTTCATAACAACGCACAACATGATTGAGGCGGGTGATATCTGTTCCCGCGTGGCAATAATAAACAAAGGGCGCATTGCCGCGATCGATACTCCCGGAAGACTCAGATCCATGGTAAGACAAGGTCGTTACGTCGAAGCGGTATTCGTGGGGCAGTCGCCGCCTTCGCAGAAGCTGGAATCCATTCCGGGTGTCATCAGGCTGGAGTCAGGCCAGGGTGTTTTCAGATTGTACACCGAAGCTCCGGGAAGAGTTGCTACCCTTCTTGCAGTTCAGACCGCTGCAATGGGATTCGAACTTGAGCAGCTGAATACCTGTGAACCAAGCCTTGAGGACGTTTTTCTTTATTACACCGGAGACGGAGGTTCACGATGATATCCACATCGGGTCATTCCGTCTGGAGGAGGCAGGCGCACGCTTCGCTTGTTATCCTGAAAAAGAACGTACTTCTTTACTATCTGAAGCCTCCCGTTCTGATATTCGGAGTAGTTTTCCCGGTGTTCTTCTTTCTTGCTTTTAAAATGGGCAGGAATGTCCCGCCAGGGGGTGTTGTTCCCGGTATGGTAGCCATGGCGTTATGGTTTACCGCAAGCGCGATAGGTCCCATGGTAACACCCTGGGAACGGGGAGCGAAAACCTGGGAACGGCTGATATCCACACCTGTATCTATCCGCTCCATACTTGCAGGAGACGTTCTGAGCGGCTTTGTGTTTGGCAGTGCCGTCTCTGTGATACCTGTTATTCTGGGTCAGCTTTTTACCGATGCCCATTTAGTGAACCTGCCCCTTCTAGTCACCGGGATTCTGACAGGCGCATTGACTTTTGCGTCTCTCGGCGTCCTTCTCTCGTCACCCCCTGCATCCAGCCCTTCCAACATCATGCTTCTTTCGAACCTGGTTCGGCTTCCGCTGCTGTTCGTAAGCGGGATATTCGTTCCCATAGAGCAGATGCCGGCCTGGGCGGGATGGGTGGCGCCGCTCTCTCCACTGTCCTATGCAAGCGCCATGATAAGAGCGGCGTACGGAAGTGTTCCATACTTCCCTGTATGGCTCTGTATTCTCATGCTGCTTATTTTTACGTCTGTTATGTTCGCGGCTTCATGCCGGTTCCATAAAATGTATCGGGCAAAGGGATTGTAGCGGAGAGGAGGGCACCCGCCGTCCAGGCGGGTGCCCCCTTGATACTAGAAGTTGATACCGGCTGTCAGTCCGAGCCAGGCACCATCGAAGTCGAAATCCACAAGGTGGTATTTTAAACTTGCTTCAACATCCATGCCTCCAACGGGCAGGACCATTCCAATGTTTCCATAGCCGCCGAACTTACTATCCGTATCATCGTGCTTAACGCCCAGAGCATCAACGAAACTGACTGATGCTATATGATATGCCAGACCTCCGCCGTAGAAGATCGGTCCGGAATAAGTTCGTATCCCGGCCAGTACAGGAATCATGCTAGCCGAATAATCGGTGGTTCCGAGCAACTCATCGGTGCTCAGAGGAGCGTAACTGATGCTTCCCTCGATGGCGAACATAGGCATGTGCACAAGAGCATCCAGACCGAAGACAGGGCTGGTTTTAAAGAGATCCAGATCATCTCCTGCCGGCAGGAATATGCCGGCGTGACCGCCGAATTCAACAAGACCCGAGAAAACGGATACGGAAGCCGCAAGAAGAACGATCAGCAGCAGTTTCATGTTTCACCTTTCTGAATATGAGTTAAAAACTTATAGAAAAACTGATTTCATCACTTGAGAAGACAATACCGGATGCAGCTCTACCCGGTCAATGACCCCGGCAGCCGATAACAGATTAATCCCTCATCAGGATACAGTCATTCCGCAAAGCCCGATCGATCCGGAAGAACTGACTCTTTAGCCCGTACCTGTACTGCATTATGTTAAACAATCGAGAGCGGTTAACACTGTATCCAGTACTATGGAAGCGGGAGATAATGAAACTAACATATATCGCAGGTATATTGCTTCTCCTGTCAGGACAGGCAGGTGCGCTGAACGACGTTAAGTATCTGCCGGATCATCCCATGGCAGATGTGATGGGTTTTGTTCTTGTGAGTAATGTAATTGACACTGAATCGAACAGCATATCTTCTGAATCGATCATGGCAAATCCGCCTGAGCAGACAGGCTGGCCGGTAGATATCAGTAATGATGATGGAGGAGATGAAGGCGGTCTTCTGGTAAATGCCGATGCTGATTCGGAGCTTGAAATCCTTTTCACAACGCTTCATACTGTACACCTGCTTAACAACGATGGAACCTACATGACCGGCTGGCCTGTTACAGTGCCTACCGGTTCGAGAATATGTTCTCAAGCTGCATTCGGTGACCTGGACGGAGACGGGATGGGTGAGATTATTGTCACATCCGATAACTGGCCCAATGGCAGCTCAGGCTGGACGTACGCTTATCACACCGATGGAACTCTGCTAACCGGTTTTCCCGCACTGACAAACGGAGACCATTCGAAATCACCCACAGTTGTCGACCTTAATAACAATGGCACCTGTGAGATCATAGTGGGTGAGCGGGATTATCCTGTCGGGTACGTATATGTTTTCGATGGTGACGGTCAGTTGCTGTCCGGGTGGCCGCAGGTACTCAATCATGTACCCGCATCATCCGCAGGAGCGGCAGACTTGAATAATGACGGCATCAAGGAGATCGTTTTCGAATCGTACAGTAGTATCTATGCCTTCGAGATTGACGGGACATCACTCTCCGGCTTTCCGTACACGCCTGCCACGGGCGATGTATTTTCCTACTCCGCGCCTGTGTTCGCAGATGTGGACGGGGATGGATATCTGGAAATTGCTGTCGGCGGGCACAAACTAAGCGGCGCAAGCCATATGTTCCTGTTGAATCATGATGGCACTGATGTCGCAAGCTGGCCCAGGACAACTACCCGGTGGATCTACGCGCCCGGCACATTTGCAGACATGGACGGAGACAGCACTCTGGAACTCCTTGTGGGTGATCAGATTGTTTCAGGATCACCGGCAACCTATCTGTACGCCTGGCACCTCGACGGTTCTGCTGTCACTGGCTGGCCTGTGGGGCCGATCTGGTCAATCAATGCCCAGGTTGCAGTTGCTGATATTGATGGTGACGGTGACCCTGAATTTATATGGGACGACAATACCGGTGAGGGCAGACTCATGGGATATCATCATACCGGCGTTCCAATTTCAGGCTGGCCCATAATGACCGGCGGTACTACATTTTTCCAGACGGCAGCCCTGGGAGATGTTGATCTTGATGGTGATCTGGAAGTACTTTCGCTTACACAGGATTCTGATCTGTGCGCTGCACACTTATGGGATCTGCCCGACATTGTGGATCCTGCGGATATCCAGATGCCCATGTTTCAATACGGGCCCGGCAGGGATGGCTTGATTCTGAATTACACAAGCCAGGGGATAGAGGAGTCACCATATATGTTCTCTGACCTGACTCTTGAAGTCTCTCCCAATCCGTTCTCCAATTCAGTGACTGTTTTTGTCTCAGCACTTGATGAAGCTCCGGGTGATCTTCGGATCTTTGATTTATCAGGGAGAATGGTCACGAAGATATCACCTGATTATTCAGATAGCGGAGTGTATTATTCCTGGGATGGGAGATCGGCGTCAGGTTCGGAGCTTCCGGATGGTATCTACTCAGCCAGGATATTTTCAGGAAATATCTCAGCAGGAGTGACGCTGCTCAAACTGTAAAACTTCAGAAGTTGCAGGAGTTTTCAGGGAATCACTGGTTTCTGGTAATAGTGGTTTCCTCGTTGACGCGGGATTGCGGAAAATCCACTTTCCTATTGCCTCTCAGGCATCCTCTTTGGAACAGACAGCTCAGATGAATCTGACGCTGAACTCAGCAATCCTGCATACCTGCAGTGGTGGCCGGGTTTTTACGCGCGTAGGGGGAACACTATCGAGGTAATCTCAACTTACGCAGTGACAAGGTACTCGGATACTGCTATTTCAGAACCGGTATTCAATGGCGGTGGTCAGCCGATGAACAGCCTGGAACCCCAAGATACCTATCAGTTGATAAATAATATCCTGGCATAACAAGTTATTCCAAGGTAAATGCTGACACTCGACCTTTCATACACATGACTGTACAAGCGATTTCTTTCCACAGGCTTCCATGAATTCATCTACAAGCAGTGAAATCAGCTGTTTGACAGACATGAGTCTGTCTATTCTGAACGCATTTGCTCCGGCAAATGCGAATCCGTTAAGCATATCTCCCTCTTTGGCGTTCATCAGAGCTTTTGCGATACAGTATGGCGCCTTCAGAAAATCGCAGGTTCTGAGACATTTCCATGGGCATTCGTAGGGCTTGCGGATACCTTTTTCCACTTCGCGAAGGAGATCACTTCTTATTGCTCTTCCCGGCAGACCAACAGGACTGTCAATTATCACCAGGTCGTCCTCTTTGCATTCGATATACGCCTGCTTGAAATTCTCATGCGCGTCACATTCGTAGGTCGCTACAAAGCGTGTTCCCATTTTCACGCCTTTTGCACCGATGGATATAGCGTTCTGAATATCCTCACCTGTATAGATGCCACCGGCGGCTATTATAGGAATACTTCTGCCGTACTTCTGCTCGTAGGGCTTTACCGTTTTTAATACTTCCTTCAGAATGTTTTCAAGAGTGATTTCACCGTTTTCCAGGTCGGCTCTGGAAAATCCAAGGTGACCGCCTGCAAGCGGCCCTTCAACGACTATCCCGTCTGGAACAAATGTATAATTGCGATCCCAGGATTTTAATATTACAGAGGCAGCTCTTGCTGATGAGATTTTTGGTACGAAACTGGTGGAGCTTTCCCGGAGTGTCTTCAGAGGAATTGAGGACGGAGTTCTCAGTGGAAGACCAGCGCCTATGAAGACCACATCGATGCCCTCCTCAACCGCGATCCTCAGTATGTCCTCATAATTGGATATGGCCATCATGATGTTCACTCCCAGAATTCCATCCGTGCTGCTTCTCGCTTTTCTGATCTCCTTTGTCAGTGCTATGCTGTCCGCTCGTTTCAGATTATTCCTGTAGTAAGGTTCCTGTCTCCCGATGCCGGCCGTGGAGATTACTCCAATCCCTCCCTGCTCAGCTACCGCTGTAGCGAGTCCTGATAGCGATATTCCAACACCCATTCCTCCCTGTATGATAGGTACACTGGCCGTATGCCGTCCTAATACGAGTTCCGGTATCCCTGTTGATTCCATTCTATCCTGCTTTCATAGAATTGCACGTGTGTTGACAACGTCAACATTATAATGAGCAATGTTGACAGCGTCAACTTCGGTTATTAAGTTTGGAGAAGGAGGAATTATGGCAAGACAGAAGAAGTACCATTTCGGGGATCTTAAGGCCAGTCTGGTGGAGACAGCGTCTATAATGATTGAGGATGAGGGTATTGAGAATATCACAATGAGATCGCTGAGTAAGAAGCTTGGCGTTTCAAGAACCGCGGCATATAGACATTTTCAGGACAAGACTGCCCTTCTGAAGGCCGTCGCTGAAGATACGTTCAACAGACTTAGACTCTATATCCGGGATGAATCAGAGAATATAGGTGATCCACTCGAGCAATTCAGGGTGATTTCACACGCATATGTGGAGTTCGCGATGAGGAATCCTGCGAAATACAGGCAGATGTTCGGCCGGGAAGTCGCTTCCGAGCCCAGAGTTCCCGAGCTTGGACAGGCTGCATGGAACGCTTTCACTGTGCTTATGGAAGTAATTCATAAATGTCACAGGGATGGAGTATTCAAAGGTGGGGATACGTACGATCTTGCGAATGTCGCATGGGCAACCGTTCATGGTCTTTCTCTGCTGCTGATCGACGGCCAGATAAGAACCAGTGAGGACGGGAGGAGGCTTCCCGCATTACTTGTTAACGGCAATTCGAAACCCTCCCGGAATGTCCTTCAGATAGTGGACACCACGATCAGAGTGCTTGTTGAAGGATTCAAAGAAGAGAAGAACTAATCCGACCGACTCTCGGCAATGGCTGCGGCAGCTGTTCTGAAATGAGTGAAGAACTTGTAATCCCCTGGAGTGAGCAAAGCAGGCCTGAAATCAATCAATAGTGATTCTGGTTTTCCTGCATTCTATCAATATGGAGAATCAGCGTCAGGTTCGGAGCTTCCGGGTAGTATCTACCCGGCCAGGATGTTTTCAGTCAGATTCCCGAACGACCTTCGAAGTTATGACCACCAATCTGTCAGGATCTCCCGGATCAATCTTTGCCGGCAGTCTGTCTCCAGGAGACAATCCTGCAAGATCAAGAAGGCTGACGAAGCATCTGTGCCTGGTAACCCTGGTGCTGCCATCGGGGAGGTTCAGTGAGAGTTCCATCTCTATCTCCGGTGCATTGTTCACGGTGGTGCCGGTTTCCGCCATGGAGAGAAGGAGGGCCTCTGCAGGGACACCGTTTCTGAGAAGAGTTTCCTCACGGATGTTGCCTCTCCTGATCTTAAGCAGGAGAACAGCGGAGAACAGCGGAGGGAAGACTATAAAGGTTATCCCCAGAAAGAGCATCTCATCCACAGGGAACCATGTATCAGGAGCTCTGAGACCGTTGGCGTAAGCCAGAAGAATTACAATACCCACAACAAGAAATACAGCATGCGGGATTGCGAAAATCCACCATCGACCCGGGATATATCTCCAGGCGTTCACAGTACCTCCTGCTTCTTTAGTTCATCGATAAGTCCTTTATATGTCCTGCTCTGTCCTTCGTTCTCGTAAAGCTCAGTAAATTCCTTAAGGGCAATCATGCGGTATCCATCACCACCATCGATCCTGTACAGTTCGTAGTTGATATACCCGGTGTATTCGGGTTCCTTGTATTCCTCTGCCATCGAAAGCAGATAAGTTTTTGCAACTTCTTCATCGTTCACCGAAATCAATTTCGCTTTGAGCAGCATGGATTGGAATACTCCATCGCGCCACTGCATGGATTCGATCATCGGCAGTGCCTTATCGTTAAACTCTGTACCAGCCTTATGATCGCCAGTCTCATATAGTATTCGTGCTTTCAGACACAACAGTATTCCCTCATTCAGGATATCGTTTCGGTCTCTGGCGTATCCCAATGCCCGGGTGATCTGCTTTTCAGCAGCAGTATAATTGGCTATGCACACATTTGCTTCCGCCAGATTACATAGTGATGTAACGAGCAGAACACTGTTATCTGATTCTTCGCATATTTCTACTGCCTTTGTTAGATATTCCAGGCTTCTGGCATAATCACCAAGGTAGAAGTAAAGCGAACCCGATCCTCCGAGCGCTTTTGCGATGACGTACAGTATCCCGATCTTCTTCGCGACCGGCAGTGCTCTGTCAAAATGAACACGGGCACTGCTGTACTTCTTCATGAACATATATGTTTGTCCCAGATTGATATGATACTGTGCGACGAACATCAATTTGTTAATATCCTCAGCCAGCGCAAGTCCTTCTTTCATAAGTTTTATTGCGTTCTCATTCTGACCCACCATCATGTAACATGAGGACAGATTGGATATTGCATATGTAACATCATAGGGTTTACCAGTGATTTTCGCATGATCCAGAACCTGCTCGAAGTATTCTATTGCTTTGTCATATTTTGACCGGCTCTGTTCCAATAAACCCAGAGCTGACAGTGCAGGAAGGATTACTTCGCTGTCGTCCTCTTTTTCCCCGTAGATCAGAGCTTCATTGACAAGCTGATTAACTACATTCAGATTGGATGTAAACACTGTATTGCATGCGTGATGAGCCTGGCAGATTGCTTTCTCCCTGTACATACAGGCTGCATCATATAACCGAAAACAAATCTTATAGTACTTTTGTGATGAATCCCAGTCGCCAAGAGCAAAGCAAGTATACGCAAGATCAGAATAACACTTTCCGGCATCCTTTTCGCTTGCTGGATATTTGACTAATCTCTCCAGCAGTTCGCGGGATTCAACGAGTTTGTATTCACTGCTTGAATACTCGTAAGCTTTCTGGAGATACTCCACAGTCTTACTGGTGTTTTCAGCTTTCTCGAAATGGTAAGCGATTTCTATGTATCGTGTCTTATCTTCTGCATACAGCTGTTCCAGCGACTCCCCTGCCGTTTCATGCAGTTCACGCTGCCGCTTTCGAAGCTGCATGTCGTACGCAACCGATTGAAGCATCGCATGTTTGAAGATATAGAGCATCTCACTTAATGCAGACCATATCGCTTTTGATTCTCCCTCAATGATCAGATCGTCTATACAGCCCGACCTGAGCATCAGTGATAGAACAGTAATGTCGAATTCGCGTCCAAGTATCGAGGCATTCTGTACAAGTTCACGAAGACTGCGAGTCAGTCTGTCCAGACGGGCAACTATTATGGAGCGAATTCCCTCTGGAATTCCGAAACTGCTGTCAATTAATATGCATTCCTGATTGGATATTCCAATCAGGTTGTTTTCTAATAGATAGATACATAATTGTTCAATATAGAATGGATTTCCCTCGGTATGATCTATTATCGTTCTCAGGAGTTTATTACTGGCTGGATTTTGCATCCTGTCGTTGATCAGTCTCTTTATCGCATATTCCGATATCCGTTTCAGCGCGATTACATGAGCAGGAATGGTTTCCGGTGTATTCAAAGCCGGTCTGGAAGAATCATCCCGGTAGCGGCCCACTGCAATAATCGCTATAGGATAATCCGAAATATTCAGCACGATCACCTGATAGGCTTTCTGCGAATCTTCATCTATCCAATGCAGATCCTCCTGTACAATGATCAACGGCTTGATGAGGCTCAGTGCTTTGAGAAATACCTTGATCGCCGCAATAGTATTAGTGTGCCGTGCCTGGGGTTTCAGCTGGGAATAGAGGGAATCCTCCTGGAAGTGACCGAGCAGGGCTGCGGTGAAAGACTTGGTTCTGGTGAGTTCTGAAAGGATATCATCCTTCCGTTCATCACTGATCAGCTTCAGCGTTTTGATCAGCATTCGGAAGTTGTCTTCGAAGTATTGATTATTCTGCTCACGTGAGTTCTGTTCCGACTGGTGGAAGTAGTTTTTCAGCCCGTAGATGAATGGATGAAAACTGTTGCGGTGAATACTATCGCACTGCAGGACAATGCTGATGAATCTGTCTTTTGATTTCTCAAGAAGCTCGGATACTATTCTGGATTTACCGATGCCGGCATCTCCGTATACATAGGTTATTCCCGCGAAGGCGCCCTTGAAGATCACTTCACAATTCACTTGAAGCTGTTCCAGCTCATCCAATCTCCCGAATAATTTATTTTCAAAAATTCGTTTTCCTGTGCGGGATTGTTTTTTTTCTACATTGTAGCTTCTAACCGGTTCAGCTTTTCCTTTAAACGAGATCTCCCTCTGTTCGCTTAGGATAAAGTGCTTTGCGATATACTCAACCGCTTTACCTGTCATTAGAATCTCACCTGGCCCCGAGTGCTGCATTAATTGTGCCGTAAGGTTCACGGCTTTGCCCAGAACGGTATATGTGCCACGCTTTCGTGAGCCTACGAGGCCAGCGTATGCCGTGCCGTAAGTAATACCTGTACTTACTGATCCCTTGAAATCGTTTCTTATCGCAATCGCAAAATTGACTGCACGGCGTACATTATCCTCATATCCCACTGGCGCGCCGAACACCGTAAGCATATGCAGACCCTTCTCATCCAAGAAGAGCCCGTTGCAGTAACTTCCGTAAAATCCAGCATAGCCAAGGGATGCGGTAATGAATTCATCAAGTTCTTCAATGCCATTTGTCAATGTGATTTCAGTGAATACAGATGCTACATCCCGGAATTCACCGGTTAACGGATATTGAATCACTTCATCCGGTACAAATTTGCTGACAATACTTCTCTTTACCCGGCTCAGTCTATCCGGAGCGGAGGTTCCCCCTGTGGTGAGCGCTGCATCGCTATCCTCGCTACCGAGAGAATTGAGCGCGTGTTTATCGAGCAGGATATCACCCGGTTTACAGGAATTCATTGCATCGGCGCAGTTGACGATGGCATTACCGGCAAACAGGTAAGCTTTCTGTTGTCCGGATCCGAGTATATGCCAGGATGTCGAACCTTTTGATATCCCTATTCGGGCACTGATCGAAAGCTCCGTATCTATCACTTTTCTGAACCTGTGCTGCTTCTGCAGAATACTCTGCATCTTCCGCGCCGTATTGAACGCTGAAAGAGTAGAATTCTCAACCTTGCTGTCCGGGAAGATCGCTGTAAAACCGTCACCGGCGAATCCGGTAATAAATCCTTCTTCGCGATATACACTGTTTATCAGCGGCCTGTAGATTCTGTTGATCAGCTCTGAGACATCTTCAGCGCCTTCCTTCCCTCTTTTCATTAGTATTTCGGTCATACTTGTGAAACCGGCGATGTCGATGAATAGAGCAGAGCATTCAAGATCACCCTGCATTACATTGTCGTTATACTTATCATTGATGAATCGCGGAATCACATTCAGCATATACCTCTCCGAATAGTTGCAGTAAATAAGGCTTCATTATACTACAGTACCGGAGTCAATAACAGAAACCGAAATACCGGGTGATGTGTAAGGATTGATCAGTCAAACGGTTCCTGATCTTAGTCTCTCGATGATGAGTGAAACAGCGTAGGCGAATGCCGCTAAAAGTATGATGACGGCTCCGGGAGGCAGGTCCAGTATCCATGCGAGGGCGAGGCCTGCAAGGTTTAAAACCGCCGCCAGAATAGATGCGAGCACCATCATTTTCCAGAGGCTGCCCGTGAACATCCCGGCTATCGCAGCGGGAATGGAGAGCATGGCGATAACCATGATGAGACCGGTTATCTTCATGAGAAGTACAGCTGTCAGTGCTGTCAGTATCAGGAAGAGCCCCCTTATGAAACGTGTAGGCACTCCCTGGAGCATGCTGAATTCCCGGTCGAATGAAACTGATAGAAATTCCTTGTAAAATCCGGTGATCACAAGAAGAATAACGATATCAAGAACAGCTGCGAACGTTACATCGGAAGCGGACACCGCAAGCAGGCTTCCGAAAAGCCAGCTCATAAGGTCTGCAGAATAGGTTCCGGAGAGTTTTATAAAAATAAGCCCGGCAGCCATACCTGTTGCCCACATAGCTGCCATCGCAGTATCGGTTCTTGTTCGTTTTCCCGAAGATATGGCTGCAATGCCAGCTGCTCCTGCCACTGCAAAGCAGGTTGCTCCTATCAATGGGTTTAAACCCGCCAGATATGCAAGACCAAGACCTCCGAAGGAGGCGTGGGCGATACTTCCGGCAAGGGCGGACATCCGGTTGACTGTCACGAGTGTGCCGATAATACCGCAGGCTATTGACGCAAGAAGCGATACGATCACCGCATTCTGCATGAATGTGTATCCCAGAGCGTCGATCATGATTCTGATTCCTTCGCATTTCCCAGAACCCTGTGCGGAATACCGCCATGGGAGATAAGTTCGAATGGGCATCCGTAAGCCATTGCCACAGATTCGGATGACAGTGTTTCCCCATGGCTCATCAGGGTTCTGTTTATGCATGCGATAGTTTTAACATGGGCCGATACAGCGCCTACATCGTGGGTGACAAGCACGATAGTCATATCACTGTTAAGCTCCGCAAGAAGATTGAAGAAGCTTTTCTGCGTATCGTGATCAACACTCGCGACGGGCTCATCGAGAAGGAGTATCTGCGGCTTTCCAGCAAGGGCTCTTGCAATAAGTACACGCTGCTTCTGACCGCCTGAAAGGGAATTCATATCGTTGCCGGCCAGGTTTTCCACATTAAGCCTTGACAGGTTCATTTCAGCTGTTTTCCTGTCACCTTGCGAGAATCTCCGGAACAGCCCTGCGTTCCTCAGCCTCCCCATGAGAACCACATCTATCACAGTGATGGGGAATGTGTCGCCTGGTATGAGCTGAGGTACATAGCCGATTGCGGGGCGGGTTTTCGCAGGAGATGCGCCGAGGACTGATACTGTGCCTTCCCAGGGAGCCAGCAGGCCCAGGATCACTTTGAGAAGTGTTGTTTTCCCGCCTCCGTTAGGACCGATAATCGCAAGAAAATCATTCTCCGGGACGGTCAGATCGATGTCATGTATAACGGGATTGCCCCTGCGGTAACCGGCGGTAACACCTTCAAGCCTTATCGCCTCTTTCATTCAGGGGTTCTGCAGTCCGGAAAGGAGTTCTGCCACTTCAAGGAGATTGCTGCTCCAGTCTTCTGCAAGTGGGTCTATGTAACTTACGCCGACACCTATTTCAGCTGCGATCGAAGCAGCTGAGGAAGTACTGAACTGAGGGGAGACGAAAACAGCGCTGACATCATTCTCGAAGGCGTAGTCGATCAGCAGAGACATTTCCCTCGGTGACGGCTCGCTGCCCGCTGTCTCGATCGGTATCTGAATAATGCCGAACTCATCTGCAAAGTAGCCCCAGGCTGGATGGAAAACGATGAAACTGCTGGAGGATACCGGGTCGATCAGTACTTGTATGGCGTTCTGGAGGGAATCGATCTCAGTGCAGAAAGTATTCAGGTTCTTCATGTACTCGTCCGTTTTGTCACTGTTAATCAGCGAGAGTTCCTCCGCAATCAATGCCGCCTGACTTCGGACCAGTTCCGGTGAAAGCCATACATGCGGGTCCGGTGAGCCGCTGCCATGACCGTGATGACCGGATGATGTCTCATGACCGGTAACTGTGTACCTGTCTATTGGAAGCCTCTCAATGTTCTCGATCGTGCTTCTTATACGGAGGCCGGGGTTGCTGCCGGTAAACCTTGGAATCCATGGGGACTCAAAAGCGACTCCTATCGTGAACCATACATCTGCGCTGCTCATGTTCCTCATGTCCGACGGGGAGGGCTCGTACGTTGCCGGGTTTGCCCCGGGAGGTACAACAACTACGATATCGATTGAATCGCCAGCTATTTTCTTCACGAAATACTTCTGAGGAAGAATACTGACCGCCACTATCAGATTAACTCTTTCTTCTTCAGATGGAGGTTTGCAGCCGGATTGAAGAAGCAATAGAAGGATTGCAAGAGCTGAAAGAAGACAATTGATCAGTCCACTATTGCGCATTTGCTGCATTTCCCTTCAAGGAAGAAATCCGAATTTACTATTTGAAAACTGCACTTGTCTTCGACCATTCTTATGAACTCATCCGGCAGCTTGCAGGAAACCGGGAATCTTCTTCCGCACTTCTCACATTTGAAGTGGCCATGGTCGGGGTAGAAGGGTCTCGAGCAACGATAGCGGAGAACGCCTTCGAAATTTCTGTCAGGTCTGAGAAAGCCTATCTGCTCCAGTGAACCGAGGCATCTGTGAACTGTTGAAATATGAGGGTTACATGACAGTCTGTCACGAACATCCCGTGCGGAAAGACCGCAGCCGCCGCTGATGAAGATCTCAACCACCTGTTTTTTGAGAGGGGTGATCCGGAGGCCGCTGTCCCTGAGCTTGTCCCATATCCCTGATGTGCTCATAGTATTTCCTTAATGCAAAACAGTTGCAATAATATATTCTGCGGCCGGTGTGACAGCAACCTGATGTTTGCCCATATTTCCCATTCAGGGGGTGGAAGTGATTACTTCAGTTGAAGTCATAAAAAGCAATCTTCATGCCGCAATCGAGCTGGTCGGGAATGCTCTTGATTCCTGCGGAGAGCCCGATCGCACGGTTTCAATTATGGCTGTCACCAAGACACATCCTGCAGAAGTCGCTGCGATGGCTTTAGAAGCTGGTGTGACCCTCCTTGGAGAGAATCGTGTAAGCGAGGGAGGCCGCAAAGTAAAAGCACTCGGGAAGGATGCCGCTGAATTTCATATGATCGGACCAATACATACGGGAGAGGTACGTCAGGCCGTACGGGATTTTCACTGGATAGATTCGGTGGGCAGACTGAAAATCGCAGAGGAAATAGCCAGAAGAACGATTTCAAAAGGGGAGAAACAGCCTGGTATACTCATTGAGGTGAATACATCCGGCGAAGAATCCAAGCATGGTTTCAATCCCGATTATCCTCTGCTCCGTGATGTTCTTGGTAAGATCGGAGAGTCCGGTCTTCGAATTTCAGGATTGATGACCGTAGGACCCCTCGGAGGAACTGAACAGGATACCTCTGAAGCCTTCGCCCTTCTCCGGAATCTCAGGGATCGTCTTTGCCGCGATTGTGCATACGATCTTCCCGAACTTTCAATGGGAATGAGCGATGACTTTGTACTCGCGGTTGCAGAGGGAGCCACCACTATCAGGCTCGGAAGGTACCTTTTTGGTCCAAGGCAGAGCCGCTGAAATGGAATTGACATTAATTGAGCAGAAATATTATTCTATAGTGTGTATACTTGGAACATATAGGGTCAATATCCCTGGTCTGGGAGGATATGGAAATGGAGAATCATCGTGCGCATAACGCCTCTTGATATAAGAAGACAGAATTTCCGTAAAACCATGCGAGGTTACGATGTAGATGAGGTGGAAGCATTTCTTGAAATGGTTGCGTCCGCCTGGGAGGAACTTGTTGAGAGTCTGGAGAACGCTGAAAAAGAACTGCTGGTCCTCAGAGCCAGAGCATCGGATTTCGACCGGATGGAAGGTGCGGTAAGAGATGTGCTTGTCCAGCAGCAGCAAAGCGCTACGCAGGCAAGAAAAGAAGCTGACAGAGAAGCTGAGCTCATTATTATGGATGCCGAGATCAAAGCATCCAATCTTGTATCCGAAGCTAGAGATAGAGTTCAGGTTCTGACTGAAACTATTCGCGAGTTGCAGGATAGAAGACTATCGGTGTTAACACAGATAAGGTCATTCGTCGATTCTCACGGCAAAATGCTGGATCTTGAGGAAGAAAGGATCAAATCGGAAATGATCCCTGAAGAGGAAAAGCTCCCCGGTGAAGAAGATGGAGACTCTCCCATGCTGGAACTTACGGAACTGTAATAATGACTATCCTGCTTGTACTGCTTATTAGCTCAGGTTCCATTTCTTCTTCAGCCATGCAGGCTGCTCAAGTAGAGGTGGGAACATCCTCAACAGTCCTTACATGGGAGTGTTCCGGGATACGGATGATTGAAGGCCTGCCCGGCAGCCTGACAGG
>JAUVIR010000027.1 GCA_030592645.1 Candidatus Fermentibacterota bacterium | reverse complement strand
GGATTCTCAAGTTCCCAGTCGCCCCCTGCAGAAGTGAGTACGAAGATCGATTCAGGAATCGCTACGTTGTACTCGGTCAGAATATTCCAGTTCACGATCTCCTGTCCCATTGCCGGGATGGTGCTGATGCTGGTAGTCGCGGAAACTATGCCTTCTATGTTCTCGTAATCATCCGGGTAGCTTCTGACTTCAATTCCCATGGTAACCGCTGTCATGAGCACTGGAAGCCACGTATCTTTTGAATAATAGAAGACAACGTTGGGCTGATTCTCAAGACGCATGGGCACTGTCAGAATGCTGTCTATCAGGGTATCAGGCCCTATCGAGACCATTGATGCATCGAAGAGGTAGTTGTAGAAGACGGTAACTCTGGAAAGCGCCATCTGATCCATCTGCTCCATGCCCCCAGGAGAAAGGTGTCCGTTACGGTCCACCGTCCACACACTGTCCCCGAGTATCAGGACCTGCTGCTTGATAGGACCGATCTCCGTTACGGAAAAACCCATGAATGGCTCACTGACCCACCATGATTCTGTCATGCCGGTCATTCCCGCCATGGAAAGGCTGTCTATGGTATGTATAACACGGATGTTCTGAACCGCTTGAGCGCTGCCGAGGGCATCGATACAGTTATTCAGTATGAATCCTGTGTCCGGCGCTTCCCCTGCGATATCGGCTGGGGTTCCTTCATCCTGTCCGCATCCTGAAAGGACGGGGATAAGCAGCGATATCAATGCAAAGAGTAAGATCTGTTTCATATTAACCTCTCTGGTGAAGAAAAGCTTTTAATTTGCTATCATGCATTCAGGGAAGAGCTTCAGAAAACCCTCCACAAAAACCGGATCAGCGAAGGATGCCTGAATCGATACATCCAGGTCGATGTTCTGCTGCGGGTAAAAGACCGAGACTTCGTGTCCGTCCGTATACTCATAACTCCACAGGGGAATAATATCCGTTGGGCAGTGTCCTATTCCTCTTAATGAATCCGAATGGAAAAGGAGAACGTCGATGGGCATACCGGTTCGGGGAATAAGATTCCAGGCGTGGAAAAGCAGGTTATCCGTGCCGGTTTTAAGTAACCCGCCGATGATCTGCAGTTCAATGCCTGCTTCAGCTGCCCTGTCCTGCAGAAGGTATGCTGTTTCCAGACATGGTCCCGGGCCGGTTTCAGTTTCCGGAATCGGAATTGTTCGAATTAAAGATGAAATGTCCTCAAGGTCTGCCGAACCGGACAGGGTTGGATAGTGTAGCGGAAGAGGCCTGAAGCTGTATGGCCGCTGTGTTACATGAAGTATCAGAGGAAGGACGATCGCAGTCCCTGCTGGCATCAGGTCGATATGATGAACCATCAGGTTCCCGTCCGCTATGAAAACACCTGCGAGCCGCTCTATACTCTGATAGGGGGGGTGGGATTCAGGCAGAGGTATTTCAATCGATATATCGGCGGCATCCGCGTTGCTCATGTTACGCAGCACGATGCTTAGTATTACGAGTGTATCAAGGGTTCTTGTGCCCGATATTCTGTTTTCCAGCCATTCTGACAGGACAGTATCGGTCGCTGAGTTGAGTGCGAGACTGTAGCAGTTATCAGCTTCGCCAAACCTGCCGGCAATCTCCAGCATAGTGGCGAGATCGAGTGTCGACCTGCCTCCATCCTTCGCCGCCAGTTCGGCGAAGAGGATAGCCCTCTCGGGGATATAACCAAGCGTTACCAGATTCCAGCTGGAATCACCCGGAGAATAGGTGTATGCCAGCAGAACAGCAAGAAGAATGCTCAACTTTCCAGGCCTCGTACCGGATCAAGTCCAGCCGCTTTCATAGCGGGAAGAATACCTGATGCAAGGCTGAGCATGAAAGCAATGATACCGATCAGGGCCGTCCTGGGTATTGAAATCCTGACAGGGATATTCTCATGAAATGAATAGACATCCGGCAGCTGCAGAATACCGGAATCACCTATCAGCCAGCAGCCGGCAAGACCGATGAAAACCCCAAGAACGATACCGGATATTCCGACGATTATTCCTTCCCAGAGGAATATGTTGAAAATGAGCCTGTTACTTCCTCCCATGGCTTTGATGACGGAGACATCCTTTCTGCGTTCGATGGCTGACCTGGAGATGGTTCCCATGATATTGAAGGTTGCGACAAGTGTTATTAATAGCAGAGCCAGGAAGGCTCCCATCCGTTCAAGCTTCATGGAGGCGGCAAGGTCAGGGTTCAGTTCTTTCCATGTTCTGATAGAGGTTCCCGCAGGCAGCAGAACAGCGGCTGCATCAGCAGCATCATCGAGAGAGAAACCTTCCGCAGGATAGAGTTTGATCCCGGTGTAGCCGCCCTCGGGAAGGAACATTCTTCTTGCCAGATCAAGCGGGATGTAGGCCAGGGTCTCATCGTTCACGGGCAGCCCTGTTTCCAGTGCTCCGGACAGAACAGCTTTCCCTATGGCATATCCTCTGCTTGAAAAGAATGCCTTAGGCGGGAACAGGTAAAGTGTGTCTCCAACGGAGTGATAGAACTGCTCTGCAAGATAAAGACCCATAAGGATACAGTCATCCCCCGCAGGAGTAGAAAGCACAAGCTCCCCGTAAGAGAGTTTATCTTCCATCATACCGGAGGCGAATTCCCGCACTGGGTCTACCCCTCTTACTCTGCATCCCGAATCCACACCTCTT
This sequence comes from Candidatus Fermentibacterota bacterium, assembly GCA_030592645.1. Classification (GTDB taxonomy): domain Bacteria; phylum Fermentibacterota; class Fermentibacteria; order Fermentibacterales; family JCC-6; genus Aegiribacteria. The sequence continues at coordinate 41,403 of JAUVIR010000027.1, read as the reverse complement.
GAAGGAAGACGGATGATCGCTTCTCCCTGAACGAAAGGCGAGATGCTCCCTATGGAAACGAGGGATTCCAGTTCATCCAGAAGGTTGTCAGACATCTGAAATGAAACGCCGCTGTCGGCCATTATCACAAGAGGCGCATCAACAGTTATAACCGATTCCTCGATGAACTGTTCAAGACCTGAAAGGACGCCCATTACGATAATGAGGGCTCCCACTCCAAGGGCTACCCCGGCTACGCTGACAATGGTTGAGAATGCCAGGTGCTTCCTTCTAGGGTGTCTTCTTAGATATCTCCATGCCAGATGCCATGAAAGTGAATTCATCTATTCCTCCGCGATGTATTGCGTGAATATAAGAAACTTATGAAGCTTCCATGCAGACCCCGGTTGAATTTCTCAACTGACCTTTTGTTAAAGAAACAGAATAGATATACTTATCACTATGTCTATTAATAAGAGAGGAAAGGTATTGCCGGAACTGCAGAGAAAAAGGCTGGCCGTGATGTTTACCGATATAGAGGGTTTTACATCACTTATGGAGAAAAATGAAGCGGAAGGCATGAGAGTTCTAGCCCGTTGCACTGAAGCCTTCATGAAACAGCTCGAGTCGTTCAAGGGTTCTCTTGTGAAAGTAATGGGTGATGGAACCCTCAGTACGTTCACTGATCCCTCAGGAGCTGTAAAGTGCGCAAGATCTTTCCAGGATAGCATTAAAGATTCCGTTTTCAGAGTGAGGATAGGGATCCATCTGGGGGATGTGATCTACGAGAGCGATGATATCTATGGAGATACCGTTAACGTTGCTGCAAGGCTTGAAAAGCTCTCCCCTCCGGGCAGTATCTGTATATCCAGAGAGATCCTGAACGAGTGCGATATGGATCACCTGCCTGATGCGAGACCCCTCGGTCTTCACAGGCTCCGGGGGCTGGGAAGGCTAATAGAGATTTATTCGATAGCGGGGATCCATTCCCTGCCGGATACGGGATCGGAAGAAGGGGACGAGATCAGGAAACCTTCCGATAAAGATGGAGTACCGTCTGTGGCTGTAATTCCCTTTGATAACCTGGGCTCGGAGCAGGATTCCTTTTATGCCTTCGGGATTTCGGCTGATCTTGCATCCGATCTGTCAAGAGCCGGTAGAATAAATATGGCTTCACTAAGCGATGTGGCCAGAGTCATGAAAGATGAACCATCCCGTGATGAAACAGCGTTGAGGCTTGGTGTCAGATACCTTGTAATGGGCTCTCTCTGGAAGGAGAAGAGCAAATTCCGCATATCAGTCGAATTAAGCGATCATTTCGAGAATAGAATCATCTGGGTGGACAGCTGGGAGGATGACTGGAACTACCTCTCCTCAATAAAGGGAAAACTGGCGGACGGACTGCTGAAGGCTCTGAGCATCGAGCCTGGCGTATTCCCTGGAATAACTGATACAATCACCGGGAAGACCGATGCCTACGAATTGTATCTCAAGGGCCGGCATGAATACAATACAAGATCTTCAAAAGCAGATCTGCAGAGTGCCAGGAAGATCCTTAAACGATCGATAGAACTGGATGCTGAGCTTGTACAGGCAAGGGTATGTCTTGGACGAACCTACAGAGATCAGGGTGAGTACGCCAAAGGGAGCGGAATTCTCAGGGAAGCACTGGATATCGCTGTGGGCAGCGATGATCTTGTGGGTCAGCTGGATACGCTTAACGAGATAGGCATCAATCTGTGGAAACAATCCAAACTGAAGGAAGCCAGAAATACCTACGAGAAAGTGCTCTCTTTATCTGAGAGTATTGCTGACAGAGGCGGGCAGGGAAGGGTTCTTAATAATCTTGGTCTTGTGGAGTGGAGTTCAGGAAATTTCAAGAAAGCGCTGTCCAGATTCGAGGAAAGCCTTCTGATTTCAGAGGAACTTGCCGCAAGTACATTGCAGTCGAATGCATTGTGCAATATCGGCCTTGTAAGGGCATCGCTCGGCGATGACTCAGCCGCCCTTGAATACTATCAGAAAGCCCTTGAAATTCATACGACCATGGGTAACCTGGACCTTCAGGCTCACATACTCATAAATATGGGAAATTCTCATTTCAGGAATGGATCACTTGAAAAGGCACTGTCCATATTCCGGAGAAGTCTCGCGATATGCAGAAAACTGGGTGATGATCCGGGTGAATCGAAATGTCTTAACAACCTTGGTAACATCATGCTTTACCTTGGAATGTTCGATGAAGCTGACAGCTTTTATCTTGATGCCAGTGAAATAGCGAAGAAGCAGAACGATCTGTTTATGGAGGGTATAGTCCTGTCCGGAATGGGCCTGCTCCATCTGAGAAAGGGAGATCCGGGCAGATCGATCCCACTGTTGAACGATTCCCTTGAGATCTGCAGGGAAACCAGGGACAGAGAGGGAGAAGGAGAACTTCTTGCTTACATCGGCGAAGTATATCTGAACCTTGGCAGGCTTCCTTCTGCGAAAGACGTTCTGGAGGAATCACTTGCCATCATGGAGGAGATTGGTTCCAGGAAATTCAGAGCGTACACGAAGGCTCTTCTTTCAAAACTGATACTTGTAAGTGACATTTCGAGAAACACGGTAGTCGAAGCTCGATCGATGATAGACAGTTCTCTTGAAGATCTGGACTATCAGAATATAAAGGACCATTCGGATGTTTATAGAATTCTGGCGGACTCTTTCAATATCCTCAAGGGCTGTGAATTTCCGGATCTGATCACTGCCGATAAGTGTATGGAAGGTTATAGAAAGATGATTGGAAGCGCCTATGATACACTGACAGAAATCGCCGACCGTATTGATGATCCTTCATTAAGGAAAACCTATCTGGAAGAGATCCCCGCCCATATAGAGATCGCGGGAAGGTTTGAAGAACTGGCGAACACCTAGATCAGGGCTGACGGGAACATACACCTTCCTGTTGAGTTATATTGCGAGTGGATAGTTACATCTTCACGGCCGCCGAACAGAATGAACGGTAATATCTTTTTGTTGCGGACTCTGATTGATGAGTAGTGTTTCGATCTGAAAGGAAAGTGATTTGAACCTTCTTCTACTGGCCGTTATGATGCTTGGTAACCGGGAACACCATGATATCGTTACTTACGATTACTCTGGTAACGATGGATGTTCATTTATCGTAAGTGTCGGCCAGCCAGCCTTCCGGAACTATGAAGACCGGTGGTATCCTGTTATTAATGGTATGGTAGTTTCATTCGAACAGAATGAATACGTCCTGCCATCGCTCGTCTGCTACATTCCAATCCCCCCCGGATGTGAACCCCGGATAAGCTGCCTTCCCGGCGGATCTCAATCCGCGGAGCCGCCCGGACAACTCCTGGTCACTCCTGTCATGACAGGGAAAGGGCTTGATACGGAATGGGAGATCCCCGATATCGTACCTCCCGCCGGGGCGGATGGTTACGCGGAGCTCCGTACATTCAGGATGCTCGGAACAACGGTTGCCGCGGTAAGTATCAATCCGTTCGGCGCCGGCATTACCGGCAGTGTTCCGTCTGAGATATCCGTCCGTCTGACATGGCCCCCTGCTGATGGAAGCCGCGAGGTCGATTCTCCCCTGCTTGAAGCCTTATTCGCTCCGGGACTTCTTTACTGGCCGGTAACTGACAGGATAGATGTCGCCAGCCCTTTCTGGGGAAGGCCGTGGGCCAGAATGGCGGTTTCGTCCACCGGTATCTACGCTGTAACCGGTGCAGAACTTGAACAGGCAGGATGCGAGGTAACCGGAACTCCTTCGGGAGCGCTTATGGTTTTCTCAGGCCCGGGAACTCAGTATGTCCTGGAAGACCCGACCGATGAACACCAATTGTCTGAACTGGCAATAGAGGTGTTCGACGGGGGAGACGGCATATTCGACCAGTCGGATACTCTCATATTCTTCGCCCGTGCACTCGACAGATTTGATATTTCAGACGGATACATCCAGAGACTCTCCCACAGGTACGCGACGCATAATATCTACTGGCTGACATGGGGCGGAGAGGATGGCCTTAGAGTTGATACCCTCAGCGCAATGCCTGATGCATCCCCTGCATGGGGAGACAGCCTGCTCCACCGGATATGGCAGGAGCAGGAATACGCGTGGGTCGCGGGGCAGGAAAAACGCACAGGATGGGTCTGGACGCAACTTTTCGAGAATATACCCAGTTACTTGTACTTCTCAACCCTGTCCGCGGACGGTAATGGAAGCCTGACCCTCTCAATAATACCTGAGTTCCTGAACAGCGGACCTCACAGGATAGAATTCAACCTTAACGGTTCGGTGATCGAAGACACTCTATGGTCAGGGATGAATGAGGTAATACTGAATATCAGCGATCTTGAATTCGACCCGTCCATGAACCTCCTCAAGGTTACTGTCCTGGAGGAGTCCGGAGCTATATACCTCAATTACTTCATGGTCGAATATCCAAGAAGACTGTCGTATGCAGCCAACCGGATGCTGCGTTTTACAGGTGCATTTGCAGGAAGGTATAACTTCACGTTTGGCGGAGCGCTCAGTGAATTCGGCCTCCTTGATCTTACTGATCCTGCCCTGCCGGTGAGGCTGGAAGGGCAATTGTCAGGGGAGGATATTGATGTCGCGCTTGATCTGCAGCATAACAGCCAGTTCTGGCTTTTCGCGGGAACCGGAAGCTATCTTTCGCCGGATTCAATACGTGTTTCGCAGCCCGGCCGTATAATCGGAACCGGAATCTCCGGAGACGTTGCCATAGTGGTTGCCGACCAGCTGATGCAGGCTGCCGAACCACTGGAAACAATATATGCCCGCAGGGGCCTGTCCGTTGCTGTTGTAAGTGCAGGAGAGGTATACGACGAATTCGGGCAGGGTCTTAGGGACCCCGGTGCGATCAGATCCTTCTTCAGGTATACACAGGATTCATGGAGCGAGCCCCCGCAGTCCATTCTGCTGGTAGGAGACGGTTCTTACGACCCTCTGATGCATATCACTGCATTTCCCACACTGATCCCCGCCTGCATCCGTCTTTTGACTGAAGATGGTATGAATTATGATGATATCTTTGTCATCGCTCATGAGGGTGGAGTCTACCCGGAAGCTCCCATTTCCAGGATTCCGGTATCTTCAGAAGACGAACTGACCGCATACCTGTCGAAGGTCATGACCTACGAGTCTGCGGCGGGATCGGGAGAGTGGGAGAACAGGATACTGCTGGTCGCGGATGATGAGTGGGGGCAAGGTTATGAGGAGTTCCGCCACACGAGCATCTGTGAAATACTGGCGGATTCCATCCTTCCTGCCAGCCTTGAGCGGATAAAATTCTACATGATCGAATACCCCTGGCCCCCCGGGACAACACCCTCGGGAGATCATCCTGAGAAACCCGCTGCCAGAGAAGCTGTTATTAATGAGCTCTCAGACGGCTGCGCGAACATGATCTTCTTCGGCCACGGTTCGTACGGGCAGCTTGCCCACGAGAAGTTGCTTGTGTCAAGTGATGTTCAGCTGATCGATAACGGCAGCAGGCAGCCTGTAATGATATTCGCAAGCTGTGACCTGGGTCATTTTGATATGATATCGGCCAACTGCCTTGCTGAGGATTTCGTGCTTATGCCCGGATCCGGTTCCATTGTCTCAATTGGAGCCACCAGGGGCACTCATTCTCCATCGAATGATTTATTGTTCAGCAGTTATTATGAAGAGATTTACGGAGGAGAGAATCCGAGTATTGCAGAAGCCCTCTGGCTGGCCAAGGTACAGATGTCAAGCATAGGTAACAGCAGGTATTACATAGCCTTTGGAGATGGAGGCATACATTCCGTTTACCCGTCAGCCGGCGGATGCAGCTTTGAGATCCCCCCTGACACTCTCTACAGGGGCAGGATCAACACAGCAACCGGCTCTTTCCAGAGAAGCTCTATCAGTTTTCTGAATATCACCGAGAGCGGATCGGACAGGGTTTACAACGGAATAGACGGTGGTTCAATAACCTATCTCAGGTACGGGTCGAGTATTTACCAGGCGTTCATCACGGGAACCGAACAGGGGTTCTCCGCATCCTTCTTCATGCCGATGCAGGCGGACACGGGTTCGTTTTCCCGCGGCAGCGCCGTAGGTGTATCGTCCAGCGGGTGTGAGGTGGCGTTCGATGAGTGGATTACCGCCGTGGACGAGGGCAATCACTCCCCCGATTCGCTGCCCCCCTCTATCGAGCTCTGGATCGATGGTTACCGGGGAGAAACTATTCCGAACGTAAGCGGTGATGCGATACTTAGAGCTTCCCTTTCCGATTCCAGCGGGATCTGCACAATAGGGGGAGGGGCGGGACGTGCTATCCTTCTCAGCCTTGATTCCCAGGGATTCGATATAAGCAGGTATTTTACTTACAATATTAACAGTTACACATGCGGTGAGGTTGAATACAGTCTTCCCGAACTTGCCGAAGGCGACCACAGAATAATTCTGGTCGCATGGGATGGAATGGGCAATTCAGCAAGGGATACGCTTGATTTTGTTGTAACCGATGTGTCTGAAGATCTCCTCTCTTCTGTATTCGTGTACCCGAATCCGGGGGAAGGACAGAGGTGCTTCAGTTTCGAGACATCTTCTGCAGGCACAGCTGCAGTTACCATTTATACAGTTGCGGGAAGAGCTATATGGCGGAAAACCGTAATCTGTGATGAAGGCTACAATCAGGTTATCTGGAACGGTCTCGATATGGACCTGGATGAGCCGGGATCGGGCGCTTACATATACAGAGTTGATTTTGCAACCGGGGGAGGCGCGTCCTGTTCAGTTACCGATATTGTGGCGGTTGTGCGTGAGCGTTGAGGAAGACCTTTCAAGTAGTGTAGCTGCAGAACTGCCGTCCGGTGATGCTGTTGCGGAAGCTGCGTACATGATTGAAGCTGCCGGATCGATGGTTGTTTCGACAGGAGCAGGGATGTCCAGGGAAAGCGGAGTTCGGACTTTTAGAGGAGAGGAGGGGCTCTGGAAGGAGTACAGAGCCGAGGATCTCGCTTCGATCGAGGGCATCAGAAAGGATCCGGCACTGGTATGGGAGTGGTACAGAGAGAGATTGAAAGCATGTCAGGAACTTGTGCCCCATGCAGGGTATTATGCCCTTGTAAGTATGCAGAACGGGAAGGGGAAACTTCCACTGATAACACAGAATGTCGACGGGCTTCATCAGAAAGCCGGAGTAAAGGATGTAATCGAATTGCACGGAAATCTCAGAACGGCATCCTGCATTGATTCCTGCGGTGTTTCTGCTGTGCAGATGACCGGGGATCTTTTCGAGAAGCTGCCGCCGCGATGCTCATGCGGAAGCATTCTGCGGCCGGATGTCGTTCTTTTCGGAGAGCAGCTCCCGGAGCATGCTCTGAGCCGGGCATTTCGACTGGCGGACAGCTGCGATCTGATGATGGTCATAGGAACTTCCATGGTCGTATATCCGGCGAGTTCCCTGCCTCTTATAGCTCTGCGAAAAGGCGCAGAAGTTATAGAGATAAATCCTGAGGAAACCCCCCTTTCATCCCTTGATGGAGTTTTAAGCCTGCGCTGCAATGCGGGCAGTGTTCTTCCCGAAATAGTTAAGGCGGTATACGGAGAATGATTTCACTGCTTCTATTATGTGTATCCGTATCACAGTTGACAGCATCTGTTTCCACGGATCCCTCAGGAGGGTACAGCACAGTACTGACCTTCGAAGATCCTGTTGTAGTCAGTACAGAACGCGGCAGTTATCCTGTTTTCCAGGGAATACCTGTAAAATACGCAGTTGGTGAGCCCGTTCGTCCTTCATTGACTCTGTTTATACCTGTTCCCGATGGAGCTGCACCTGAACTACGCTATTCGGCAACCTCATACAGATCAACAGGCATCACTTCGGACCAGGCAAGGACTCCAGCCTTAGCGGGAGAAGGTTTGTCCACGATAGAGATAGATGCAGATCCGCTGCCTCCTGAAGATAGGCATGTCGTGTTCGGCGGCATCATTCCCCTTGCGGGAACACGTGTGGCTATGGTCACGGTGTACCCTGTCGCCGGTGAGCGCGGCAGTACCTTCGCCTCCAGGATCGATGTTCATCTGCAGTGGGATCCGGTACCAGGAGGCATATCCATTGAGAATCATCCCCTGCTCCGGCATATAGTCCCGGATGATTGTCTTTACTGGAGAAACAGTACTGACTCTGCTTCGGAAAGTATTTTCTGGGGAAAGCCATGGGCCCGGATAGCGGTGGAGAATACCGGTGGTTACACCGTATCGGGCAACGATCTTGCTGCCGGCGGCTGTGAGATATTAGGTTCCCCATCTGCTTCCCTGAGGCTCTTCACGGGTCCTGGCCTGATGTTCAGCGATGCTCCTGCTGATTCCCACAAATTATCCGAAGTTGCTGTAGCTGTGAATGACCTGAATAGCGACGGGCTTTTCGATGGAGACGACTCCATAGAATTCTTCGGAAGAGGGTTGTCAAGATGGGAAATTTCAGTCCGGGAAGTTCTGAGACTGCAGCACAGGTACGCAACCCATAACGTATACTGGCTTACATGGGGTTCTGAAAACGGTCGGAGAATGGATGAGGTATCAGGGCAGCCTGATTCATCCCCTGCATGGGGAAACTCGATTCTTACCGACCTGTGGCTTCGGGAAGAGCATATCTGGATGCCGTACTATGAAGGTGCAACAGGATGGATATGGGAGACGATTTCAGAGGGACAAACTATTACCGAAACATTTCAGGTATCCGGTTCCGGGAACAGCTCAATTGCCATTTCTGTTATAACCGACGAATACCAGCCCCGTACAGTCGCAGTTTACATAAACGGGACCCATGTTCTGACTGATACCTGGTCCGGTTCAGGCGGCAGGGTATTAACGGTAGACAGCCTTCAGCTCTCCGGTTCCTGCACGATTGAAATTCAACTGGTTGAGGATGCAGGCGAAGGTATTCTGGGGCTCACTTCAATTCAGGTTATTTATCCTGATCAGCCCGGTGATCTCACTGGCATAGTCCTGTTTCCGGCGCGAGAGAAAACAGGAAGGTACAACTTCAGCGCTTCGGGTGTATCCTCAGATTGCAGCGCCTACAGCATCTCCGATTTCAATTCCCCGGAATTGATCACCGGTGCTGAGTATACAGGCGGTGAACTTGAATTTTTGTACAGTGCCGATACTTCATCAGCGCTTATACTTATGGATTCCGGTGACTGGATGGCTCCGGACACGATACTATCCTCCAGTCCCGGACGCCTCGTTGGTACAGTCCTGGATGGGGACAGGCTGATTGTTGTGCATCCTTCCCTGCTTAGCGGCATCTTTGGAATTGAAACACTGAGCTTCATGCAGGGACACGATCCAGTAGTGGCAACTACTACAGAGATCTACGATGAATTCGGTCAGGGTGTCGCGGACCCAGGTGCGTTAAGATCGGCCGTCAGATGGGGAATGGACGATTGGTCCGGCGGCCTTAGCGGCGTAATACTCACGGGGGACGGTCATTACGATTTCCTTGGCCATGCGACCACTCAGCCGGTTATGATACCCCCCTGGATAAAACTGCTGACAAGCAACAGTTCCTGCGTTGACGATAGATACGTTATGGTTCATGAGAATGCCTTCCTGCCAGAGGTTCCCATTGCCCGTATCCCGGTTGACAACCTCTCCCAGCTGGGTACCTGTACCGCAAAACTGCTTGCCTACGATGAAGGTCAGAACAGCGGTACGTGGATGAACAGAGCTCTTATCGTCGCCGATGACGAGTGGGGTCAGGGTCCTTCATGGAATGAAACCTACCATACCCTGAATAGCGACACCATAGCCGAGGAAGTCCTTCCCCGCTCTATGTCCCGGAAGAAATTCTACCTTATTGAATACCCCTGGCCTCCGGGTCCCTTGAATCCTGACGGTCCGCATCCGGAAAAACCTGAAGCGAGGGAAAGCTTCATAGATACTTTCAATGAGGGTTTTCTCTTCCTGCTGTACCAGGGGCATGGAGCCGCCGATCAGATAGCCCATGAGGTGATGATGCTCGATGAAGATGTAAGCACCCTTGTCAACGGTCACAGACTGCCGGTCTCCTTCTGGGCCACCTGCAATGTGGGAGAATTTGACAACCCTGGAAGTGATGCGATCAGTGAAACACTTATCTATCATCCTGCAGGGGGCTGCATTTCCAGTGTTGCAGCAACCAGGGGAACTAATGGCAGTGCAAACTACCAGTATTTCAGAAGTGTCATTGATTCCCTGTGCCGGGACAATGATCTTACGGTAGGAGATGCGGTCTGGCATTCAAAACTTGCGCTTTCCGGCTCCTATAGCTCGAATAACAAGTATTATGTACTGTTCGGGTACCCCGATATGCCGCTGCCGCTTCCGGACTCCGATGGATCGGTTATCCTCAGTGATGATACTCTCTGGAGTGGAGAATTGAATACAGTTTCCGGAAATGGTTTCCAGAGCGATGGATTGGCTTTCATCGAAATTCTGGAATCCTCCTCGAACGTTGTCTACACGTGTCTCGGAGATTCCCAGATCCCTTATATCAAATACGGCGGTACAGCCTACAGCGGTTCGCAACTTGTGGAAAGCGGAGAGTTCAGTATTGACTGCTTCATTCCTGTTCAATCCATGACAGGCAGTATGGCCCGTGGGGCCGCACTCGCACTTTCGGGCCAGTTCGTCGTGTCCGGAGCGGAAGACCCGGCAGTTCTTGCCCCCGGAACACCGCAGGGAGGTGATCTTGAAGGACCTTCCGTGAATATGTGGATCAGGGGTTATGAAGGCATCGAGCATCCCCAACTGACGGGAGATATCACACTGGAGGCGGAGTTGACCGATTCCAGCGGAATCTGTCTTCTGGGGGGCCTCGGAAAAGAACTCAATCTGTTCGTCGACGGTAACGGAAATAACGTCAGCTCATATTTCTCATACAACAGAGGCAGTTCGGTTACCGGAAAGATGATGTATACTCTTGAATCCATGTCCACGGGGGAACATACACTGATACTCTGGAGTGTGGACGGCCTGGGCAACAGTTCCATGGACACACTGAATATCAGTATCCTTGAAGAGAGCGATCTCAATATTACCGAAGCTCTTGTTTACCCTAATCCGGGCAACGGAAGAAGATGTTTCAGCTTCAGGATATCGGAGGATGCCCAGGTAACGGTTTCCATCTTCACAGTAGCCGGTACCCGAATAGAAGACCTGACCCAGATTTGCAGCCAGGGGTACAACCAGATCCTGTGGAACGGCCTTGATCACGATGGAGATACTATTGCATCGGGCCCTTACATTTATAAGATTAATGCGGAGGCTCTGGGTACATCCGTATTCAGCAGAACGACTGAGGAATTCGGCATACTTGCTGTAATCAGGAGTGTGTCTGACAATGTACATTGAGCAGAATATTCTCACAGCTGAGATAGAATGCTCGGAGATTTGAGGAGAATACTTGATGTATTTGACGATAATATGCGAGTATTATAGCCAGCTGTGTGGGTTTTATGCCAATGTTTCATTGTTGGACAGGCTCCTAAGGAGGATTGATATTGGCAGGCTCACCCGGCGATAAAATAGACTGGCTCTGGAAACAGGTTGAAAGCGCACGAGAAAAGAAGAATAATGAAGCTGTCAGGGAATGTCTTGAAAGGCTTCTGGCCGATCCTTCCATTTTAAATACCTCCGATGAAGACCTTGCCGTTCTCAATCTGAGCCAGCTTGATATTGACGAGGGCCGTTCCAGAGAAGCCGCGCTTCGCCTGTCTGGTTTTAAGTGGCATGGCGTTCCCGGTCCCGCGGGGCTGCTGCTTATCTCGGACTCATATCTGAAACTGGAATGGTTCGAACAGGCAAGGGAAGCCCTTGAAGATTATCTGAAACTCATTCCGGAGGATCTGGATGCCAGGCGGAAACTCGGCCTTGTTCATCTCATGCTGAACAATGACGATGAAGCCCAGCGGATTCTTCTTGCCACCGCCCGCCGCGAGAAACACAGAATTCCGGCTACCCTTACCTATCTTGCCATACTCGAGGCGAAGAATGGAAGGATTGAGGAGAGCCTCCATCTTCTTCTGCAGGCAAAGGAGCTTGCTCCTTTCGACGAGAAGATCGAACACACCCTCCTGAGGATTGAATCCCTCAGGGTCAGTCTGAAGAGGAAAGCTCTTCACCATGAAGATCTTCCTATTGAGGACCTTGTTGCCGGCATGGTCAGCGGTATGCTTGAACTTCACGGCTACTCCCGCGCTAAGGCGAGACAGGCTCTTGATGTATGGAACAGCTTCTGCTCCGCTACAACGCCGCAGGGCAGGAAACCTGCGATCTGGGCGGCGGCTCTGGAGTACGCGGTAACGAAAAACGGTCCCCATTTCACTCAGAAGCAGCTCGCCTTTGAATATGGAGTGTCAGCATCGCAGCTCGGTGAACATTACCATGCCATTACTGAGGCTGTCGATCTCGATTCTCTGGTTAACACCGATCTTCTGGGTGAGATAGAGAAGGAAGGTTCCGGTCTCCGCAGTCTTGTCCGCAGGGAAGAGATGGCGGAAGTAATAGCGGCGATCACCGGAAGACTGGACGAGTTCGATGGTCCGGGAGAAGTCTGTTCCTGGGTATTCGGCAGGATAGAACCTCTGAACGAAACAGAGCGCAGGGAAATAGAGGATTTCCTCAACTACCTGTGGAAGAGGAAGTGACTGGACATCAGATGAAATACCTGTCGATAATTCCCCTCATTTTCATGTTCTTTGCCGCTTCGAGCATCGATGCTGAAGTTCCTTCTTACTATATCATCTGCGATCAGAATGAATTCAACGGCATGATATCGAACTGGGAAGAAGAGATCGAGATCAGCTGTACTGTACAGAGGGATGGTACGCTATACCAGAATGTAAAACTGAGAATCAGAGGAGATTCTTCACGCGGATATCCAAAGAAGTCATTCAGAATAACGTTTTCCATGAATCAGCCTCTGGACGGTCGGGAGAAATGGAATTTCAACGCCGAGTACCTTGATCGTACTTACATGCACGCTTACCTGTTTGCATATATCATGGACACTCTTGATTACCCCTGTTTTCATGCTGACTACGCCAGGGTATACGTGAACAATGAATACCGCGGGCTCTACATAAGAACAGAACCGTACGATTCCCTGTTCCTTGCCGGGAACTCGCTCGATCCCGAGTGCAATCTCTACAAGGCATCAACAGATGGCTCATGCCTCAGTGCTTACGATAACGTTGAAGATGTGTGGACAAAAGCACAAAGTGCATCGCCGGGCTGGAATGACCTGTACCAGCTCATATTCGATCTGGATACTCTTTCTTCCGATAATTATCTGGAGTTCGCAGCGCAGCGATTTGACATGAACGATCTCCTGACCATTATTGCGGTGAACTGGCTTACTTCCAATTACAGTACATACTATCACAATTACTTTCTCTACCATGATGTGCATAATACGGGAATGTGGATGATGCTTCCCTGGGACGTTGACAAGACGTTCGACAGCTATTCCTACGGATACTATACGTGGGGAGCGCACGTGAACTGGCCGGATAACCCGCTGCTGGATAAACTGCTTCTTAACGAATATCTGCTTGAGCTGGCATTCGGGCGCCTGGACGAAATATGCGTTCAGGTGTTTAACGAAGCTACGCTTTTCCAGGTTATTGATTCTCTTGCCATTGAACTGGAAAATGCTGTTGCTGAGGATACTTACGATAATGTTGCTGATCTCGCCGAGTTTTACGAATCACTTGCAATTCTGAAATATCTCCCTATCGAACACAGACAGGCAAGCCTTCAAAGTCAGTACAGCGATAACCCGAGACCATTCGAAACAACCAGTGATCAGACCTGCGCCAGTCCTGATCTGTTCGCTTCGTGGGAGCATGCATTCGACCCGAACGGAGATCCGGTAACGTATACGCTCAGGGTGAGAAGATTCACAAGACCCGGATATCCGGATTCAACCATGGTTCAATATGAGGGGCTTACGGATACCTGTATTACCATATCAGGACTTCCGGCAGGTGAGTATGCCTGGGATGTCCGGGCAGTATCAACCACGCGATACACTGTTGCTTTCAACCAGTACATGCCCTTTTCAGTTGTGCTGGATTACACCGAGCTCTCAGGAACTCTCTCGGGTAATACTTTCCTGTCTTCGGAAAATTCGCCATATGTGATCAACGGTGATATTCTGATTCCCCTGGGAAGCACAGTTTCCATTGGACCGGGTACGGTACTCAGGTTCAACGAGGACTGCAGCATGATCTGTCAGGGGAATCTGTATGTACAGGGTTCTCCCGGTGATTCGGTCGTGTTCTGCGCCAATATGGAAAACGAACCCTGGGGCGGGATAATGCTTACAGGAGGAGATGCGGAGTTTACATATACAGTTTTCGAAGGGTCTGATGGTTTCAGTACCGGAAGCCCGTACAGAGCCTGTATTGAATCCGATAGGGCTGATCTGCTGTTTGAATCCTGTCTCTTCCGGAATAATCACGGGTGTCTCCATCTATCGGAAGGCACTGTCTTTATGGATAACTGTGATCTCACAGGCTGGAATTCTGCAGAGATCTTCTATATGATCGATGGCGAATCGGCTACAATACAGAACAGCAGTTTCGGCAATATGATCAATCCCCCTTCATCACATCATGACGGTGTTGAATTTCAGAATTGTAATGCCGGAGAATATCTTGTGATAAATTGTGAAGTCTTCAACATAGATGGAGATGCATTTGATTCCAACAGCAGCTCTCTTATCCTGGAGGGCAACAGGGTCTGGAACGTAACTGATAAAGGTTTTTCCATTGGTATCGGTGCTGCCGGAACTCAGATATCCGATGTTATCTTGACGGGAAACATGATATCCGGCTGCTACACAGGTATTGCGGTCAAGGATGATTCCTATGCGGAGATTACAGGCTGCACGATATCCGGCTGCGATATCGGGGTTCGAGCCTACAACAAGACCGCAGGTTCGGGCGGAGGAAATGCAGCTGTAATCAATTCAATATTCGATTCCAATTCGACTATCTTCAGTATTGAGGATGATTCGGATGTTACTGTGAATTACAGCCTTACTGGAAATATCGAACCATGGACAGGGGAGGGCAATATCGCTGCCGACCCCGAGTTCGCGGGCTGGGGCTCCCGCGACTGGCACCTGTCTTACACTTCGCCCTGTATTGATGCCGGGTCCCCGCTGATTGCCGATCCGGATGGAACAAGATCCGATATGGGCGCTCTGTTCTTTCCGCAGATATTTGGCGGGCTGGTTATTAACGAGATTCAATCGGTGAATGATACCACAATTGCAGACAATTACGGTGAGTACAATGACTGGTTCGAGATTTATAACGGCGAAGGGTACGATTGCGACCTGAGCTGGCTGTATATCTCCGATGATCCCTCCGATCTCGCAAGATATCAGTTCCCTCCGGGAACCATGATACCTTCGGGAGGTTTCCTTGTGGTCTGGGCGGACTCCGATCCATGGCAGGATGGCTATCACCTGCCTTTCCGTTTTTCAGGAAACGGAGACAGCCTGTACTTTTCAAGACAACCCGCAGGAGATCAGATGAACGTTACAGGGTCTCTGGACGATGATGCTCCCAGGCTTATCGACTTCAGGTATTTCGGTGCCATTGCGCCCGATCGCTCCCTGGGAAGGGTATCCGACGGGGGTTCCCAATGGAGTATCCTTGAATTCTGCACACCTGGATGGTCGAATTCCATCCCCTATACAAATGCCGGTTACCTTCAGGTTTCAAGCCCTTTTCCCAACCCGGTATTTTCAGGTTCGGTAGCGTTGGATATAATTGTTGACGCGGGCCAGACGGTGGTTTCGGTTTACGATCTTGCTGGAAGGCTTGTTGATGTAATTATGGATGAATACCTCGAAACAGGTGAGCACAGAATTTACTGGGATACCCTTCAGGGAAGGGGGGGCATTGCCCCGACTGGAGTTTACCTTATCCATGTGCGCCATGCAGCGGGACTCTCCCAAAGCAGAAAAATAGTTATTCTTAACAAATAAACAGGAGGTTGCTGTGCTTTTTTATTCAATACTGATTTCGCTTGTGATGGTTGTACCGGGAGACCTTGTTATCAGTGAGATCATGTACAATCCGGATGGGCCGACTTTAGGTATTGATGACAGGTACGAATGGATCGAACTGTGTAATATCGGGTCAGTCCCGCTGCAGCTTGATGGAATGATGCTGAGCGATGGCGGGAATCAGCTGTTTCTTGAATCCTATACCCTTGAGCCCATGTTCCGGGTTGTTGTCGCGGCGGATGAACTGTCATTCACGGAAGCGTACGGAACCGGCATCGCAATCGTTCCATGGGACGGGGTCTGGACGAAACTATCCAATTCCAGCGATACACTGCTCCTGTATTCATCCAGCGGGGGGGTACTGGACGAACTGGTCTATTCCGATACCTGGGGTCTTGCCGATGGAGATACAACAAGAAGCGAAGCTGACGGCCGGGGTTCCTCCCTCGAGAAGATTGTCCTCGGTGCGGATAATACAGAGGGTAACTGGACACCTTCGATTGACTGGGCTTGCCCCGGAACCGACCCGGAAACAGGAGATCCCGTCTGCTGGGGTACTCCAGGGTACGTTAACAGCGTCGAGTAGAATCCGGCTTAGTAATCTATATCGTTGGTAGCGGTAACCAGGTTCACATTATCGATTCCCGGAATGCTGTTCAAGCCTGTTACAATATCCTGGGAGCTGATCCCGGATTTCAGCGACAGGTCGTAAGTAAGTGTAAGGTACACTCCGTCGCCCGAGGGTTCGATATGTATGATGGTGCTCTTGCTTGCTTTCTCCAGAATGATATCTATGTAAGCCTGCTCATCGCCTGATTCTCTGTTGAAGCGGAAACGGAGTATGAATTCGCTTCGGTGCATCGAGCCGAAGTTCGTCTTGGCGAGAACCAGCGCCACCGTGCCTATGAAGAAGGTGGAGAATACCGTCAGAACGTAATTACCCGTGCCCGAAGCAATTCCCTGCGTCAGTGCGAAGAATATGAAGGCTGTATCTTTTGTATCCTTCACTACAGTTCTGAACCTGACGATGGTCAGCGCTCCCACAAGGGCGAAAGCCCTGGCCAGATTGCTTCCTATAACCATCATCACCGCGCTTACAGTAATACACATAAGTACCAGGGTTATAACGAATGATTGCGAATAGGAGAGTCCTTTGTGAGTTTTCTTGTATATCACACCTATAATTAGCCCTGCGCACAGGGCGAGGACGAGATTGATGATTACTGACAGCGGGCTGTATCCCAGTTCCTCTGTACTTTGTGTGAACCACTGGCCTAGTTCAGACACGCCGGTCTCCTTTCAAAGATTCTATCAAGGTTCGAATAGAATGTACTCATATATATAACATCCGTTGCATAAGCAAATTTCGAAAAGGAGATCCGCTTCAGTTCGAATTCCTGGATCAGCCGGTGAAACCAGCCCGGAAGGTGGTATCTGAATTTGATCTCCAGTACATGAAAACCGTCTGATATTGTGCGGCCGTTACCCACAGGATGTCCGTTGCTGCCTGCCCTGTAAGCCAGAACATCGCTGTCAAGCGTAACCCTGAAATCAGGATTCGCCCTGTTTTCAAAAGCGGTTCTGTGATAATCGACGACCACGCTTGGAGATATTCTTTTTCTGAACACATCGTAGACGAATCTTCTGCCGGTGCGGGTTTCGATCTGGGAGTCCATCAGCAGCCCTGCGAAATATTTTGTTCCGTTCTCCATTACGCGTTCAACTGCCCCCGGATCAAGCTGAAGCCTGTGCTTGTAGACAAGGCTGTCGTTTCTGCCTTTGAGTTCCAGAAAAAGCGGACCTGTGTACAGCGGCGAGGAGGAATAGCTTCTCAGGCGGAATTTGTAACGTTTCAGTAATCCCGCGAGCTTTTCACGGAAAAGATCGAATGTATCGGTATCGAAGTAGTGGCTTCTTACGAAATAACTGCCTGTCGCATCGGAGTGAATGTCCCGGTCGAGGCGCAGCTCGAGCTCCCGGAGTATTCCCGACAGAGTCGCTCCTGCGATCAGGTACTTGAATTCGTACCTGTGAAAATGCAGCCGGGGCGCATCGTCCATGTTCATTACAGGTCCAGTGCAGCCTCAAGGATGTAATCGGTGCGGTTTTCCTCAAACATGATATTATGGGGGCGGTGATTCACCATCGCTGCCCTGATTGTTAAAGGAGTACCTGTATCAACGCTCAGGGTGATAACAAGCTCATCTTCTCTTGAACCCACGGATCGGTCAGGTTCCCATGACCCCATGCTCAGGGATGCAGAAATGCTTTCAAGGGAGGGTTTGTCGGTTTCAAACGTAATTCCTCCTGTGAACCACCATGTCTGGAATCCCGGTGGAACGTCTCCTTCGATCACGTTGGCGAGCAGCCAGTTGTCTCCCCGTGCGAATTCACCCCTTAGAAGCAGTGAGAAATCTCTTCCAAGATCAGTTTCAAACTGGAGGTCTGCCCCCATGGCTGTCTGTCTTGGAGAGAAGCGATAACCTTCAACAGAAAATTCATCCTCCTCGCCGAACCGGAGCGATGTGAGGTCGGCACCAACAACGATATCGCAGGGCAGTTCGAATTCGGCTCTGCCCGCATACTGGATTTCATTGTTTTGATTAATCGCATCTGGAGAGCCGTTGAAAATGCCGAATGTACATGTGGGAAGATATTCCAGCTGGGGATCGAGAATAAGCACGGAACCTATGCCTCTGCCGGAATAAAGAAGATCGCTGAGTTCCCTGTGAGTAATCGAATGATCAATTGCCTGAAGGTCCCATGTGCTTGTAAGGGTATTCAGGCAGAAAGGCTTTTTGAACCTGCCGGCCTGAGCACCAAGGAAATCGAAGGGTTCCCAGAGAATGTAGCAGTCTTTCAGGAAAATATCATCAGGCCTTATCTCAAGCTGAAGCTGGCCTTCGGTGTTATCGGTTATATCGAAGTCGGCTGTCAGGCCGGCAGATTCGATACCGAAGGATCTGTCGGGTATGACGAGTGCGCCACCGAATTCGCTGAATCTGATCCTTGCATAGACCGACAGGGTGAAATTCTCCGCATTGTCATTTTCAACATCAACATCTGCAAGGGCGGCAGCGGTAATAATAAGAACCGTCAGCAGAATACGAATACCGGCATATTTCATTTTTCTCTTTCCATTCTCACTCTCAGATTAATCAACCTTGAAGTATAATCATAATTGACCATGAAATACAGCTCCTGTCGCAATAAATATTCGTTCATCGCAAAAGAATGAATTTCCTTGATGCCATGCATCCAGCGGATCGGATTACAGCAAAATAAACACCCGGTCTCAGTGCTGCAGGAAGCTCACAGGATAAGGTTCCCTCAAACAATTCAAGGGTTTGGGGCTGTAGTACCAGTCTTCCTGAGATATCGTAAACAAGTGCTTCTCCCGGTAAATTCGGAATAATGTAATCAAGTGAAAATGAAGATAAAACTGGATTCGGCCGCAGCGATTCGATCAATGGATTAATAAGGATTACCGGCCATCCGGGATTGGGAGCCCCCGGAGTGCCCGGCAGCTCAACTCCCTCCCAGCTTGACGCAGCTGCAAGGGGTAATCTGGGTGAGATAAGCGAAAGAACACAGTCATCCGATATGGGCCAGGTCTCGTTGTCGTACATTACCGAAAAAACAGGCTCATTTTCATCTAGAAGAGATACTCCATCCATTACATCGTTAAGCCCGAAATCAATTCCCTGAATCACATCTATATTCTGTTCGTAAACTGAGCTGAACAAATCGTAAGATTCGCAGATGATCAGATAGTTCTTTGGATTGATCATCAGACCTTCCGGAAGAATGGACATGTGGTCCTGTCCATCGACAATAAGAAATCCGGAGAGATCCGCTCTGTTTATTCCCGGGTTGAACAATTCGATCCAATCCCCAGCCTCGCCGCTGAAGCAGATCTCCGACAGTATTACCGGTACATTCGATTCGCCGGCTTGCACTTCATCTCCAAGAGTCATGACTCTGGCGGTTGTCCATGACGGGTCGAGTATTTGAAGTTCGGTCCCGGCGGGGGAATCCAGTACGAGATTTCCGAATATGTTACCTCCGGGAAGCATACAGCTCAGGAGTTCCTCGTTGTTGGTAAGGTACAGTGTATCTCCGGGGGGGATGGATGCTCCCTCCGGCGCGAAGAGCCGTGCGGGCGGATCTCCTGTCTGAAATCCGTAGAACGAAATGTCCTGAAGCACTGTCGATGTGTTCACGATTGGAATTGACCACAGGAAGGAAGTGTATCTGATGGGATCGAGCATTTCCAGATCTTCGTGATGAGCAGTGTATTCACTCCTCCTTGCAGTTGGCGCGCAGATCCTGCGGGCAGGGGATGTAGGGAAGCTGTAGAACGGATAATAGAATACCGCCAGGTCCTCCCCCGTTTCGATAAAATAGACAGTGGCGAATTTGATATGATCTTCATCGGGCGGAAAAGCGATGGTTCCGCTCCATAAGCAGCCTGATGTACCAACCTGGGTCAGAGCGCTGTAGTGTACAATACCCCTCTCACTCCACCAGTTTACAGCGGCATGATGCGGAGGCTGTTCAAACTGGACAGTTACCGTTACCGAATCGGTACTGCCGCCCTGCTGGAAATCCCACTGCGAAAGAGTCATGGATTCCACTTCCAGCGGAACGGGCGCTTCGGCTATCTCAGGCAGGAAATCGGCCCGTTCCTCAATGGAGCTTCGGAGGACCTCAACTGCCTCATCAAAATCAGCGTTAGTTCCCTGCTTCATTGTGTCGGCGTACACGCTTTGCCGTATTTCGAAGTAGATGGAATCGATAACGGCTGGAAGGTCGTTCCCCATGATCGAAGCGATCTCCAGCATATAGTCCTCGAATATTGTTCGATTCTGGCTGTCGAGAAGAAGAGATGTCAGCAGGGATGATATTGTAAAGCAGTACATCGATGAATCTTCAACCCAGTCAGGGTCGTATATGCCTTCCCAGTTGTTACCGAAAGAAGCGTCTCTGTCCCATGGGTAGTACCTCCAGATTCCGCCCGGAGTGAAGTGCAGATAGAAGTTCTTTATAATTGCGTCCTCATCTCTTATGGCCAGGCTGACAGCGGCATTAAAGATGAAATCCTCAATGTTAAGTGACAGGGGGGAGCGGAGGTTCACTTTATCAACAAAGCTTCTTAGAAGGGGAAGGTACTCGTCGCTTCCCCGCTCAGCCTCGAAGCCTGTTGTGCCAAGCGTATCACAGGGCTGCCAGACGAATCTGCCAAGATGATCTATCGCCTTGAAAAGAGGGCCGTAACCGAGGTTGTTCCTGATATAGAAATACTCATCAATTCTCTCAACCTGAACATAAACGCCGTAATAAATGTCATTTATGTAGAACTCCACATGTTCCGTCCGGGGGACGGGGAAACCCAGTTCTGCAGACAATACAAGCCCAAGAACGTTACGCATGAGGGAATGATCTCTGTAATGGGCATCGAGAAGTATGTGCGACGCGTTCAGGAGCGCTGGATCCTGCATTTCGATCTTCCAGCTTTTTTTGGGATACTCTAGAGATGTTCCGCCTCTGAAACCGGCTGAACAGCTGCATGCCCCCATGGGGGTTTCAACGTAAGCAGGGAACTGAAGGTCGGTAAGGGAATCAGCGTAAAGACTGTCGAGATGATCCTGGTCTATGTACAGATGGTAGCTGTCCAGGGCACCCTGGCTTCCCAGAAGAATTAAAGAGCTGAGAACAGACTGCAATATCAAGAGCGGGCTTACCTTTCTAACTTATTTGCATACATATGAATACAATATGCATTTATAAAGTGTAACTCATAAAGGATGCACATGTATATATAGCGGAAAGATCTGATTCAGGGCAGTACTGACCATTAAAAGAGTTGTTCAGAAGAATCATTTCTCGATTTCTGAAGTCTCTGATGAGGAGTATTGATAGTAGTCTTAATGTCCGCATTTTTCTTAT
The DNA here is from genome assembly GCA_030592645.1 of Candidatus Fermentibacterota bacterium. GTDB lineage: Bacteria > Fermentibacterota > Fermentibacteria > Fermentibacterales > JCC-6 > Aegiribacteria. Next base: position 19,393 of record JAUVIR010000027.1, on the reverse strand, counting down.
ATTACAAGTTCGCAAATTTCTACAATTCCAGAAGAAAGGTTCCGTATGAATCAGAAGAAATATGTTTATTTCTTTGGAGGCGACGAAACAGAAGGTAACCGCACACAGAAGGAACTTCTTGGCGGCAAGGGTGCAAACCTGGCTGAGATGACCAGAATAGGTCTTCCTGTACCTCCGGGCTTCACATTATCCACAGAGGCCTGCTCAGGTTACTACACGGACGGCCCGGAAGGAACATGGCCCGAGGGGCTTGAAGAACAGGTAAAAGAAAAACTTGCCCTGCTCGAGTCAGTCTCGGAGAGAGAATTCGGCAGGGGCTCCGAACCGCTCCTGGTTTCTGTAAGGAGCGGTGCTGCCGTCTCCATGCCTGGAATGATGGATACAGTATTGAACCTTGGTCTTAACGAGAACTCCATCAGATCGCTTATCAGCAAAACGGGTAATCCCAGATTCGTCTGGGATGCTTACAGAAGATTCATCCAGATGTTTGGTGATGTGGTCATGGGTATTCCTCATCATACCTTCGAGGAGGCGCTTGATGGCGTTAAAGCCGGAAAAGGTGTTGAACTCGATACTGACCTTTCCACTGATGATCTGAAGGAAGTAGTAGATCAATTCAAGAGGATATACGACAGCAAAACAGGAAAACCCTTCCCGGAGGACCCCTGGGACCAGCTTAAACTTTCGATCGATGCCGTTTTCGGTTCCTGGAATAATGCAAGGGCCATACGCTACAGGCAGATCAACGCTATCACCGGCCTTATCGGGACAGCTGTAAACGTTCAGACGATGGTTTTCGGCAATATGGGTGATGCCTCGGGTACAGGGGTTTGTTTCACCAGGAACCCCTCAAACGGTGAAAATGTATTCTACGGTGAATATCTTATGAACGCCCAGGGGGAAGATGTTGTTGCAGGGATAAGAACCCCCAAGCCGATCTCCACTCTCCGTGACGTGAACGAGGAAGCCTACGATGAGCTTCTGCGGATCAGAACAATACTTGAAGAGCATTACCTTGATATGCAGGATATCGAGTTCACCATTCAGGAGGAAAAGCTCTACATCCTTCAGACCAGAACAGGTAAACGGACTGTATTTGCGGCGCTTAACATAGCAGTTGATATGGCCAATGAAGGCCTTATAGACAGGAAGACAGCCCTGTGGCGCGTTCCAACCGCAAGTTTCAACCAGCTTTTTGCCCCGGTGCTTGATAAGGCGGGCAAGGCGCGCGCTAAATATCTGACGACCGGACTGAGCGCTTCTCCCGGCGGAGCATGCGGAAAGGCTGTATTTACAGCCAGCGCCGCTGAAGAATGGTCTGCAAGGGGAGAAGATGTAATACTGTGCAGAAAGGAAACCAGCCCCGAGGATATAGGCGGCATGTCCGTTTCAAGCGGAATAATAACATCCCGCGGCGGAATGACCTCACATGCTGCCGTTGTAGCCAGGGGAATGGGGCTTCCATGCGTTGCCGGAGCAAGTGATCTCATGGTTAACAGCAATCAGAAGAAGATGATATGCGGAGATACCGAGATAACTGAGGGAGACCTGATAGCCCTTGACGGTTTCACCGGCGAGGTATTTGCCGGTGAGGTTACTGTAAGATCATCCGAGATACTCTCAATATCATCCGGAGAGGGAGACCCCTCCGAATCAGTACTTTTCCAGAATTATACGGTTATGATGAAATGGGCCGATGAGTATAGAAGGCTGGGCGTAAGAGCAAATGCCGAGACTGTACGTGATACCAGAACAGCGATCAATTTCGGAGCGGAAGGTATAGGCCTCTGCAGAACCGAGCACATGTTCTTTGGAGAAGAAAGAATCATTGCATTCAGAAAACTCATTCTTGTTGCCGAAGAGGTGAAGGATCTCAGAAATCTGATCGCCTCATCGGTCGGGGATGTTTCATCCCTGGAAAGTAAGCTTGCGGGACCCCTTGAAGATTACAATGAAGCTCTTTCAGAACTTCTGCCTCTTCAGAGGAATGATTTCGCAGCTATCTTCAGGGAGCTTGATGGGCGCCCATGCACTGTAAGGCTTCTAGACCCTCCATTGCATGAATTCCTGCCTAAGGATGAAGAGGGACAGCTTGAGATGGCCAGGGAGATGGACCTGCCTCTCGAGAAGATCAGGAATATTGTAGATAAACTTCATGAATTCAACCCTATGCTTGGTCACAGAGGATGCCGGCTTGGACTTATCTATCCTGAAGTATCTGATATGCAGGTAAGGGCAATCATGGAAGCCGCAATAGAGGTAAAACAGGATGGTATTGATGTTCTTCCTGAAATTATGATCCCGCTGGTGGGCCATCCTGAAGAACTGCGGATATCCCGCGAGAGGGCTCAGAAAGTTATCGATGATATCCTGAAAAGCGGAGGGTTCGGGGATGATTACATTAAGTACACCATAGGAACCATGATAGAGATTCCCCGTGCTGCAATGGACGCAGCAAAAATTGCCCGGTACGCTGATTTCTTCAGTTTCGGAACCAATGACCTCACGCAGATGTCATGCGGATTTTCAAGGGACGATGCAAGTGTATTTCTTGAGGATTACGTAAAGATGGGCATCTATGAGGAGGATCCTTTTACTTCCATAGATATAGAAGGTGTAGGACGCTTTGTGGAGATGGGAGTCAAAGAGGGGCGTAAAACCAAACCCGACCTTAAAATCGGAGTGTGTGGAGAACATGGCGGTGATCCCAAATCAATCCGTTTCTTTAACTCGGTTGGTCTGGATTACGTTTCCTGTTCCCCGTTCCGGGTTCCTGTGGCAAAACTTGCAGCTGCCCAGTCGGAAATTGAGGCGAACAAGTAACCTCCTGGAAATGGTGTTTTAGAGATGCATGGGAATAAGAGTGTAATTATCGCTGACAGCGATGCAGGCCTTCTCCAGGTTTTCGTCAAAGTGCTGAAACTGGAAGGATTTGAGGTTATACCTTGTACTTCAGGTATGGAGGTAATTGCCCAGGCAGCTGCCTCCGCACCTTCCCTTGTAGTCTGCGGGTATTTTCTTCCCATGCTTGATGGATTGAAAACATGCCGATACCTTAAAAGGGAACCTGTCACTTCGGAGGTTCCCTTTCTTCTGTTGACGCCCGGGTTTGACGCATTTCTTCACAAGAGAGCCGAGTGGGCGGGGGCTGACATCGTCAAAGAACTTCCTCTTCGCCCCGAGGAGTTCGTGGAACTCTGCAGGACCCTTACAGAAGGTGTTTCTTCGAGCGCTGCTCTCGGGCTGTCAAGGAGCAGTCCCCCGGATAGAGAAGCCGTTCTTGAAAAACTCTGCGGCTATCTTGAAAACAGAGTAAACAGGCTTGAAGCTACGTGGAATCTTACCGAGGAACTGGGAAGGACCATGAGTGTCCGTGAGATCTTCAGAAGAATGGGGAGCGGTATTCTTACCGGACTCAGTTTTGACAGAGTCTGGTTGTCAAGATACCTGGAAGAGACCGATGAACTGGTCACTGAAGTTGCAAGGGGCAGAAACCTAACAGATATCCCGGATTCCATACATTTGAGGGATTTTGCTGATCTTCCTGTTGGAGTAGCGATCAGAGAGCTTGTTCAGATAAGATCAAGGGATATCGATCTGCCGGACGAACGGCTCTGGTGGGCAGGATCCAATAACTACATCGACACACCGCTTGTGGCTGCTGGACGGCCGATTGGTCTCATTCGATGTGACAGGTATATCACCGGACGAAAGATCGAAAAGACGGATCTTGAAGCTCTCAGACATTATGCTGTTCATGCTGCGGAGTCAATTCTGAACGCGATGATACTCGAAGATGTAACCGACGAACGTGAACAGATGTCCGCAATAATGAACAGCCTTGATTCTGGTATACTGGTGGTTGATAATTCCGGCATTCTTCTGCAGGTGACGCAGAGGGTAATCAAGATGTTTGGAAAAAGTATCGACAGCCTGAAGGGGAAGCAGATAAGGGAAGTGCTGCCTGTTCTGACAACAAGCAATGATAACGCTTTTCTCAAGGCTCTTCAGGAGGAAGAACCTGTTTTGAACCGGCAGGTACATATCGGCCGCGCCGGCGCGGATGATATGGTTCTGAACGTCAGTTACCTTCCATTTCAGAGAGCTGGACATTTCGCGGGTATCGTCATCATGTCCAACGATGTGACCGAGAGTTTCGCTCTGAGAGAGAACCTGAGAAAGAAGAACGAAGAGCTGGAAACCATTTCCGTAATTGGTAAAGAGCTTAACTCAACACAGGACCTGGACAAGATCTGTAAAGAAGTCGTGAAGGCATTGCGAAGGTTCTTTCCATCTGAAGCGGTTGCTGTTTTTCTGGCTGATGGAAGCAGAGAAAACCTGATTCCTGATTCTGTAAGAGTTGCAGCTACAGCTGGCTACGATCGCGAAACCGATCCGGACGGTGTGGTTATCAAGATCCATAAACCTGCTGTAATCGGGGCAGTCAACGTTCAGAACAACCCATCGAGGGGAACTGTAGCCAGTTCCATTTACACCAGAAAGCCGATCAACATCAAACAGGCACGGGAAGACATAAGATATATTGAGAACCTTACAGGAATACGAAGCGAGCTTGCTGTTCCAATGATCGTTCAGGACAGAGTAGTGGGGGCTGTTGATATACAGAGTTCTGTCCCGGGCAGATTCTCTTCCGAATCGGAAAAAACCATCGTTGCCCTCGCAAATCACGCAGCTACAGCAGTTGAAAACGCAATGCTACATTCTCGGATACTCAGCCTGGCTCGAAAGGATAAGCTTACCGGGCTTGGTAATCTGCGTTTCTTTGAAGAAAAACTCGAAGAGGAGTTCGTGAGAACGGACAGATCAAATTTTCCGTTCTCTCTTATCATGATGGACATAGATGATTTCAAGAACTACAATGATTCCTGGGGTCATCCCATGGGAAACACTCTCCTTAAGACCGTTGTGAAGGCTATGAACAGTGCAATAAGGGAAGTAGATGTTCTCATAAGGTACGGCGGTGAGGAATTCGTCTGTATCCTTCCATTCACAGGCGAGCAGGAAGCCGCCGAGATCGCAGAAAGAATACGGAAGAAAGTTGTTGAATCATCGTACGTGATCCCTCATTCGGAGCAGCAGCCTCTGGGGAAGGTCAGCATCAGCCTTGGTGTGTCCACTTACCTCACGGATGTGGGGGACCGGAACCTGCTGCTGAAGTATGCTGACCAGAGAATGTACATGGCCAAGCGGGCGGGGAAGGATAAAGTAATGGCCCCCGCTCTCGGAAACTGCAGGTTCGCCGGCTGAGTCAATCGGGGCACTGGGGAATTTCCGGGCCGGATTCTCTTTTTTCTATTGTCCTTGCTGCTGTTCGGAGCGCTGTTCTGATCCCCTCTTCAGTCACCGGGTGGTAGAAATTCAGCTCAAGCATTTCAAAAACGGTAAGCCCTCTCTGAATTGCCCAGGAGATTGAATGCGCAAGATGCTCTCCATCGGGGATAGCCATTTCCGCACCTGCAAGCCTGCCGGTGCTCTTTTCCGCATAGAGTCTTAGAAGACCGTGGTTCTCGCCTGCGCACATAGCCCTTCCCTGTCCTTTGTAATCAATTGACCCGATTACGATATCATCCATATCGAGATTTGAGTATTTCGTCCCTACCGCTGCAATGTTGGGATGGGTGAATACAATCCCTATGAATGTTCTCCGGCAGAAGGAGTGGTTTTTATCCTTTATGCTGTTGTATCCTGCAATGTGTCCGTCGTCCGCAGCCTCAGCCAGCAGGGGCACCCGGCCGTTTACATCCCCGGCTATGAATACAGGCAGATCTCCAACCTGCATGGTGTGCTGATTGTAAGCTGGGATTCCCATTCTGTTCAGGGGAACACCTAGATTCTCCAATCCCAGACCCGCGATATTTGGTTTTCTGCCAACGGATACAAGCACCTTTTCGGCAGAAACATCTAAATCGTTTGATCGGACGAGAATCCTGTCAGGACCCTCCTCTTCAAGGGTTACGTGACTTTCCAGATGAATCGGGAATTCCTTCCTGAATATCTTAACTGCTGAAGCTGCCACATCCGGGTCGCTGATACCGCCGATGGTATTCAAGGCATCAAATCCCGTTACTTCCACTCCAAGACGGCTGAATGCCTGCGCCATTTCAAGACCAATGGCACCAAGACCTACAACAGCCAGGCTCTCCGGGAGGTCTTCCATCTCAAACAGTGTTGAACTGGTAATAACCCTGTCCCCGAACTTCCTCCAGGGTCCCGGCATTACCGGGGTGGAACCTGTTGCGATAATCAGTGCCTTTGTTCTGATCTGTTCTCCGTTTACCTCAACAAGGTCAGGGGCGAGGATTTTTGCTCTTCCAGCTATGTTCCTGTCTCCCAGATTTTCTGTTGATTTGAGTACACCTGAGACGAACATGTCTCTGAAGGCTCTTACCCTTTTAAGAACCGCTTTTCCATCCACCTGCACCGTACCGGCCGGTTTGAAACCCATTTCCTCATAAAGATGTCTTTTGTGATAAACATCGGCAGCTTCAATTAGCAGCTTTGAGGGCATACAGCCTATTCTTGCACAGGTGGTACCGTATGGGCCATCGTTGATGATTACAAAGCTGTCCGTTCTTTTTCTCACATGTCCAAGTGCGGACAGCCCTGCGGTTCCAGCGCCGATTATTACAACATCAACCTGTCTTGGCATTCTGATTCCTTCCCGATGAAAACCGATGATTTGTAACGGGGAATATGTCAGGTTATTCCTTCTCGAATTTCTCAATTAAAAAAAACAATACCACATGCAAATCTGCCCGGCAATGTTACGGATGAATACCTCATCAGCTAGCCTTACCAGACCTTGTTTGGTAGATTCATTACTTGATTAATATCTACCTGTGAGTGCTGATCCGTAATGACGGTCAGCTGATCATGCAGGCTGCGCGGGAAGGTGATATGCCCTTTGATGTAGTGTTGAGATCAGGATTCAAGGATTACGACAGAGCCGCATTGATCGACAACCTCGGTGAAATGGTTGATCTGGCCGGGGGCTGGCCCCGTTCCGTTGTACCGGGCGCCAGAGTTCTTCTGAAAGTTAACATGCTGTCCGCAAAATCCCCGGAGAGGGCGATAACAACGCACCCTGAAGTTGTAGCCGCAGCAGCTGTGCTTCTTAAGAGGGAGGGCTGCGAAGTTACAGTCGGGGACAGCCCCGGCGGAGCTGTCAAGGGTGTGCAGCGGTACTGGGAGAACTGCGGATTTTCTGCCGTTGCTGATGAACTGGGAATTGAACTGGTCAATTTTGAAATATCAGGATCGGTTGAGATTTCCATTGATGATCGAACCTACAATATTGCGAAACCGGTAGTTGATGCAGATGTTCTTATCAACATGTGCAAATTCAAGACGCATGGTCTGTGCAGGCTGACCAATGCGGTGAAAAATGCCTTCGGGGCTGTTCCCGGCCTCGGGAAAGCCATCCACCACTGTAATGCTATCAAGCCTTCTGATTTTGCGGAAATACTTGTAGATATCTACACGGTCGTCGAATTCGATTTTCATATAATGGATGCGATCCTGGCAATGGATGGAAAGGGTCCAAGTACCGATGGTACACCAAGATGGGATGGAATACTTGGAGTTGCCCGTGATGGTGTATGTCTTGATATTGTCATGACCGGGCTGGCGGGGCTTGATCCCCGAAAACTTCGTACTAACAGAGTTGCCCTTGAGCGGGGGCTGGGTCTGGATCCCGGAAAAATCGATATCAGCGGCAGAGAGGATTGTGTGCTTGAGAATTTCCGGGTACCCGGTGAGAGTTTCTACAATCTTCTGCCCTCATTCTTAGGGGGTATTGCTCGATACGTTTTCAAGAAACCTCCGGTTGCCACGGATAAGTGTATCGGGTGCGGAGTATGTGCGCGGGGATGTCCGGTTAATGCAATAACCATCGTAAAAGGAAAAGCCGTAATGAACCGGAAAAAGTGCATAATGTGCCTCTGCTGCCATGAACTCTGTCCCGAGCATGCCGTGAAGATCCGCATTCCACTGAGCAGGAGCTGAAATGGGATCTGAAAAAAAGCTAACGCTGCTTCATAGAATTGAATACGCTCTTACCCGTACTGTAATATTCTTTGCAGGTCTGCTGCCCGTCAGATGCGCAATTGCTCTGGGAGCAGGTCTGGGCTGGATATCCTGGAGTGTTCTCGGTATACGAAAGAAGATCGTAATGATGAACCTGCTGCAGGCCTTCCCGGACAAACCCACGGGGGAGCTTGATCGAATAGGGCTTCATTCCTACAAGAACTCCGGCCGGTTCATGCTGGAGTTTGCAAGGCAGAACAGGATGGGCGAACATTACATTGCAAAGCACGTAACCGTTGAGGATCCGCAGGCCCTGGATGCTCTTAGAAGCCTGAACGGGGCAATTATCATTACCGGGCATTTCGGGAACTGGGAACTTTTTGGTGTTGTCAACAGGTATAAGCTGGGAGACGTAGCTTTTCTTGTGGGCAGGCAGAGCAACGCTCTTGTGGACGGATATATAAATGGAATGAGATCCATTCACGGGATAGAGCTTTACAACAGGAGATCAGCAGTTAAAGGTGTCCTGAAATCGATGAAAAGGGGCGGATATGTTTGCTGGCTTTCCGATCAGGATGCAGGCGACAGCGGAGTAATTGTTGATTTCTTCGGTTATCCCGCATCAACTCCAAGGGGGGCAGCGGCGTTTTCCGTGAAACTGGGGGTACCTGTAGTTCCTGCGGTACTGCTGCGGGAAGGGAAAGGCACTGATCACAAGCTCGTGATAGGGACGCCTGTCTATCCCGATAAAGATCTTACACCGGAAGAGGCTGAAAAAGAGGTTACTCAGAAATACACCGGACAGCTGGAGCAGATGATTATCAGAAACCCCGAGCTCTACTGGTGGGCGCACAGAAGATGGAAAACGACCGGAATGTACGGTAACAGGAAACAAGAGGCATCTGCAGAAAGCTTAGAGGGAAAAGAAAATGAAAAGTAAAGTGGCTGTTCTGAAAACATCACCGGATACTGTTCTTGAGGATTACCGCAAGCTGCTCAAAAGCATAGGCTATCTGGACTATCTTGACAGAAGCAAAAAGGTTCTCCTGAAAATAAACGTGTCATGGCATCACTGGTATCCCGCATGTTCAACAACACCGTGGCAGCTGGATGGAGTTATCCGGACACTTCTCGAAGACGGTTTCAGCAGGGAACAGCTTGTATCCACACACAACAGAACCGTAGTTGTAAGTGATAAAAGAGGCGAGAAGGGAAATCATCTGAGGCAGGTGGATGAGGATCTTCACGGTATCGAGAAAATAAGGCTTTACGAGAAACCTGTTAAATGGGTTAAGTTCCAGCCCGAGAAACCGTTCAGAGTGCTAGGAAAGATATTCCCGGATGGAGTGAAAATCCCCGATGCATTGATAGGGCAGAACATAATCCAGCTTCCCACAATGAAGACCCATGTATTCACAACGATAACAGGAGCGATGAAGAACGCTTTCGGGGGGCTTCTAAGCGAGCGCAGACACTGGACTCACAGTGTTATACATGAAACCCTTGTTGATCTTCTGCGGATTCAGAAGGAGATCCACCCCGGTCTTCTGGCGGTAATGGATGGCACGTTCGCCGGGGAAGGCCCGGGACCGAGAGCGATGATACCCCATGTAAAGAACTACATTCTTGCATCCGCGGATCAGGTGGCAATTGATGCGATAAGCGCAAAAATGCAGGGGTTCGACCCCATGAAACTGGATTTCATCCGCCTTGCCCATGAGGAGGGACTGGGTACTGGAGATCCGGTTGATATAGAAGTAGTCGGTGAGGACATCTCCGATGTTAATTTCCATTTTGTACAGACGGAAACCTTCGCCAGCAGGGGACAGAAGATGATCTATCATGGCTGGCTGAAACCCATGGAGAATTTTCTCCTGCGGACTCCCATCGTACCATGGGCGTTTTTTGCCAGCAGGCTTTATCATGACGTGTTCTGGCTCAATCTTGTTGGAAAGAAACGGATCAGGAAAGCCCTCGATACAGGTTGGGGAAGGTTGTTCGAGCAGTATGGTTCCCTGGAGACAATTCCACGGCCCCAGAGGGAGCAGGACGGGATAGAATAGCATGCCGGTGAAACAGGCGGTTCTTGGATGTGGAAGATGGGGCAGCTTTCATCTGTGGTACGGATCGAGGATCGGGAATACTGTCACAGGCTGGGAACCTGATGGAATACCCGGATTTAAGGAGCTTTGTAAAACCAGGAAGAACAGGTACCTGGAGCTTCCCCCCGATGTACGCCTGACCAGTGATATAGAAGCAGTATCAGGCTCCGACGTGATCACCGTTACGGTTCCAGCCCAGAAATTCAGAAGCCTCTGCTGCAAACTCAGAGAGGTCGATATCTCAGATACCGATCTGATACTCTGCATGAAGGGTATTGAAAAGGATTCCGGAAAGAGGCTTACTGAAATAGCTCGGGAGGAAGGTCTGAAGCCCCGCAGCCTTTCGATCTGGGTAGGCCCGGGACACCCCCAGCAGTTTGTCGCGGAGGTGCCCAGCTGCATGATAATCGCATCGGAAGACGAAAACGATTCCCTGCGCATTGCAAAGCTGCTCAGCAGTGAATTGATACGTTTTTACTGGTCCCGCGATATCATAGGTTGTGAGGTGGGAGCAGCGGCGAAGAATGTCATCGGGATCGCGGCCGGGATACTTGACGGGTTGAACCATTCCGGTCTTAAAGGAGCGCTCATGGCCAGAGCTCCACAGGAAGTAGCAAGGCTGGTAGCCGCAATGGGCGGTGACTGGAGAAGTGTCTATGGTCTTTCCCACCTGGGTGATTACGAAGCAACTCTCTTCTCTCCCTACAGCCATAACCGTTTGTACGGCGAAGCCATTGGAAAGGGAACCGGAATGCGAAGCCTTCAGCTGGCGGAGGGAGTTGACACAGCTTCCGCCGTGATGCTGCTTGCGGATGAATACAATGTGGAGATGCCCATAACCAGTACTGTGCGTAAAATTATCAACAACGATATCCCTGTGAGGAAAGCAATCGGAGAGCTTTTTGCGCGACCGGAAAAGGAAGAATTTCCCGATCACTTCTGACACACTCCGCGGAGAGGATAGACCTGCTGAAGAAGATAACATACCTGGACAATCTTACAGTTTTACCCCTGCACGTAGAGGCGGAAAGAGCTGTTCAGCACGCTCTGCAGCAGGGGTACGGGCACCCGAGAAGCACCAATCTTCCCGGAAGAAGGGCTCAGGAGGCCCTGGAAGGCCTGAAGGAGCGTATATCCCGTTCTTTTGGCGGATCGAGGGTCATGTTCTGCAGCGACTGCGGCATGGCCAACGGGCTTTCCATTCTATCCGCCGGACGTCTTGCAAGGGAGTCGGGTAGAGACCGCATAGCAGTTTCCCCCCTCGAGAAGTCTTCCGTAGTTGCCGCCTTGAATATTCTTAGAAATGAAGGATCATCTGTAAATGTTCTTGCGATTGATGAGTCCGGCAGGGTAATCCCGGAGTCGCTCGCGGAAGCGATATCCGATGAAACCGGTCTGGTTGCATGTGCCTGGGTCAATGGAGTTTCCGGAACCGTTCAGCCGGTACGGGAACTTGCAGGGATATCACGTTCCGCTGGAGCCTGGTTTCATACGGACGCATCTGACGCGGCAGGAAGAATTGAGATCGATCTGTCTGAGACTGATATTGACTTTATCACGGTGTGCTCCCTCAAGATCGGAGGTCCTCCAGGGGCGGCGGCAGTTGTGATGTCTGATACGGATCCATGGATAGCGAGTGTCGCGCCTGAACTGACATCCATGCCCAATATACCCGGGATATCCGGTATGGCTGCTGCGATGGATATTATGAGAGCCGGCATGGAGCCCCGCGGCAGGATAGTCAATCAGCTCAGAACCGATCTTCTGGAGGGGCTTGACTCATTCAATGTCAGGTACTCTATCATCGGAGGTGATCTTGAGCATATTCTACCTGGAACCGCACTGCTTAATATCAGTCATGCACCCGGTAAGCTTCATACAAAACTGGAAATGGAGAACATTATCCTGCCCTCTCACAATTCTACCGACCGATTATCCTACCTTGACAGAATCGGGTTCGATATATCCAATTCCGAACAGTATCTAGGTTTCTCGATAGATACAGGTAACACTTCTGTTGATGTAGAACACTTCCTGAGGTCATTTTTAATGATCATTCTATCGGAGAAGGGCGGCAGCCGTGAAGATTAGCACTATTTTTCTGTCTGTTCTGGTTTTCATTGCGGCCGTGGGCGCTTATGCTGGAAATCAGATCTGCGACCGCAGATACTTCTGGGTTGTCAGGGATGGTCTTGATAGCCCGGAATCTATCGATGCCCTGGTGGATAGAGCCGCAGAGGCGGGAGCAAATGGAATAATTATTCAGGTAGCCGGAAGAGCTGAAGCGTACTACACTTCATCCATTCTGCCAGCCGCCGGCTTTCAGGAAGGTTTTGATCCCCTTGCATATACAATTGCCATAGCCAGACCAAGGGGGCTTGAGGTTCATGCCTGGATAAACGCTTTCCTTGTCTGGTCCGCACCTGACCCGCCGGATGATCCGACACATATCTGGCACACCCATCCGGAATGGTTCATGACCGACGTATATGGCAGGTCGACAAGGGATTATACAAGGGATGAATGCGACCGGAACGGGTTGGTGGGAGCGACACTTTCACCTGCAATACCCGCCGTGCGGGAATTTATTGCGGATATTGCCGCGGAGATAGCGGTGAACTACAACGTGGATGGGATTCATCTTGATTACATAAGGTATCCCAATCCCTCCTTCGGTTTTGAACCGATATCAACAGGTATGTTCTTTATGGAAACCGGACTTGAACCCCTGGATATGTTCAGAAGATACAGGGAAGATGATGAGCTCGCAGATTTGTGGTCTCTCTGGAAGATCAATAACGTAACCAGGACAGTGGAGACGGTAAGGTCGGTCCTGCGGAGCGATGCTCCCGGGGTTGTTCTGTCATGTGCTGTAATGGCCGACCCGCACGAAGCAAAATCGCATTACTCCTGTGACTGGAGGTCATGGATTACAGCAGGGCTGGTTGATTTTGTGTGTACTATGGTTTACACCACAAATACCCAGAAGGCTAGAGAACTGGCGGTTCTTGGGGCAGAAGTATGTCCCGAAAGAGTCATTCATGGAATAGGCGTTTACAATCAACCGATGTCCAGCGCAGTTGCCGGAGCTTCGGAAGCTCTTACCAGAGGCATCAGAGGTGTATGTGTCTTCAGTCTTAATTCACTATCTTCTAATGATACATGGATGATGAGGAATTTCTGGGGAGTGCAGGGCAGTACTGATTTTCCGATTGATTCAGCAGTCTTTCAACGCGTTACTATTAGGAGTATGTCGGGCAGGCTCCTGGAAAGCGGTAGCCCATGAGGCTTGGTGTACTGGCCAGCGGAAGCCGGGGAAATGCCTTCGTGATCGAGCATGAGGGCTGTATGGTGTTTTTCGATGCCGGACTGAGCGGAAGGAAGCATACTGAAAGACTTCTCGAAGCTGGATTCGGAGATTTCTTTCCGGAAGCCCTTTTCATAAGTCATGAACATTCGGATCATATAAAAGGTGCAGGTGTGCTGGCCCGGAAATGGAATATTCCTGTTTACGGTTCGGGCGGCACTTTGAGTGCCTCTCGGAGAAAACTTGGAAAACTGCCTGGTACAGAGATCCTTGAGAATGGAACGTCTGTGGATTTCCATTCCTTTACGGTAAGCGCTTTCAGCGTTGCCCATGATGCGGCCGACCCATCAGGATACGTGATCGACTGGGACTACGGGAAGCTTGGTATCGCGACTGATCTCGGCAAATCCAGCCCTCTGGTAGAAGCAAACCTGAAAGGCTGCAGCGCTGTGGTTCTGGAGTTCAACCATGACGAGGAGATGCTGTGGAACGGCAGTTACCCATGGCACCTGAAACAGAGGATAGCTTCAACAACCGGGCATCTCTCAAATACGATGGCCTCGACCCTTCTGGGGACGGTCTATCATGGAGATATGAAGGTTTGCGTTCTTGCTCACCTTAGCCAGGAGAATAACATTCCGCGTCTCGCCGAGAATGCATCGCGAGAAGTAATTGGAGGAACGGTACGGATCCATACAGGCATGCAGGATATACCTCTGCCTGCCCTGGATCTGTGAGGAGGTATTTAGAATTGAAATGGGTCATGATACTGGCATGTTCGGCTGCAGCAGTCTGCTCGGCCATTGATATCGATTTTGCAGCGGAAACCGGTCTGTTGTATCCGTCCGGACAGTGGGGAAAAAGTCTGAATACGGGCGTTGATGCCGGACTGTTCGCTTCCTGGATAGTGAACCCATCGTTCAAGGCTGGACTGGGCTTTTCATTAAGTGTATTCGGAAGCAGTGATCAGGGGGCGGCAAGCCTGACTTTCTTGAAACCTCAATTGAAAGCAGGATACTACCTGCGACCCTGGGGTAAAGTTTTCAATCCAGGTGTAGTGTGCGCCTTCGGATTATCCAGAAGCTCACTGAGCAACAGCGGAGGTACCGACCCCGCAACCTGGGATCCATTCTGGAAAATCGGACTCAGATGGAATTTCAGCCTGGGAGGCGGCTTCAGAGGAGAAGTTGGCGGAGATTACTCCAGCATAATGGCAAAGACTGAGAATGGAGATGTATTTACCCTCCGGTTTGGTATTTCAAGGGAGGTAGAATTATGAGGTGGCTTGCAGTGCCGGCCATACTGATCCTGATACTTACAGCGGTTACAGGATGCGGCAGAAATCCACTTTTCTTCCGAATGGGAGCGGGTTACTATCCGATAAATTATATAGGCAGCCAGTGGGAGTATTCGATCGACGGTGGTGGAACACTTATCGTATCGGTGATAGATCAGACCGAAAAGGGAGAGAGAGCCTGTTACAGGATTCTTTCCGGGGCGGATTACACTTACTGGATAGCAAATGACGGGTACCTCGAATTCTATGAGGATCACAGAGTCATGTTCAACGGATACGAAGTTCCGCTTTACCAGGCCTGGGTGACATGGCTGGACTGGCCACTTACGACAGGATATTCTCGAACCGATTCAGCATCTACCTTTGCCGTGAACCAGGGTGTTACAATCAGCCATGACTGGAAAAGGACTTCGATCGTTTTTGGAATTGAAACCAGTCCTGACGGCAAATGGGAGCAGTGCTACCATCTGAGACAGAACGAAACAACGATCAACTGGATCAGGGCTGCAGGATTCGAACCGGAAACTACGATCGTTCAAAGAGACATCTGGCTTGCCCCCGATGTGGGCCTGGTAGCAAGGGTAACCGCTGACAGCAGCCTGACCCTGGTAGAGTATCAGCAGGGTAACTGAACTTGACTTCCGGTCTTATCTTTTCGCTGTTCTTTGTTTTCGCGTACGTCTACATAGCCACCGCTCATAAAAAACGGGGGCTGGCGATCTGGATCACTGCGGGGCTGGCGGTTGTATTCACCATTATCTTCGGTTGTTTTGCCGGCCTCCACGAGCTGGCTTCCATCGCCGGCGGCATTAACTTCAGTGTTCTTCTGATATTCTCAGGTATCCTTCTTATTGCCGAGGTGCTCATCGAAACGGGAGTGCCCGGATATCTTGCCGGCCACATCGTAAGCCGTTCAAAGAACTACGGCCATGCGGCCATCTATCTCTGTATCCTCTCGAGCGTGATATCGATTTTTGTGGAGAATGTAGCCACAGTGATGATAGTAGCGCCGATAGCTCTGGAGGTGGCCCGAAAACTTAAGGCTAATCCTGTAGCCCTGCTTGTGGGAATTGCGGTTGCCAGCAATCTCCAGGGAACAGCCACACTGGTCGGCGATCCCCCCAGCATGATACTGGCTGCAGCGGAGAATATGGATTTCAACGATTTCTTCTTCATGAACGGAAAACCGGGCATATTCTTTGCCGTTCAGCTGGGAGCAGTCGCATCCTTTTTCATTCTGAGGAAGTTCCTGAAGAAGGACTCAAGACCACTCCCGAAAGTCACGATCCCGGAAGTCAGCAGCTGGTTCCCTGCATGGATCCTTGCCGGAGTGATCCTGGGTCTGGCAATACTCAGTTTCTTTTTTCCGGGAGTAGGTATTGAGGCAGGTCTGCTCTGTATTACCGGAGGTGCAATAGCGGTAGTGTGGCATTCCTTCTTCAGAAGGGGGCACCTTGGAAACAGAGGCAGAGGAAAGCATGGAGACCGCAAGGCAAGGGAGATCCTGAGGGAATTCGATTGGGATACACTGTTCCTGCTTGCCGGGATCTTCTTCATGGTGGGCGCCCTTGAGGAAATGGGAGTCATGCATAAGATCGGTGTTTTTCTGGCCGGTGTATCCGGGAACAGCCCCTTTCTAGCCTTTCTGATAGTTGTTGTAAGCGCGGTTATACTAAGCGCTTTTATCGACAATGTTCCTTACGTGACAGCCATGATACCGGTAACCCATGCGATAGCGCAGACTCTCGGAGAAGCCGGACAGAGTCATTACTACCTTACTTTCGGGCTGCTTATCGGAGCGTGCCTCGGGGGGAACATATCCCCGGTCGGCGCTGCGGCGAATATCGTATCCGTATCTATTTTGAGAAAGAACGGTTACAAGGTATCATTCATGGAGTTCGTCAGGATCGGGTTGCCGTTCACAATAGCCGCTACTGCAGTTGGCGCTGCTTTTATATGGTTTGTCTGGGGGCCTAAATGATGAATTTCAAGTGGAATACCGCAATGCCAGCAACGACTGTCCGTACCTGTTCATTGAAAAGGGAACAGTCCCTGTGGCTGAATGAATTCTCAGATGAATGGGAACACCCGTTCCTTGTAATTGATTCTGAAGTGATAAGACTGTGGGACAATCTGCTGCAACCGTTGATACTGTCAGCTTCAGGGCTGTACGTCATGGAATCCAGGGAAGTTCTGAAGAACACATTCACCCTTTCCCAGATCTGGGACAGCATGTCAGCTGCGGGGATCCACAGAGACACGCCAGTTGCTGTGATCGGTGGCGGCCTGGTATGCGACATTGGCGCAATGGCAGCGTCAACTTATCTCCGCGGTTTGAGATTGATGCTTGTTCCAACCACTCTTCTCTGCATGGTGGATGCCTGCCTCGGCGGAAAAACCGGCGTGAATCTCGCCGGAATCAAAAATCAGGTCGGGACATTCAATCCCGCCGGGAAGATACTTGTAGCACCTGACTTTCTGGATACACTTCCGGATCGAGAATTCAGGGGCGGAATAGCGGAGATAATAAAAACCGCGCTGATAGGGGACAGGTCGATAGAGGGATTACTGGAGCAGATGGATATTGAGAAGCCCGATAAGGATGACATCCTGGAAATTGTACATAAATGTCTTGAAGTGAAGGGCGGTATTGTAGCCCGGGATCTAAGAGAAACCGGGACGAGAATGCTTCTTAATCTGGGACATACCATAGGACACGCTCTGGAAAGCGCCAGTGATTTCCAGCTTTCGCATGGGGAAGCAGTGGGTCTGGGGCTTCTGGGGGAGGCTGCCATTGCGGTAAGCCTGGGAGGCAGCAGTAAACTGCCCGGAGAGATCCTGCGTATGCTGAAAAAGGCCGGTCTCCCAACCTGCCTCAGCGATACCATTTCGGGTGAGAAACTCTCCCTTCTTTTCGAAAAAGACAAAAAGACCCGGAGAGACGGGCGGATATGGGCACTCCCCTTTGACTGGTGCGACTGCAGGCTGGAGCGTCTAACACCTGATCAGGAGGAGAAGGCTCTTCCTTTCGCTCTTAAACTGCTGCAGTCATGATCAGCAATTGAAAAACATCACGGAGGGAAGTTTCTGGGAACATCTTGAAGAGCTCAGGCAGAGATTATTCAGCGTTCTGGGTGTACTGGCGGGCTCGGTCGTTCTAGCATTCATTTTCAGCAGCAGGATAATGAAGCTTGTCCTTTCGGGCGGTCCATCCGAGCTTCAGACCCTTGCCCCCACCGAGGCTTTCGCAGCGCATCTCAACCTTTCTCTCGCAGCCGGTATTCTTGTTTCTTCACCTGTTATCTTCTATCAGTTCTGGCGATTTGTCTCACCGGGTCTGTTCAGGAAAGAAAGAAAAACAGCGATTTTTTCAGCTTTTGCTTCCGTTCTTCTGTTTCTTGCCGGGGCGGCATTTGCATGTTTTCTCATGCTGGAACCGGCTATCGATGTCTTCAGAAGTTTCGAGACGGGAAATATCATAGGCCACTGGAGCCTTGCTAACTATATAGGCTTTCTCAGCAGGTTCATCATAATATTTGCTGTGGCTTTCCAGTTGCCGGTTCTTATACTGATACTGGTAAACCTTGGAGTCGTAACTCCTGCAGTACTGGCGAAATACAGAAGGCACATAATAATAGGACTTCTCATTATCGCTGCCATCCTCACCCCGCCTGATCCCCTCACCCAGATCATGCTTACCCTTCCTCTGTATTTGCTATTTGAATTGAGCCTGCTGGCCGCCAGATTCGGGTACAGGAGGAAAAAAGCTTCATGAGCAAAGTAAGTACAACGACGGAAAGTCTTCTTGAAGCACGTCCGGACAACGCACCAGCAGTCGAGGTTATCGTACCGGTCTACAACGAGGAGAATATTCTCGAAAGCCAGCTTGTGCCTGTACTTAAGATCCTTCCGCAGGGGTTTCGTATAAAGGTTATCGAGAACGGCTCTACGGACAGGACAAAAGATCTGCTTCACGTCATTGAAGAAGGATATCCGGCTCTTGATTCATTATCACTTCCCATGCCCAATTACGGCCTGGCTATGAAAACCGGACTGCTGCAATCGCAGGCGGATATAGTCATAATTGATGATCTGGATGTACTTGATACGGATTTCTGGATAAGGGGTCTGCAGCTCCTGAGCAGGAATGATGTTGACCTTGTCCAGGGGTCCAAGGTACTTGCGGGAAAGGATGACCGGCGGCCGCTTTTCAGAAAAGCCGCAACCCTTACGCTTACGTTCCTTCTGAGGACTCTTCTTGGATACAGGGGGACGGATACACACGGCCCGAAGGTAGTATGGAGGGATGCCATCAAGGATATTCCGCCACTGTGTGAGTATGAGCTTGACATATTTCCAACAGAATTGGTGATAAGAGCCCAGAGGTCCGGAGTCAGTATCCGCGAAATCCCCATTCACTTAAGGGAGATCCGCGCAACACCCCTGCCTCTGATAAAACGTGTTCCCCGGGCCCTCCGGGACATCTGGCGCCTCCATAAAACACTGGGGGCCGGACCTAACATCTAAACATTTTGTCTGTTTAAATAGTTATCGGGGTCGTATATTGAAATTTGGGATTAGGGTTGTTAATAAATTATGGAATGCCAAAATACAAAAAAAGACCCCGAAAAGTAAAACATT
>JAUVIR010000057.1 GCA_030592645.1 Candidatus Fermentibacterota bacterium | reverse complement strand
TCGCTAAAGTGAAGTTGACGCCCCGTTATACGGCCGTTATATTGATGCTCGTACTTTCAACGGAACATGCGCCCGTAGCTCAGCTGGATAGAGCAGCGGACTTCTAATCCGCAGGCCACAGGTTCGAATCCTGTCGGGCGTACCAGTAAGACAACAGGGGGCATCAGCCCCCTTTTGTTTTGCTGGTAGACTGTGGATTAGAACCTCTGATCGAAGATCTGACTGGTGAGTTTACCCTGAGCGAACGAAGTGAGTCGAAGGGAATCCTGTCGGGCGTACCAAAGTTCGGGGGCTCTACACCATTAACAGGGGCACCTATCCAATTTAAGCACATAAGGCTCTGACTCTCAGTCTATAGTTTGCGAAGTTTCTGAATCCATATGCTCTTCTGACGATCATTCTCTTCCTCTATGTTTGTTGGTTCTTGGGTTGATTCAATAATAACCAGTTGAGAGAATGATGGCCGCCTCCCAAACAGCCTCTAAGAATTCACAGATTGAATTAGGGACATAATTCTCTTAGATGTTGGACATAAGTGAAAGCGATTTTTTTAGATATCACAAAATAACAAAGTTGACATCATTGCATCGTGTTCACGAATTGTGTATGTTCACGGGCAGTGAACGTGGCTATTGTGTGAACAAACAAAGAAGGAATGATAGCGTTGTTTAATGAAAATGAAGAAGAAATATTGAAAAAGGCTCTCCAGCATTTGGCACAAGTACTTCCTGTGGGAAAGGTGACTATTCACTGGAAAAATCAAGCGAAAGATGTAATTTTTGAAGATGCTCATGTTGAGTTTGAAAATACTTTCCGGCAGGGATTTCAAGTTGAGATGAAGTTTCAATTGAGGAGGGAAGGACTTCGAGCAAGGCAGCTTTTATTGGATCAGTGCAACCTTCCAAGATTACTTGTAACGAGGTATGTAACACCCCCTTTAGCAGATGAGATGAGAGAACAAAATATACAGTTCCTTGATACAGTCGGTAACATGTTTATACACCAGAAGAGACCGTTCGTATATGCATTCATCAAAGGTAATAGACTACCGAGGACAGACTATGCAAACAGACGAGTGAAGCTATTTAGAGAAGCAGGGCTGAAAGTACTGTTCTACTTTTTATGCAATCAAAATGCGGTTGGAATGGCATATCGTGAAATTGCAGAGAATACAGGACTGGCTCTTGGCACGATACATAACGTGTTCGCAGATCTGAAGCGATTTGGCTATGTACGCACATACAAAGGAACCAGGACTCTCCAGAATGTCGATAAGCTAATAGATGGATGGGTAGATGCGTATCCAATTGAGTTAAGGCCTAATCTGAATCTTCGACGATTCACAACAGACAAGCTTTTCTGGTGGAAAGAAGTTGATATTACTCAGTACAATGTTCTTCTGGGTGGTGAGCCAGCAGCAGAAATCCTAACAGGAGGATTTCTTCATCCAGAGATAACTACTCTATATACAGGGAACCAGATCACAAAGCTTGCGAATATTCTCCGATTCAGGAAAGACAAGAATGGGAATACCTTCGTATATGATAAGTTCTGGCTCCAAATGCATGATAACTACGCTACCACTGGCGTAGTACCCCCGCTATTAGCCTATGCAGATTTAATGAACACTAACCAAGCGCGGAACATTGAGGCAGCGAAAATAATACGGGAGAAGTATCTTGAATAGGTACGAGGTCGAAGTTGATGAGACAACGCTTAATCTTCTCAGAGCGGTTACAGAGGCATGTAATGCAGTAGGAATTAACGTATGGTTTGTATGTGGAGCGGGGGCTCGAGTGTTACTCTGTGAGAAAGCTCTTCATATGAATCCTGGACGAGCAACAGGTGATATAGATTTCGCTGTATACGTGGATAGTTATGATGAATATCATGAATTGCGTCGCTACCTTTGTGAGCATTACGACTTCCAACCTGATAGACACGAATTGCAAAGATTAGTGCATAAAGATGGATCTCTCATTGATATTGTGCCTTTTGGTGCAATATCAAATCCTGATGGAGACATTACCTGGGGAGAAGATAGCAGCTTTAAGATGAGTGTCATTGGCTTTGAGGAAGTAGTGGATTCTGCTGTTGTAATTAACGTTACTCCAGAGCTTGCTGTTCCCGTAATTAGCTACGCCGAACAGCTAGGCGTAAAGTTTCTGGTTTGGGAAGATAGACATGCGCAAAAAAGTACAGAAGACGCAAGGGATATAGCGTATTTAATCCGTAATGCTCACCTTTGGTATCCGGAAGATGTTCTATATGATCAATATCCATCTATTCTTGAACGCCTTGGCTTCGATCTTGAATTGATGGCTTCATATATTCTTGGCAGGAATTTTGGACGAGTATTTCGTCTTGATACAAATGATCGAATTCTATCCATTATTAACAAAGCTCTTTCTGATCCAGAAACCTCTGTCTTAATTCGAGATATTGCGAAAGAGTTTCACGGAGATAGTCCTGAAGAAATGGTAAGTGCGCGGCTGGATCTGATACAGTCCGGAATCCTTCATTGTATCAAGGAAAACGACTAAGATACACAACTGGGCAGTGCTGTACACATCTGGACGGAGGTAATTAGAATATCTAATTACCTCCGTCCCAATGCAGCTGCTCCGTCGGGCACTTGGAATATTTGTGGATGAGTTGTATCCCGGAACCACTTCATCGCGACGCCGGCTGAATACTTACTATGTGTTTCTACAGATGTGGTGAGTTCTTGAGTGCTTCTGCGAGGTATTCGTACTCGGCATCACCGTTGTACAGCTGGGCTGAGAATCGGAGAAACCTTCCTGGGGGATCGGCAGTATGGATCACAGGTATCTCTATCTGTTTTTCCCTCAGCAGCCAGGTCCAGAGCGGATCGATACCTTCGGGGTGAGGTAATCCAGAAGGATCTTTGTACGAAAGTATCACCGCACCCATGGAACCGAGCATGCTCGGGGGACATGTAAGCTGCAATCCAAGTTTTTCTTCGATTAATTCACTGGCTCTGACCATCTTCTCATGATTGTCCTCCATGATCCCGCTCCACCCTCCGGGGTGCAGATCTTCAAGATAATCTATTGTGAAGGGTATGGTCATTCTGGGAGTAGGATCAATCGTCCCGTTCCAGGAGAATTCAACCTGAAATTCGGATAGTTCAGTTTCAAAATCAGAAGCGAAGTGGCTCATAACTGCAGGCCGGAAACCATTCTGCCTGTCAGGCCTGACGTAGAGTATCGCAGCAGTTCCGGGTGTGCACATCCACTTGTGGCAGTTGCCGGTGTAATAGGCGGCACCAAGCTCCGCCAGGTTCAGAGGAACCATACCGGGGCCGTGCGCTCCGTCCACAAGTACATCTATCCCGAGTCTATCCAGTTTCTGAATAAGTTCTTCAATTGGATAGATCATACCAGTTGCGCTTGAAATATGATCAATAAGTACAAGAACCGTCCTGCTGGTTATCCGTGACATTATAGAATCAATAACCTGATCAGGATCGGATACCGGAACATCAATTGGAACCTCTACGATCTCCGCGCCATTCCGGTGGGCGTAGAACTCAAGGGCGTTCCTGGATGCGAAATACTCCTGACCTGTTGTCAGGAGTTCGTCTCCGGGATTCAGCTGCAGGTTTGAAAGAACGGTGTTCACGCCTGTGGTCGCATTTGGAACGAGTACTACGGAACCGGGAGACGCTCCGGTAAATGTCTCCAGTCTCTCCAGTATTCGGGGAAGCTCAGGTATGTATTTTCTGAGCAGGAAACGTACCGGCTGCTTATCGAATTCGTCAAGCAGAGATTTACGGTAATTACTAACTTCAACCGGACATGCTCCGAAGGAACCGTGATTAAGGAAAACGGTGTCCCTGGAGATGTTCCAGTTAGCTGCGAATCTGCTTCTCAGTTCTTCAGGTTTCAGTTTGGCGAGTACCTTCCGATAAGCTCTGCTTTTTCCAGTACATGACCCTCCATGGCATCCTGGACATCATGGTACGAAGATCCGCCCGGCAGATCCAGTTTGGTATTCAAAGCGTAGAGGTTGAAGTGCAGTTCCTGCTCCCAGATATCATCAGCAGGACCATCCCAGCCAACACCGCCGAAGCTGTTAACCCCTTGCAGCGTACCGTCATGAGAAACGTTCTTGTGCGGCTGGTTTCCGTAAATCGTGTCTGCTTTGGGGGGAATGTTGTACATTACCCAGTGGCAGTACACTTTAGCGGTATCAGCGTCTGTGCAGGTAACTATAAAGGCAAGGCTTACGGTTCTTCTTGGAGGTTTTGTCCAGCCGATAGGAGGAGATGAATCACCCTGGGATCTGGAATACCAGGGGGGAATGAAATCGTTATCCTTAAAAGCACTGCTTATAACCCTGAAACCCATTATCGCCTTCCTCCTGGGAATGCACACTACTTTAATAATTATACAGTTCCGCAGGTATGACGCAAGGGCTGAGAAAGCAGCATTTATGTCAGATGGAACTAGCCCGGTTCAAGTCTCACCATGACATCAATAACGCCGGGTCCCATTGAATAAAGGTCCTGCTCAACCTTCTTGATTATGATGAATGCCTCCTCAAGCGGCATACTGCCAGCGACCACAATATGCATATCAGCCTGAATACCATCCCCCTGGTATCTCGTTCTGAGGTCGTGAACATCCTTCACACCTTCTACCGATAAGGCAATTCTCCTCAGTTCTTCTATTATCTCAGGAGGGGCAGCCGTATCCGAAAGCTGCCACAGAACAGGTCTGATAATATCGATTCCCAGTTTGAAAATGAACAGGGATACAATCACTCCACCGATGCCGTCCATCACTATGAGCGAAGGTTCTATCCTTGCGGCAAGCACCACTACTGCTACCGGAATCGAGCTGAGTGCATCGGATCGCTGATGCATTGCGTTGGCAGCGAGAGCGACGGATTTGAGCTCTCTGCTTATTTTAAACGTCCATCTGGAGATAATTCCTTTGGCAAGAAGCGCGATTACTGCAACCGCAAAGGCCGGCCACCCCGGCGGAGTTTCAGCCGGGTTCATTATTGCTCCGAAAGATTTCCATGCTATGTATACACTAGTGATCAATACAAAGAAACCGATGAACCCCGATATAAGTGTCTCTATTCTGGAATGACCGTGCGGATGATTCGCATCGGATGGTTTTGTCCAGAACTTTGCCCCGATCAGTATCGCTACATCTGTGATACAGTCAGACAGGCTGTGTACGCCATCCGCAACCAGGGCGTTACTGTTGCTCAGTATCCCTCCTGCAAGCTTGAAGCTGGACAGCAGAATGTTAAGGATAAATCCCGCCAGTGTAATCCTTGTCGTTCTTCTGAGGATTTCCTTCTCCCCTGATCCAGTCATACGGAACTGACTCTCCTTACGTAATCGGTATAGAAGCTGACAGCGTTGAGATAATCCTCCACCGAAATGGATTCACCTTCGGAATGAAGCGCTCCGAGACCATCTTTCCCTAGGTGAACAGGCTCAAACCTGTAGATGTTATCAGCGATTCTGCAGTAATGCCGCGAATCGGTAGCTGCCGGGAAAATGCCCGGCACAACGGGGATACCAGGCCAGATTCCCCGTACTGCTGCTTCTATGGCTCCGTATTCAACCGTTTCCATCGAAGCTATACCTGAGGGTTCGTGTATCTGATTCTTATCCTCGTACTGTACTTCTACCCCAAACGATTCTGCTACACTCAGGACATGGTTAAGAATTTCCAGTGAACTATCACCGGGAATAGCCCTGAAATTTACGAGGGCACAGGGGGATGCGGGTATGATATTCTCTTTGCTGCTGCCCCGGATCATGGTTATAGCAGTTGTGGTTCTTACAAGAGCATTTCCCGAAGGCCATTTTTCAATGATATGCATCATCTCTGCGGGAGCTGGCAAGTGATCTCTGGCGATCAGTGATCCCGCGAGCATGCCCGATGTTGCCCCAAGCATCATTTCCACAGGAGTGCAGAGCTTCGCTTCGAACTGGTTCTTTTCGAGTTCAGCCAGACACCTGCAGAGGCTGCCTGCAGCGGTATTGAGTTCCGGTACGGAAGCGTGTCCCTGAACACCGTGTGCTGTCAGCCTCAGCGTAAGGTATCCCTTCTCAGCCAATCCGATAACAGCAGCATCACCCTCCATCCAGGGATAGCTGTAGATGTAACCGCCTTCGTCCAGTACAGAGCTGAGGGATACACCTCTATCCGTAAGAATCCTGACTATCTCAGCAGCGCCGCTCTCCCCGCCCACTTCCTCATCATGCCCGAAGGCGAGGATTACTGTCCTGTCCGGTGTGAACCCCCCCTCAAGGATATCCTCACAGGCCCCAAGCATGCCGGAGACACCAACCTTGTAATCGATGGCTCCCCTTCCCCAGATTCTTCCATCCCGAAGCTTGCCGGAGAATGGGGGTTCAAGCCAGTTTTCACCATCGTAGGCCGGAACTACATCCAGATGGGCTGTGAGCATAATGGGTTTCAGGGATGGATCTGCGCCCTGAAGCGTGAACAGAAGGCTTCCTCCGCCAACGGTTTCTCTTCTGAAATTTCTGTGCACCTGCGGAAAAACCTTTTCCAGATATTCAGCAATCTCCGTGAAGGGTTTCATGTCAAAGACTTCTCCTGGCTGACGGGATACGGTTTTGAATCGCAGTATTCCGGAGAATATTTCAAGTTTCTGCCTGTCGGTCACTCGGAAGCCTTCCCGGGGAATCCCCTGTTAAAACTGCTTCGGTTCCGCTGCAGTCAGACCGGATGATTGACTGCTCCGGAAGATATTTGTATAAGTAATAATACAACAATTCAAGGGAGTTAATATGTGGCAGATAGCTGTACTATCGATACTACTGTCCGGCCCGGGTCCGACTGAACCATGCGGGAGAAGTCAGCTTCCCTCCATGCACATGATAGAGCATGAATTACACCAGGGAACGGAAACCCTATCCGTCACAGGTTCAAACATGGGCAGATCCCTCAACAGAACGGTATACGGATTCCTTCCTTACTGGGGAAACGATACATGGCTGAGGTACGATCTAATAAGCATTCTGGCCTGCTTCTGCGTGGACATGAACAGCTCTGGAACGATAAGCGCATGGAACGGTTTTCCATCCCTCTTCTCAGATGCTATAGACAGCACGAATGCGGCCGGAGGAATCGCTATCGTGACAGTTGTTAATTTCTCTTCAGCAGGCATACATTCGATTCTAACCACCAACAGAGACGCTGCAATAGCCACTATCGTTGATCTTATAGATGACAATCCTGTGGATGGTGTCTCGATCGATTTCGAGAATGTCGGCTCAGCGGACAGGGACAATCTGACTGATTTCATGATCGAACTGAGATCTGAACTCCAAGCAGCTGTTCCGGGAAGCCACCTCTCTATCTGCACACCTGCCGTGGACTGGAGCGGCGCCTTTGATTACGCCGGACTTGCTGATATTTGTGACGCACTGTTTATAATGTGTTACCCATTTCATGGATCCTGGTCAACGGTTGCCGGCCCATGCTGCCCCCTCACCGGATGGGGTTCAACCCCGGAATCATCAGCAAATATGATCTGGTGCCTCGGGGATTATGCAACTTATGCACCGGGACAGCACGACAAGATAGTTGTCGGTCTCCCCTACTACGGCCATGAATGGGAAACATCGGGAAGTTCTTCACATTCATCCGTAACCGGTAGCTGCCTGACCCTGTTCTATACAACTCTGGCTGACCGTGCAGCCGCGTACGGCAGGCTGTGGGATAATGAATCCCTGACCCCATGGTACGCATACTACAGCGGCTCCTGGAACCAGGGCTGGTACGATGACGAAGAGAGCCTTGAGCTGAAATATGACATCGTAAGAGAAGCTGATCTGCAGGGGGTTGGTATCTGGGCGCTGGGCTACGACGGTTCAAGAGATGAATTGTGGAACTGCCTTGAAGATGCATTCAGTGGAGAAGTATGGATCGACAGTATTACAGATAATCTTGAAAGCAGATTCACCGTTCACGGTCCACAGCAGTACTGGAGAAATGTGACCGAAGGAGGGTTGTTCTACGGATACTTCTATACCTATTCCATATCCTCAGGACCGGATGTAAACTGGGCTGAATGGACATTTGAGCTACCCGACAGTAACCGGTCATGGATGCTTGACGCATGGCTCCCCGAAGGAGGTAATGCCGTTGTTGATTACCGTATTCTGCACAACGGCACTGAGGATACAGTAACAGTGGATCAGTCTCTTTATGCAGGCGAGTGGGTCACCCTTGGCGGGTTCTGGGATGCTTCAGAAGGGTTATCTGTTATCATCGGGGATAACACTGGCATATCGGGAGACATGATCGTAGCTGACGCTGTACGATTCTCGCCTCCCACCGGTATTGAGGAGAATGCGGAAACTACTGACATGTTCCGGTTTCTCCTGGTTTCAGCAAATCCATCATCAGCTTTTCTGCTCAAGACACTATGTGCTTCACGAGCCGGGGCGGTCATGATATACGATTCGGCAGGGAGGCTGGTTTTCAGGAAAGAGATTCAGGCAGGCTCATCTGAAGAAAACCTCTGCTGGCCTGTGAATAATGATATACCTTCGGGATTGTACACTGCTGTATATAGATCCGGGCAGAACGGATCATCCATTAAGCTTGTGCTGATACGCTGAAGACTGCGTTTAGTCAGTAAGTGTGAAAACGCTAAGGGAGAATGCTTCGAAACCGAGACTGTCGATGGTCATGGGAGCAATTCTTCTCATAATATCAACAGCATCACCAAGGTCGTACGCATTGTAATCGAACAGGACGGCAACCTGAACACTTCGCCCTTCATAATCCTTGCTTTGTAACCTTCGGGATACTGTAAGAATCAGGTCGTTCAGCTGGCTATCGGAGAACTCAGATGTGGTGATAGCTTTATCGAACTGGATACTGAATTCCTCTATACTGCCTCTCATCATCTCGGGCGTGAAGTAGAGTTTAACGAGTACCGGGGAGGTTATGGTGTCCACGCTTGACTGTTCTATCCTGATCAGTGGTGCTGAGATGAATTCGGTTTCGGTGGTATCGGTCCAGACGCAAATTCTGTCTATCGTCAGAGCGTTGAATTCACGCTGACTGATTTTCTGAACAACAAATGCAGCCGCAGGTCTCAGAGGGACGGGCCAGTTTCCAAGAAATGATACTGTAGAGCCTTCGGGAATAAGTGTCATGTCGACGTTTGCTCTTGGCAGGGCTCGTGAAGCGCTGTCGTTCATAACGTATACAATATCCGAGGCAATAAGAGCTGCGATGGGATCAATATGAGCTTCTTCAATAACTTCCTCAAAACGCTCCCGCTCCGGAAGTGTCGGAGTATACTCGGCCTGATCAAAAACATGAGTGATGACAAATGCCGCAGCTACTCCGGCAATGGCTATAATAATACCTATCACAGCACTGTGCCCTCTTGATGGAGGGGATCTGAACTCGGTTCTTTCCTGGAAATTCACGGGTTTTTCAAGCTTGCTCTGAAGGGCGCTGCGCTTTTCTTCCCGGGAATCGTTCTGAGTTGAAAGCTCAAAACCGCAATTATCGCACTTCCCTTTATCCCGTCCGTTGTTATCGTGTCCGCAGCATCTACAGATCATTGATACACCTCCAGAAACACATCAGATACATATTGAAGCCTGCTTTTAAAGAACATCGATCTAGAACTGGTCTGTCGATGATGAATCAGCGAAAATAAACCTGTCGACAAATCCCCAGTCAACCTCAATATGATATACAGAACTAAGGCTGTCTACAAGTACGGATATTATCTCTTCCTCCTCCATTGCCAGGAAGATTGTCAGCACCTGGTCCTGTGATTCAGAAAAGGTCGCTATGTGTTCCGGTATGATTTCCGTCAACTCGAAGAGCATTACTCTTTCAGCTCCTATAGAACAGGTAAAAGCCAGATGCATCTCAGAGCTGAAAAGCATATCGTCCCATGGAGGCGGTATCTCCCCTGCGGTCATGACTCTGGTTACTATGGGCTCTCCCGGGGCAAGGATACTGGTTACGGGTGTAAACTGATCGATCATTGAAAAAGGGTCGTCCCCGGACTCCAGAAGCTGATCCAGCAGATCCAGCTGTTCCTCTCCTGCAGCACATACCGTATTGAATACCCTGCCTTCGGGAACAATAAACGAATCGCGCTCAGTCTCGTAGATCTCCAGCAGTTTTTCTTCGGTGGGAATCAGCCTCGGCTCTATAACTTCCGAATAATAGAAATCAAGGACATGATTGCCAAAACGCTGATCCAAATATGAAACAACATCAGGCAGTGTATCCATACTTAGTTTCTTTGCTTCCATCGCCATGATATCGTAAAGGCCAAGGAGCAGGCAATGCTCCCTGATCCATCCGGGATCACCGGGCGAATAGGAACTCATAGAAGGGAGTTGCCTGATATTCTCAACTAGAGAGTGAATTGTTCTTTCTCCGTCGGTGAACGTATATGCCGCCATGTTTTCCTGCTCGGCTGAGAAAGGCTCATAATCCCGGTCATCCTGTGAAAAATGATTGGATATCAACTCAGAAATACCCTCTGCTATCTGAAGATTGTTGACTATTCTCAGACTGTCAAAGAGATCCTCCTGATACAGCAATTTCAGCCTTCCGGTTATCTTGGCTGATATCACGTCTCTGAGGTCTTCAAATGAAGGGATAGTGTCCTGATAAGTACTGTCGACTCTGAGAAATCTCCAGCCGTAATCTGATAAATCAATTGAGGATAACTCGCCGTTTTCAAGATTCTGAATGAGCGGGTAGTCCTGATGATATACTTCCATCATGTCTACAGGCAAATGAACTCCTCTGCCGGATACACCGTAGGGAATGATTGAATGCTCTTCAGCAAGATCGCCCATATCAGCACCGCCCTGAACAAGCTGTCTCAAACTGTCGCATTGAACACTGTCCGGAACGACTATCTCACTGTATATCAGAATTGTACCCATCTGTGAATAGTACTGTTCAATGGTATCAGGGGGCAGCTGCACCTTCTGGTCAAGTATCCATGTAAGCCATACATTCCGCAGCTTTTCCATCTCCCACTCGGTAAATGAAAACTCCATGGCGCTGGTTGAAGCAAATCCTCTTTCGTATGCATCCTGCATTATCAGAGATCTGTTAATAAGCGATTCGATCTTCAGGTGAACCAGCACGGAATCACCATTCAATCGGCTAAGAACAGGTGCGAGTATGTTGGCGTCGAAAGTTTTATCGCCCACTGCAAGCACAACACTTTCATCGTATTCAATTGCAAGGTCGACTGCACTATTAATTACATGTGTGCTATTGCCCTCTGGCTGTTCACCACACCCGAGGAGAATAATCAACAAAGTGAGTCCTGCGATTTGCCGAACCATGGGAACCTCCAGTTACTCTAGTGTCATGTTAGTCAGTTATATTTACGAAATCTAAGCCTAGTTTCTTCCTGTATCAAGTCGAATGATTGGAGACCCGATTGACCCTGATTATTCAAGTGTTGATTCTGTCGATATCGTTAAATATGCCTTCAATACCATCCTCATGGAGAGCAGGCATTTACGCTGCAGATGCTGATACTGGAGAGTTACTCTACAATCACAATGGAGCTTCTTACTTCAGACCGGCATCTACAGTTAAACTGCTTACAACGCTGGTGGCTCTGAAAGAACTTGGTCCTTCGTACATATATGAAACCAGGGTAATGGCCGATACTGCCGGCAGCAGGCTTTTCATTGTAGGAGCAGGAGCGCCCCTCCTGAGCGCGGAACATATCAGGGTAGTCGCCCTTGAAACTGCGGCTTCAATTGATCCGGGGTCCTCCTGGGACCTTTTCTGGGATACAGCAAGATTTGCAAGTGAATCACATTGCCCCGGATGGGATACTTCAGACTGGAGCAGAACTTATTGTCCCCCTATTGAGGGGCTTTCTGTGGGAGATAATATCCTTCAGCTGATAATATCCACCAAAGGAGACACGACAAGAGTCTTCCACTATCCTCCGCTGCCTGGACTGTCGGTTACAAACAACCTTGTTACCGGTCCGAGAGAATCAGTAAGGACAACTGTAGAGGGCTGGAGTGAGAATAGACCTACACTGACACTGGAAGGAACTGTGCTTCCGGATACCCATCTGGTTCTCTATATGCCCTTTGCCGGGCCTCCAGCTGAATTTGCCGGAATGCTTGCATTTGAGCTGGAAGCGACCGGCCTGCATATCGATCAGGTTTCGCAGGGAGAAGCGCCTGATTGGGACTCAATGATTCAGACATCGGTAATGTATTCCGATCCGATGTTCGTTCTTTTGGCCTCTATGAACAAGTGGAGCAGGAATATGGTTGCCGAGATGGTTCTCCGAACGGCAAGCCTTGAAACAGGATCTGACCTCGCTTCAACCGGAGCGGGATGTGATGTTGCAGGCCAGCTGCTGAGGGAACTTGTCCCATCTCTCACTGAATTTCAGATAGCAGACGGGTCGGGACTTTCCAGGTTCAACAGCCTGACGCCTATCCATCTGGCGGAAATACTCTCAGAAGGAATCGGTTCACCGGCATGGGGAGTGGAGTATCTCGCCACATTACCTGTAAACGGTGTTGATGGAACTCTGAGATCAAGAATGACGGATCTGCCACCGGGTGCATTCCGAGGCAAAACCGGCACTTTAAGTGATACATCAACGATTGCAGGACTTCTCACATCTTCGTCCGGCAGAAGGATAATACTGGTTATAATGCTTGAAGTACCCAACGGAAATACCTGGACTGCGCGGGGGCTGCAGGACAGCCTGATATCATGGTTCTGGGAGAACTACTGATCAAAAAGGGATCTGATTCGAAGTCGGAGGGGTGTGACAAGGGATTCAATGAATACCTTCATCGAAACTTTGGAATCTCCGCTTGTCCGCTCAACGAAAACTATAGGTACCTCACAGATATCTGTACCGTTCTTCCAGACATCGTAAAGAGTCTCAACAAGAAACGCATACCCTGAGGATTTGATATCCGTTGACAGAAGCAACGGGAGCAGATCAGCATGAAAACCTCGAAAGCCGCTTGTACAGTCGCTGAAAGACATTCCTGTCACTAACCTGATGTACCGGTTCGCTGAATAACTGAGATTAAGCCTTATGATGGACCAGTTCAGTACGCTGACACCCTTGAGATACCGAGAGCCCACAACAAAAGCATGTTCATCAAGCGCACTGTCAATCTCTCTGATGTGGATGGGCTGATGGGAGAGATCGGCATCCATCATGAATATCCTGTCCCAGCTACCCGACTCATGAACCTTCCCGAAGGCTTCTCTGTACGCCTGTCCCAGACCCTCCTTGCTCTTCCTTTTCAGGAGCTGGACCCCCGGATCCTTTTCCATCAGGTTCTGTATCCGCAACGCGGTGCCGTCAGGTGAATTGTCATCTATGAACATAAGATCGTAGGCGCATTCCCTGCGGATAGAATCGTAAAGTGGTTGGATATTCTGTACTTCGTTGAATGTGGGAATAAGTATGATCCGACGGGGTTTCAGGGTTATACTCTTTCCATATAGCTGTCATTCCGGGTATCGATCTTAATGATATCTTTTTCCTGAATGAACAGCGGTACCTGAACCCTGAGCCCGGTTTCCATGACTGCAGGCTTTGTGCCGCCGCTTGCAGTATCTCCCCTCAAGCCGGGATCCGTTTCAACTACTTCAAGTTCAACCGTATCCGGAGGATCGACCATGATCGGTTTGTCATCAACGAATGCGATCTTTACAGCGGAGTTCTCAATCAGGTACTTGGATGCATCTCCTACCAGATCCAGATCGATGTGTATCTGGTCGTAAGTATCGGGATTCATGAGAACGAATTCGAAATCGGTCGTATAAAGCAGTTCCCAGACCCTGTGTTCAACCCTTACTTCCGTAACTTTCTCGCCGGCTCTCCATGTACGGTCGAGTACCTTGCCCGAGAGGATCTCCTTCATTCTCGACCTTACGAATGCAGCCCCTTTTCCGGGATTGACATGTTGAAATTCTACGATCTGGCAGAGTACTCCACCTACATCAATAACCATACCACGCCTGAAATCGTTAGTGGTGGGCACTGATCACACCTCCGTTTTTTCTGCTAATTCCTGCAGGATATCCATGGCGTGAAGATAGCCTCTGATTCCCGCACCTGCTATGAACGCGTCCGCAGCCTGAGCGGTCACGAGGTTGTTTCTAAAAGATTCTCTTGAAAACACCCGGCTTATATGCACTTCAACAACAGGACCGTCAAATGCCGTCATTGCGTCCATGATTGCTATTGAATAATGAGAATAAGCCGCGGGGTTTATGATTATACCTAGTGATCCGCCTGAAGCGCTGTTAATTGCCCTGACAAGCTCACCCTCGATATCGGACTGGATGAAGTTCACCGTAAAACCATGCATGGAAGCTCTTTCCCGGATCATTTTCAATAATTCATCCTCGGTAGTGGTTCCGTAGTGTTCGGTTTCACGGCTTCCGAGCTGGGAAAGACTTGGTCCGTTTATGACAGTAATGATGCGGGAAGCTTTCATTCACCCTCAGCATCGTAAGGTTTCAGGTTCAGATCCTTCTTTTCTTTGTCTGAGAAAAATGCAAGCAGGCTGTCCGGAGAGACCTCTGCGGCATATGCCTCTTCTTCCTGAGTAGATTCATCCGATCCGTCATCCTCATTCTCATTCTCATCCTCATCCTCATCCTCATCCTCATCATCAGCTTCTTCTTCTGAATTAGAGAATGCTTCTTTAAGAATTCCCTGAGACTCCAGTACTTTGTTCATTCTTTCTGTTTTCGGAAAAGCATCAGTATCATGCTCGGGTTCATCTTCCCCGGTATCTAATGGCATCTGGTCAGGGGAATTCTTCCAGGATCTGGCTTCTTCCAGTTTATCTCTGACCTCATCGTCCCCCGGCTGCTCAAATAGATACTCCTCAAAAAAGTTAACAGATTCAGTCCAGTTTTCCTTCTGAAAATGTATCTCTGCAAGATTTTTCAGAGCGACAAGGTTCTGCGGCTGTGCGGAATTAACAACTGCGAAACTTTCCATGGCCTTCTCGAGAAGACCTGCATCCCGATGACATTTACCGAGCACAATAGTTATGGAAATATTGTTCTTCCATCGTCTTAATCCGGTATCCGCCACTTCCCTGGATTCATCGAGCTTTCCCATCTGACGCAGAGTTTCCGCAAGCCTCGCACAGATAATGGCAGAAGGTTTATTGATCCAATCATCTTCAAGTGTCTCGAGCTCTTGTTTGGATAGTTTAGCGGTCATTGTCATCCCCCAGCATGAATGTATTCATAATAATCCATCCTTCACGAATGTATGGTTCCTTCTCCCGGTGTTCGTGGAAAACTACCGTATCCAGCAGGTACCTTCTGCCGTTACTTCTGAGAACATAACTAGTAAACGCACCCGCATTCAGGTGATCCGGATTTCTCCACATACCTAAAAGCCGGAGACCATGAAGACCTCTGAGGTTAATCGGTTGTACCTCTACGGAAGATCTGTCAACGGAATCGGCAGCAGAATCGTAGAAGTAATTCCTTGCAACCGCCTCCCTCCAGAGAATCGCATCATCCGGAGACAGTACTACTGAATCATCGATCCATCTGATACTCAGGAGTATGAGGCACTCATCCGATACATACCGCTGATACTGGATGAACCCGGATTCAAGGTTCCACTCTTTGAGATGGTACGATTTAGGAATATCCATACTGAAACCGAGTGTTAGAAGGCTGTCTATCCTCTCGGGGCTGCTCATCTGGGTTGCTACAAAACTGCCGTAGATATACGATTCAAGGTGATGGTTGTAAGTATGTTCAAGCAGATTCGAGAGAGCGTCTGTATCGGTATATCCGGGCAGAACTATTCCCAGAACTACCTGATCCTCAGCCCATAAATCCTCTCCGCGATAGATGCCGTCCAACAACTGGAGTTCATCCGGGAGCTGAAGACTGTTTTCGGTTACGAATAGAATCGTACGCCTTGTCTTGAGATCATCCCTGAAATCCTCAGCTGAGCATGTGGAGAAATCAAATACTTTCTCGGTATCCACAGTTGTTACATGAAGCTGGATATCTTCAAGCAGAATGTCCAGCTTCTGCAGATCGATACCTGGCTCGTAGACTATAAGAACTCCCTTAACAGGACCTATTGCCGGCGCGGTACAGGCAACCAGCAGTGTCAGAAGGGCTATTATTACTAACCGTTTCATTTGCTTTTCTTCCTGGAGGAGAACAATGGTGCGATGTAGCGAATCAGAGTAACAGCTGCAGGCATGAAACGGGCTGCCCCGTCCAGCATCTGGGATGAACCTGCTTTTCCATTGATCCTGTTCAGGAGAGCCGTCGTAGCATTCGCAGTTATGCCTATATCCTCTCCGGTTTTTTCTATTTCCTGAAGAGCCGATGAAATACGCGGGGTCAGGTCTTCTATTTCCCTGCCGAGTGACGCAATCGTACTCTCCATTTCAGTTAGAGTTCTGTGCATTTTCAATACTATTGAAATGAAGAAACCCAGACCAATGAAAAGGCCTACAGCGCCTACCAGCTGAACAATGAATAATCCTTCCATTGAATACTCCAATTCTATTCTGTGTCAGGAATCATTGTTTCTACTGATGACCCCTGAATCTTTTAATATCCACTTTCGACTGCACGATCCATAAACCCTGAGGAGGTTTCTGGAAAGATAACCGATCATAACCAGTATTATAGGCATACAGGAATATCATGGTTAATGTCAACCTTCATGATGCAGATTTTCCAGAGTCAAAAGTTATTGGGGGTCGAAGTTACTGGGGTCGTATCTTGAATTTTGGCTTAATAGAAACGCCAAAATTCAAGATACGACCCCATTAGTCCGGGCTTTGACTGTGTTAGAGAGAAGGAAGGCGATAGTAAGCGGTCCAACTCCGCCGGGAACAGGAGTAATCGCTCCACAGATATCAGCGACGTTATC
>JAUVIR010000030.1 GCA_030592645.1 Candidatus Fermentibacterota bacterium | reverse complement strand
TGGGAGACAGATATCATAGCTGACATACACGCCGGCTCCATCGATCGGGCAGCCTGGAAATACCGGGCACACACAGCCATTGCTTCCACGAAGTGTGAGAACCAGCGGTACCTCGCCAGAAGCTCCAGCGCTCTGTAGAGGTTTTCGCGGGCTTCGGGTAACTTACCCTGATCCACGCAGATAAATGCCAGCAGTATGCAGCCCCTTGCGATACCTCCGGCCTGTCCCTGAGCATCGAAGGAGGAGATACAGGTCCCGACCAGCTCCATGGCCTGCTCGGACATACCCTGAATGACAAGGTGCACTGCTATATTGCATTTGATGAGTGTGATATTGAAACTGTCACCGATCTTCTGCTCTATATCCAGTGCTTCGTTGAGCATTTCGATGGAACCGTCCATGTCACCTTTCTCCCGCAGCACCGTGGAGAGGTTCGAAAGGTTGACGGATACACCATGCTGGTTCCCAAGCTTCCTGCATATATCCACGGACTCGGAATAGAGCTCCATGGCCTTGTCCAGTTCTCCCGTATGATCCGCCAGTATCCCCAGATTGTTCAGAGCTGCCGCCATACCATAAAGGTCTTCCGTCTCTCTGCTTATCAGCAGGCTCTCCCTGTAGAGGGGTTCAGCCCTCCGGTCCTCCCCTCTGACGTTCAGTACATTGGCAAAGTTGTTCAGACCGTACGCCAGTGCCTCAGGTTCCCCGGCACTCCTGAACAGATCAACACTCCTCTGCATGATAGGGATACATTCCTCAAGAGGCCGCACGTGTGATCCAACCCAGCCGAGCTGCGTCAGGAGCCCTGCCATGAGAAGATCATCCGCATTAACTTCCATGCTGCAAACTGCAGCCTTCAGAAGAGTATATGCCTCCCTGAACTGGCTCCTGACTCCCATGAGGGTGGCCAGTCCCCTGTTCCCGGATTCTATCCTGTCAATGATCCGATTCTCAACGGAGTAGTTCCATGCAGCCCTGATATTATCCAGATCCCTTCCGAGGCGGCTCACTGCAGCTACCCGGTCTCCATGCACCAGGTCTTCCGTGCTGCCCGCAAGGAGGGAAATGTAGTAATCGCTGTGCCTGTCGGCGATATCTGCAAAATCCTCCATAAGCATAGCTGCCTGCCGGGAAGCGAAGTGCCTTATCATTCCGTGCAGCCCGAACCTGCTTTTCTCCAGCTGCCAGAGAAGTGATCTGTCCTTCAGCGCGATGATACCTCTGACATCGATACCGCAGACCTCTACGGCGGCCTTCATATCGAAACCTCCGCAGAATACGGTCAGGCTGCAGAGATTACGCTGCTGTTCATGTTTCAGGAGATTCCATGAAAACATGAAGGATGCCTCAAGACTGCTCTGCCTTCGGGGAACGTCCCTGAGCGCTGTTTCCAGGGATCGGGGCGTCAGAATCTGGTCAAGAATGTCCTCAGCGGGAAGGAAACCGCTCCAGGAAGCCGCAAGTTCTATTGCAAGAGGGCTTCCCTCAAGAAGCCGGCATATCTCTGCGACCGGTTCCATTTCATCCGGTTCCGGTTCGGAGCCGCTGCACCGCAAAGCTGTTTTCATGTAGAGCTGGATACTGTCATATCGTTCATAATCGAGATCAGGCTCATCGGGAACTTCCATACCAGGCACTTCGAACACCCATTCCGATCTGAGTCGGAGCCTCTCTCTGGAAGTAACGATTATCCTGAGACCGGGTGACGATTCAAGAAGCCTGGCAGGGAGATCAGCCTGCTCTGTCAGCTGCTCGTAATTGTCCAGTATAAAAAGCATCTCACAACCTTTAAGGCGCTGCTGAAGCTGCGACACAGGGTCAGTATCACCCTCCAGCGTGAACGAGATGCTTTCCGCTACGGCTGCAGCAGCACTTTCTCCGGATTCGGGCAAAGCCAGAGGAACGAAATAGACACCATCGCTGAATCGATGTGATATCTCAAGAGCAGTTCTTATCGAAAGCCTCGTCTTGCCTGCGCCTCCAGGGCCAAGGAGGGTAAGCAATCTGCAGTCCTTCTGACTCAGAATGGCTGAAATCCTGAGCATCTCAGCCTCACGACCGACAAAGGGGGTCTGCTCCGGAGGCAGGCTGCCCGGTACGGTAAGAACTTTCGGACAGGCAGCATATCTTTCGGTCAGCTCAGGATGAATAAGCGAGTATAGATGACAGGGTTCATGGAAATCCTTCAGGCTGTGGGATCCCAGATCCTTCAGTATGCAATCTCCGGGCAGGTCAGAGTGAGCGGTTTGGTCTGTAAGCAGAACCTGCCCGCCCAGACCGGCTGCCATAACCCTTGCCGTAAGGTTTACATCCGGTCCGTAGTAGTCATTGTTCCTCTCCTCCGCCTCTCCCGTGTGAATACCAATCCGCAGGCGGATGCGGTTATGCAGGGTCTCCGAAGACACCATGGAGAGTTGTATATCCATAGCGCATGCGGATGCAGATGCGGGGTTATCGAACACAAGAAAGAAACCATCACCGGTGTGTTTAACAACTCTTCCACCGTTGATATCAGCGCTGGCTCTGATAATGCTGTCATGAACAGCAAGATCAGCGGACATCATGTCCGGGTTACCGGCCCAGAGACGGTTGGACCCTTCGATATCGGTGAACATGAATGTCAGATTCAGGTTCAGCCCCCGTTCTTGAGATCAGTGAGTATGGAATGACAATCCATGCTCACTTCAGGATGACGCTACCTGAGCAGTACGAATCTGCCGGGGGGCATTCCCTCCCCGAAACTGATCATGTAAATACCCGCAGGCAGAATCGAACAGTCAAGAAGGTTATCAGCTCCGGGCTGGACAAGCAATCGTCTGCTGAGTACTATCCTGCCGGTAAGATCGTAAATGCGGATATCGGACTCGAAAGCAGAGCTGTTCTCATTAAGTGAGAGAATCATGATATCCCGGACGGGATTCTCAACGATCTGCGGCATCTGCAGCATCCCTGCAGATCCGTGGCCGCCTATACCCACACTGGAAAGATCCTGAAAATATATTTCCCATCCGGTGCCTTCGTTGCCTGCCCATAACAGTTCGCAGGGAGTCGAAACGGGAGACCATGCGGGACCAGCAAAAGGATACAGTTCCAGCGGCGCAGAACCGCCGAGGGGGTAGCCCATAATCGACGCCGCGGCTCCGCACCCCTCCTGCCAGATGACACCTGTTCCCATGGGCTCGGGCAGGCTGCCCAGGAAAGCTCCCGAAATGCGTTCGGTGGTTGTATGAACGGTACCCGCATCCCCCCACACAGTTCCTTCCCATACCATTAGTTCAATCGAGACCGCTCCTGCCTCGTCGAGCCATAACAGAGAGGTTTCGGAGTTTGACCAGTCGGTGTCGAGGCTGGGAGAATGACATAGTTCACCTGTGGATACCTCGACGGGAGAACTGAAACCTGATGAATCACCGCAGCACCACATTATCCTGCTTCCGCAGGAAGACCGCTCCTCCCATGCGAGATGAACGGTTCCCGAAGCATCCACTATAAGCTCTGGATTCTGGCACCATTCCGCCGCAGAACTCATCTGAGCTGCAGGGAAAGCTCCATCAATACTCTTGAGCATCACAGCGCCGCCGTTCGCGTCCCAGTCCAGCCATGCCAGCCATAGCCTGCTGCCGGTGGAGGCAAGAACCGGGCTTATCTGGTAACCCTCCTGGTCGACCTGGATCTCAACCTGGGAGAAATCGTTACCGTGGGCTGTTTTTATCCTGTAGCTGTAGGTGGATAACTCGAAATCACTCCAGACTATCCAGGGGGAGGTGTCGTGATAGCATGCGGAGACCCCGACATCCCAGTACTCGTCCGAATCAACGTAGATAACCGGACCCCAGCCTGCCCCCTCTTCGTAAAGCCTCGCGGCAACATCAAGCCTTCCGTTCTCCCCGGAGAGCCATGCTGCAACTGTACGGCGCGGAGTGTAATTGCTGGACGCTGCTGCGGGGAAACAGTCGGAGAAATTGCTTGTGGATATATATTCATACTCTGTGAATCGCTGCCCTGCAGCCGCATGGCTTTGCGTCCTCATTGAGCCGGCTAGAGGCTTCAATGTAGGATCTCCGAGCAGAGCGTTACCGTAAAACCATGCTCTCTCACTGCTGCTGAAACCTCCCTGTGCCTCGTATTCCCACCACTCCCTGAATGCTTCACCAAATGTAAGCCCTGAGGCAAGGGGGCCGTAGTACTCTTCAAAGTCCAGCATCGAGCCGGTTTTGGCAGCACCGGTGACAAGCAGTCCGTAATCGGTACCGAAGAGGTACCAGTTTCCCAGACACCCCTCCTCCACCCATCTTGCGTTGGAACAGCTGAACAATTGCAGAAAAGCGGTACGGGGGTTCACCTGGGCTATTTCAGGTGCCATCACAGTGCCTGCCATTCCTCCGGGGAGTTTAAAAGTATGCCCCCAGGGGCATGAATGGGACATAAGGTGTACGAATTCGTACCCCTGCTCGAGGTTGAGAAGGTAATTATCCGC
Organism: Candidatus Fermentibacterota bacterium; assembly: GCA_030592645.1. GTDB lineage: Bacteria > Fermentibacterota > Fermentibacteria > Fermentibacterales > JCC-6 > Aegiribacteria. The sequence continues at coordinate 36,001 of JAUVIR010000030.1, read as the reverse complement.
TGTGGTCTGAGTGGAAGAATTGACGACAGTGACGTTTGCCGACCCGTAAATACCGTTAAGGCCGCAATCCGTGTAGTAGCTCCAGTCATCGTCATTGAAAGCCAGAGCTTCGGGATTCAATCCGAGAGACCCTGTTCTGTATACATGATTCCTGGTGAAGTACTCTGCAAGCAGAAACAGCTCGGGGCCATAGGCGGTATGCGCGTCTATCCTGCCTATCCAGATCTCAGGCTCCACATCAACATAATTGGTGTCATAGAGTCCATCGGAGTCTGAATCAACCCAGATACCGTCAAGGTCCATCAGGAACAGCTCACAGGGGAATTCCTCTAATCCCCAGTAGTCCTCTTCGTACCATGCGCATGGCAGAAATCCCACAAGGATGGCGCCGTCAAGATCGGCTGTATTCTGAAAAAGGAATTTAATGTCTTCGACTGTGCCCCCGCTCATGACATGCATCTGCACCGTCCATCCCTCCGATGCGATATCACTTTGGAACTGCGCCAGTTGAGCTGCCAGAGCATCAGCGACATAATCGGCAACAACTATCAGTACGACATCTCCTCTGCTGCCCGCGATAATCGAAATATCGTCAAACGAAGCGGGCAGAATTTCAAGGGGAGATACCGCAGTCTCCTGCATACGCAGACCTGAGGGACCTGACGGAACGGGTGTGGAAGCAAGAATCATGGAAACAAGAATGAGTATCATATTCCTCCAAGGTGACAGGATACATCAAACATGATAGCATCATCGTATGGCTTTTGTCAATCAGTTATCCAGTTTCTGCTGCCTGCAGATCAAGATATTTGCATGACGAAACAGAACCTCGCTTCCGTAAGGGATACTGCAGGAATCGGGAACGATATACAGAGGGATGTCATCCGCATCCGAATCGATCCCCGTCATGAAGGTAAAATCCGGCGAAACGGATACGTTCCATCCCTCCTTATCGAGACTGTTGAGCAGGCCTGCCATCAGGGGCCAGAGATCATGCTCCGCAGGAACGATAACCCAGCCGCTCTCATCCTCCGTGGAAAAGTAATGACTCAGGGAATCACCGAGCGCCATAACCTGTTCATCGTGATATGAAAGCGGATCAAAAAGGCTGCTCGGGGATTTATTCCATACTGATGCAGTGTTCAGGAGCGAAAATACGAGCACAATGACGGTACATGCCGGAATGACCCATCACAAAACCTTATCACTTTTGAGCAGGGCAGACAATTCTGCTATCGAAGAGAGTATGACCGTCCAGGACAGAAGTCCGAGGATGGCAAACCAGAGGAACAGGTAGGTATGGGGTTCACCGCGCACCTGAGCTATGGACAGGAAGGCTGTCAGGTGAAGCAGCAGGAGCATGCAGCCCGCCAAAAGCGTGAAACCGGTTCGGTTCTTTCTGTACAGAAAAGTGCAGCAGACGAAAAGCAGAGTAACCCGCAGGAAAACAATGATACCCTTAACATGGAATAGTATACCTGCTCTGCGCAGATATTCCCCGCTTAGCGGGTTTGCCTCCATCCCGGAAACCGCATCGATCCATATAAAGAAAGACCTTTTCAATGATAACCCCGGGGACGCTTCCCTGAAGAAGCGCAGTATTCCTGACAGGTTTCCCCCGCTGCTGGAAATCAGTCCATGCAGTAGAACAGGTGCCCAGAGGACCACAGCGGTTATCGATGCAATCGAGATGCTCCTCGTAATAGAAGAATCGGTCAATGAGGGAACACCCCCATTCGATCTTTTTTTAAACCGGATGACAAGGAAGACCCCTGCAAAAACCGCAGCGGCAGCCACCGACGGAAAGCTTCCTATATGTGTCTGCACTGAAAATGAACCTGCTGCGACTGCAACTGGAAGAAATACATGAAAACCGGCTGCAACCGCGGTGAACGAAACGAAGGTCAGCAGAAGGGGAAAGATGATAACGAAAGGGTTCCAGTCATTAAGCCATATCACCGGTTTAAAAGACCAGAGGAAGATCGCGGCAAGTAAACAGAAAATTACAGGCATCAATCGGCTGCCGCATTTCCTCAGAAGCAGAAACACAGAAGCGAGACAGAGCATGCATATCAGGCTGACCGTAATGTAGGAGGCGGACGCGCTGCTTCCGAAAAGGTAGTGAAGCGGAATCCTGACAAAGAAGTAGGCCGGTCCCGGATGATGGAATCCGTACCTGGAATATGGCCCGGTAAAAGTCTCCCCGGCAGCAGTACTCCTGGTGGAGAACTCCAGGAGCGCACCGTCTCCCTCTCGCGCGTGATCGGGAACACCGGAGGCGATACAGAAAATGATAACTGCAGAGAATGGAAGCAGGAGAGCGGCAAAGGCCAGCCACCCATTCCTGCCTGATGATCTGAGACTGATAAAATTCTTCATTACCGATTCATCTGCAAGTATCAGTCGCCGCGATCAGAAGACATGATACCGGCAATCAGAATGGTAATTATACTCACGAAAACTCCAAATCCATTTTAATGTGTATAAGATTGGAAGGCACCTGTTCTATCATAAAACATACATCAGGATCGGGGCATAGCCATCCCTGTTGACATCTGCGGATAGCTGCGGAAACCACATCTTCCTGATCGGTGTTTATATAATGGGAGGATCAGGAAATGCTGGGAAGAATATACATGCACTACATGGATCTGCGTCAGGTCTTTGGCACATTGTCTTGTCATGGTATGTCCGCCTTATCCTTGACGAAAAGATACCTTTACAATATATACTGAAATAGGTTGACAAATAGTTGACAATACTTTAAGGACCTCGATGAATGAAGACACGACAACATATCCTTCAGGCACTAATCGCCTCTGGAGGTAATAACGGAACCGAACTCGCTCGCATGCTTGGAATCACAAGGCAGGCCATTAATGCACATCTGCGTAAGCTCATCTCAGAGGGACTGGTTCGTAAGGAGGGGCAAACGCGCGGGGCGCGTTACTTCATTTCGGGCGGGAGGAAACAGCGCAATGTCCTCCCTCACTTTTCGCGTCGCTACAGTCTCCGAGGGTTGGAAGAGGACAGGGTCTTTGAGGAAACCGCCCTGTTCCTCAACCTGAAAAAACTTACGAGTCCAACCGCCTTTGAAATCCTGCAATACGCGTTCACCGAGATGCTGAACAATTCAATCGATCATTCAGAATCCTCCTCTGCTATGGTGGAGGTCTCTCTGGATTCATACGATTGCACGTTTCGAATACGGGACCATGGCATCGGAGTATTCCACTCCATCGCATCGAAATACAATCTGACGGATGAAACACAAGCAGTGGCGGAGTTGCTGAAAGGCAAGACCACAACGATGAGGAAAAAGCATTCGGGAGAAGGTATCTTCTTCACATCAAAAGCCGGGGATCAATTCACTCTTCGATCACATGAGACGGAACTCATGATCAATAACACGATTGATGAGACTTATGTCGCCAGGGCAAGGACGATCAAGGGAACTGAAGTCCGATTCAAGGTAAAACGCCGCGCGCGAAGAAAGCTTGCAGACGTGTTTTCCATATATGCCCCGGAGGAGTTCAGTTTTCAGTTTGAACGAACCCGGGTGCTGGTCCGCCTTTTTCGGGAAACCTATGTCTCACGTTCAGAGGCGAAACGTCTGCTGGTGGGCCTGGATCAGTTCAAAGAGATTATTCTCGACTTCAAAGGAGTCCAATCCATCGGCCAGGGCTTCTCTGATGAGGTTTTCAGAATCTTTCAATCTGCTCATCCGGATATATCGTTCCGCATCGAAAATCTCGACCCCGTTCTCCGGTCTGTCATCGAGCATGGGATTGACAATAATATTTAGTATTTACTGACAATCACCTGACAATCCACACATTCCGAAGATACTGAGGCTGTACTTTCTTCATCAAAGGAAGCTGCTGCAGATTACATCAGGTCCGGGCGGAAGGCATCCTCGAGGTAAGTGTCCATTCGGAGGTTCATGGGTGAGCCCCGTACAATCGCCACATCGAAGCGTATCTGGCCTGAAGGAGGTCTCTTTGAGAGGTAAGCCGAAGCGGCATGTACGATTCTTGCCTGCTTCTCCGAATCTATCTTACCCAGCGCAATTGTCGCAGAATTGTCCGAAGCGAATTTGACTTCAACGAAGGAGAGTACATCTTCTTTCTTCGCCACTATATCTATCTCTGATCTGCGTGTTCTGAAATTACGGGCTTCAATATTCCATCCCCTCTCCTCGAGCCATCGACACACGAAGGATTCGGCTTCCTTTGATATCTCACTCAAAGCGGAACCTCAACTGCGCGTCATTCTTCATCGGAGCGAAGGACATTCTGTGAATAGGGCAGGGCCCCAGTCTTCTTATAGCCTCCATGTGTTCTGCCGAACCGTAACCCTTGTTGGAAGCAAAGCCGTAACCGGGATACTTCCGGTCGGCCTCTATCATGATTTCATCTCTTGTTACCTTGGCGATAATACTGGCAGCGGCAATCGAAAGACTTTTCGAATCGCCTTTAACGATGAATTCCGCGGGGATGTTCAGATCCTTTACGGGAAGACCGTCGATGAGAAAGAGATCAGCAGGTATATCCCAGGCAGCCCGCCTGAAGGAAAGACGTACAGCCTGTGCCATACCCACGGTATCTATCTCGGAGGGTTCTACAATACCTGTTGACCAGTATTCCGATTCTTCAGTGATAATCGGGAAAAGTCGTTTGCGCTTTCCGCCGGAAAGCTTCTTGCTGTCGTTGACCCCGGTCAGAACCGTCTCCGGGGGGAACATCACCGCAGCGGCCACAAGAGGGCCGGCAAGGGGACCTCTTCCCGCCTCATCTATCCCCGCTATAAGGGGATATTTAGATCGGAAATTTTCATCGAACAGATGGAGACGGATTTCCGTTGTACTATTTCCTTGCGCCGAATGTCTTCTTCTCTTTGATCCTTGCAGCCTTACCTGTCTTGCTGCGAAGGTAGAAGAGCTTGCCCCTGCGGACTTTCCCGGCTCTGGTTACTTCGATCTTCTCGATAAGAGGTGAATTCAGAGGGAAGACTCTCTCTACGCTGACGCCACCAGAAATTTTCCTTACCATGAACGTCTCGGCAGCTCCGCCTCCGCGCCTGGAGATAACCACTCCCTGAAAGATCTGTACTCTGGTCTTATCTCCTTCGACAACCTGAAAGTGAACCTTCACCGTATCCCCTGACCTGAAATCGGGATAATCATCCCTGATCTGAGAGGATTCTATGCCTCTTATAATATCATCCACTGTTCTTCTCCTTCTGTCTATCTGCCAGCCGCAGCAAGCGGATAAATCGTTCTTTCAAATAATCTTCACTTTTCGAATCTATCAGATCCGGGCGTTTCCTTCCTGTAAGCTCCAGTGCCTCTCTGAATCTCCAGTCCTCGATCTCCGCATGGTTTCCGGAGATAACAACTTCCGGAACCTTCATACCTCTGTAATCGGCAGGCCTTGTGTACCTTGGATAGTCCAGCAATCCTGTTGCGAATGAATCCGATTGAGCGGATTCCATCCTTCCGAGAACTCCCGGGATCCACCTGAGCACCGCTTCGAGAAGGAACATCGCCGGTATCTCACCACCCGATACCACCGCATCGCCAACACTGATCTCGTCGGTTACGGCAGCATCCCTGAACCTCTGATCTATCCCTCCGTACCTGCCGCAGAATATTATCATCCCGCCTGACTCTGCAAGGTCACACGCCAGTTCATGATCCAGCCTTCTCCCCTGGGGCGTCATGAATATGACTCTTGCTTCAGCCCTCCAGGGTATCCGCTCGAGTGTTTCAAAGAGCGGTTCGGGCCTGAGCAGCATGCCCGCGCCGCCGCCGAACTGGTAATCATCAACCGAACCTCTATCATCAACAGCTCTGTCTCTGATATTGAGGATCGAAAGATCCACCAGACCTTTCTCAACAGCTCTTCCTACGACCCCGCATTCGGAAAATGAAGAAAACAGATCCGGGAATAATGTAGCAACGGCTGCCTGCATTACAATAAGCTCCAATTAATTACAACGGAAGCTCTTCGAGTCCTTCCGGAAGGTCCAGCTCTATTACTTTTTCGATCCAGTCTATCGTTCCCTCGCTCATCACCAGAATAACCGGAACATGAAACCTGTTCTCATCCTTCTCCACAAGAAGCATCGGATTCGCCCCGGCTGGTTCAACATCTATTATCCTCATGCGGCATCCACGGGACAGGATATCCAGCCCTGCGAAATTGTAAAGAGGTATAAATCCCAGTTTCGCTTCGGCCTCATCCCTGGCTATGTAAATAGACCCGTTCCTCAATTCCTCTGCATCATCCCTGTTACATATCTCCCCGAAGGTGAGATTGAACCTGGAGTCTCCTGCATAAGTGCATCGGCTTACCGTAAGCGGTCTGTTCCCGCCCAGCAGAACCACCGTTCCCGCCGAAACATCGGGAGATCCGAACCCCTGGAAAAGCCGGACTCTCAGTCCGCCCTTCAGGCCATGTGTCTTTTCTACGTACCCGAGATATACGATATCGCCGGGAACTGCATTGCTGTTATCAGTCAATAATTCTTACTGTAGCTTTCTGCTCCAGACGGGCAGCAGCCGATCTGATAATAAGCCGCATAGCCTTTGCGATTTTACCTTCGCGCCCGATTACCCTGCCCAGATCGCTCTCGGCTACCTTCAATTCGTAGATGGTAACATCCTCCTCGACTGTTTCTTCAACGGAAACAGCTTCAGGATCTGCGACAAGTATTTTGGCCATAAGTTCAACAAGCTCTTTCATGAGGACCCTCCAGTTTAGATGTCAGTTCAGCCTGCAAACGCACTCGTCAAAAACTACGAAGTTCTGTTTTCGCCTTTTATGAAAACTACCTCGGGTTTGACTTCACCATCACCGGAAGAGATCTGATTCCACTTCTTCCAGGTTCCGGTTTTCTTAAGTAGGTTTCTCACTGTATCGGATACCTGAGCCCCGTTGCCGAGCCAGTGGAAAACTCTCTCCTCATCGACTTTAACTTCAAAAGGTTTGCGAAGGGGGTCATAGTAGCCGAAGCTGTCCAAAAATCTACCGCTGGGAGCCTTACGGCTGTCTGCGGCCACTATTCTGAAAGATGGCTCTCCCTTGCTTCCCATTCTTTTAAGACGGATTATTACCAAGCTTAACCTCCATATCAGCGGAACATTCCGGGTATTCCTATTCCTTTCCCCGGTTTCATCCGCTTCATCATTTGTTTCATTGATCTGAATTCGCGCAGCAGCCTGTTCACGTCACTTACTCTTGTGCCGCTGCCCATCGCTATTCTCTTTCTCCTGCTTCCATTAATTATCTCCGGATGACATCTCTCCCTGACGGTCATCGAACTCATAATAGCAGACATCCTGGTGAACTGAGATTCGTCAATATCCATTCCTGAAGGCTTCATACTCTTTGGAAGCATTTCAAGCAGGTCCGTGAGAGAACCCATTTTCCGGATGCGTTTCAGTTCACCCGCAAAATCCTCCAGTGTGAAGGAATTGGAGACGAGTTTCTTCTCCAGTTTCTGCGCTTCTTTGATATCGAACATCTCCTGAGCTTTCTCGACCAGCCCGACAACATCGCCCATTCCAAGAATCCTGCCGGCAAGCCGCTGCGGATCCATCGGCTCCAGACCGTCTACACCTTCTCCTGTTCCAAGGAATTTAATCGGTTTGCCCGTTACAGCCCTGAACGAAAGTGCGGCGCCGCCCCTCGAATCTCCATCCATCTTGGTGATAATAGAACCGGTAAATCCGATTCTCTCCTGGAATTCCAGAGCAACGTTAACAGCGTCCTGGCCGGACAGGCCATCGAGTACAAGAAGCGTTTCGGACGCCTGCGCAACCCTGCTGATACTCTCGAGCTCACTCATAAGGTCGTCATCCAGATGAAGCCTGCCTGCTGTATCGCATATCACTATATCGAAACTCTTCAGCCGCGCTTCTTTAATGGCGCCTTTGAGGACCGCAGCCGGATCCTTTTCATCCCTGCTGCAGTAGAATCCTGCACCCGCATCAGCTGAGAGTATCTCGAGCTGGTCAATGGCTGCAGGTCTCTGAAGGTCACAGGCGGCAAGAAGAACCCTCTTTCCGCTTTTCTCCGCAAGCCACCAGGCAAGCCTGGCTGCTGCTGTAGTTTTGCCCGAGCCCTGAAGACCGATCAGGAGATAGACCAGGGGAGGTTTGCCGGAGAGCTGAAGGGGTGATCTTTCGGTGCCCAGCAGAGCAATAATCTCATCGTTAACTATCTTGATGACCTGTTTCCCCGGAGTTAGACTCCTCAGGACATTCTCACCTGTGGCCTTTAAAGTAACATCACTGACAAACTGCCTGGCAATCTTGAAGTTAACATCGGCTTCAAGCAGTGCGCGGCGCACCTGCCTCATGGCCTGTTTAACATCAGATTCCGAGAGTACTCCCCTGCCTGTCAGTTTCCTGAAAGCATCGGAGAGTCTGTCTGTCAGATTTTCAAACAAATTGTTCCTCCACAATTCCTTAACCGTTTTCTCTGCTCCGCTTTATAAAGCAGTCTACAGAGCATGCAACTATACACTATTTAACGGAATAGTACAAAGCCTATTTTTCTACTTTCATCGATCCGTGCCCGGACGGGCATGTGATAGTGATCTCCAATTCGTTTTCGGAAATGATGTATTCCAGACCTGAAACGGGACATACAGGCAGCTCCTCCGGCAGCAGCTCTGCAAGTGGTCTGTTATCTTCGGCAATAGCAGCGTAATACAGAATACCGTCAATTTCGAAAGCGAGGGAATCGATACGGGTCAGGCAGGCCCGGGAATTCAGTTCTGCCCTTATCCTGTCCATTTCTTCCTGATCTATCAGCTGAGTGCTTTCGCGGGTGGTGCATGCGGACAGGAACGAAAGGATCAGAATTATGACGGTAAGGCTTTTCATCTGAGTTTTTTTATGGCAGCAGCAGGATCGCCCGAACCGGTTATGAAGGAACCTGATACAAGGATATCAGCTCCGGCGGATATGAGCATACCCGCATTTGCGTCGGTGACACCTCCATCAACCGATATCAGCGCTCCGGCCCCGCCGTGACTGTCAAGAATTCGTCTTGTTTCCGTTATCTTATCGTGCAGGTACCCGAGATGTTTCTGACCGCCGTAACCGGGATTGACCGTCATGATAAGTACAAGGTCTACAGCAGGCGCAACCCACCTGAGAAAATCAACAGGTGTTGAGGGGTTCACTGCCACACCCGCCTTTGAGCCTGCAAGCCTTATCTGCTGAAGCAGCCTGTCAAGGTGCGAAGTGACCTCAGCGTGTACTGTAATGTAACCGCATCCCGCATCCGCAAAGGCTTTTATAAGATTGGAGGGATTTTGAACCATGAGGTGCGCGTCGACCGGTATGTCAATACGACGGGTAATAGATGCCGCGACGGCGGCACCTGTTGTCAGTACGGGTACGAACACTCCATCCATAACATCAAGGTGGATCATATCGGCTCCGGCCATCTGAAGGGCCATGGCCTCCTCCGCGATGTTTCCCTGATCACAGCCCAGAACTGAAGGAGCTATCATGACTTTCCCCATCACCAGTTCCCCCATTCATTGTCTATTTTTCCAACCACCAGCGCAATGGAATCACCAGAAGCATACCGAGAACCCGCTGGAATCATCTGTTCTATGACAATTCCATCCTGAAGGATATCACCTGTCACCCTCTCCTCTATCACCAGAATGAGGCTACTGTTTGAAGCAACCTGCCTGGCATCTGCAACGGACAATCCCACAAAGCGCGGAATACCATCCCATCCTGTTGATACAAGTAATCTTACAGGCGTTATAACTGAAAGGCTGTCGTACTGCCTGGGGCAAACTCCGATAACCATTCCCTCCGGAACGGAAGGATGAGGCACCCAGCTTCTACCTATGGAATAAAGCTGCCAGTCGGCGATTTCCTCCTCGGCCTGCACGGCGTAAAGACCCACAAGTGAATCGGGATGGTAGGGCCTGTAAAGCGGGCCGATATTCCAGAAAATATTCACAGGGGCTCCCCTCGGAGTCATCGCTCCGGGTGGCGGGTCCTGCCTTATCACGCTTCCCATCGTTTCCATCGGGCCGTATTCAGACCACTGACCGGCAAGGATCAGGCTCGCCGACTCTATGGAGCGCTGGGCATCCTGTCTTGACAGACCCATGACATCGGGAACCGTTACAGGTGCTGAAGCCGCTCCTATCGATGAGATGAACCGGGGGGTCCGAAAAATGGAGGGCGCCAGAATCGTACCGACAATAAAGGCAAGTATCGCAGCAGATAACGCCAGAATACTATATCTGATGACTGGTTTCACTGGTCCCTCTTCCATGCTGCGGTAAACATACCGTCTACTTTGTGCTCAAAGGGGAATATGCAAATCATACCGTCCGTGACAAGCTCAGCGGGGCCGGGAAGGCTGATCCTCTTGAAATTATCCCTGCTTCTTTCGAACATTTCAACCTGCAGACGGTTTTCCTCATCCTCAAGGCTGCACGTTGAGTATATCAGAATACCACCGGGGACAACAAATTCACATGCGCTGAGAAGGAGCTCCCGCTGCAGACTGACTGCACTGTTAAGGTATTCATCGGACCATTTCCACCTCGCATCGGAGCGCCTTCTGTAAACTCCGGTATTCGTGCACGGGGCATCGATGAAAACCATGTCAAAAGCGCTTCTGAACGGAGGCTTCCTCCCGTCTGCGACAACCGGAATGCTCTCGCGCCACTGCAGCCTTGTACTGTTCTCCCGCCATCTGCGCAGTCTTGAGAAGGATGAATCGGCGGAAATGACGAATTTAGCGGTTTCCTGAAGATGGTGTGTCTTGCCGCCCGGAGCCGCTGCGATCTCAAGCACAGACCCGCCGGCGGCAAGCTCCGCGGCAGCTTTCCCGGTAATCGCAGCTGCCTCATCCTGCAGATAAACGTTATCGGATATCGAATGGAGAGGATTCTCTCCGGTTCTCTCGATGATCCTGTAATCCTCAAGATAGAGACCCTTTTCAAGATCGTTCTCAGGGTCCCGATGGCAGCCCCCGATACCGGGCACACTGTTGTTCCATTCCAGCAGTTTCGCGGTCTTCTCTTTTCCAAACCTTGAAACCCATCTTGCAACGAGTGATTCAGGATGGGACCAGACCTCATGCAGAGGGGCTCCGTCCATATCCGGTTCTCCCTCCCTCGACAGCTTTCTGAGAACCGCGTTCACGAGGCCTGATGCTCTATGGCCCGAAATAGCGCTTACGGTAGCCGAAACGGCGGCATGCGGAGGTGTATGGAGTATGAGCAGCTGCGCCGCTCCAATCCTCAGGGCAGCGAGAACTTCAATGTCGAGGTCATCAAGAGGCTTTGAACAGAAGCGGGCCAGGGCTCTGTCGAGCCTGCCCCGCCACACTGTTGTCTCCCTCAGAAGCTTCAGGGCGAAAGCCCTGTCCCTTCCCTGAAGGTTCAAATTCTCGGTTCCACTGGTAAGGGATTTAATTACAGCCCTTCGCGCGGCCGCATCATCTGATCCTTTACTGAACGTTTTCAACCTTCTCTATCTCAGGAAAAACTGCTTTCAGATTCCGTTCAACGGTCCACTGAAGGGTTACGGTAGCCATAGCACAGCCCGAACATGCGCCCTGAAGCTTAACTTTAACAACTCTATCCTCGATACCTACGAATGCGATATCTCCGCCGTCCCTCTGCAGAACAGGACGTATCTTTTCAATTTCAGCTTTTACGTTCTCATCGTTGAATTCAAGCACATTCTCAGTCATTTTCTCCTCCGGTCATTTTATCTGTGAAATTACAAGGGATACCATTGTCATAAGTTTGATCAGAATATTAAGCGACGGACCGCTGGTGTCTTTAAAGGGGTCGCCTACAGTATCCCCTATAACAGCTGCCGCATGCTCACTCGAGCCTTTTCCTCCCAGGTTGCCACTTTCGATATACTTCTTTGCATTATCCCACGCACCGCCGGCATTGGACATGAAAACTGCAAGAAGAACCCCGGATACGATGGCGCCCGCAAGAACACCTCCGAGGGTTTCAGCGCCTTTGTCTCCGAATGCAAAGAAGATCACAACCGGAATAACGATAGCAAGGAAACCCGGCAGTATCATTTCCTTGAGGGCACCCTCTGTGGCTATTTCCACACACTTCTCAGTATCGGGCTCAGCTTCCTTCTCCATGAGACCTTTGATGTCGCGGAACTGCCTGCGCACTTCCTCAACCATATCCATGGCGGTCCTGCCTACGGCCCGGAGCGTCATCGAGGCGAATATGTACGGCAGCAGGGCTCCGAACAGAAGACCGGCCACAACATTCGATTTCAGGAGATCAATGGTCTGCAGCCCCGTTGAAGCGGCGTAAGCACTGAATAGCGCAAGGGCTGTAAGGGCTGCCGAACCGATCGCAAAACCCTTGCCCATTGCCGCAGTCGTATTACCGAGAGAATCAAGCTTATCGGTCTTCGTGCGGACTTCGCCCGGAAGCTCAGCCATTTCAGCTATACCGCCGGCATTGTCGGCCACGGGTCCATAAGCATCAACAGACATGGTCATTCCAACGTTCATCAGCATACCAAGGGCAGCAAGTGCAATTCCGTACAGACCGGCAAAATGATGGCTGACCATAATCGCCGCCGCTATGAACAGGATCGGGAAAATAGTTGATTCCATACCAACGGCTATTCCCTCTATTATGCAGGTTGCGGGACCCGTTTTAGTGCTCCTGGCTATTCTCATGACGGGGCCGCGGCTTGTGTAGTATTCCGTTATAAGACCAATAGCAGTTCCCGAAACAACACCGCAGATGAGAGCCCAGAAAATACCGATACTGACCTCAAATAGGAGTATCGCTCCTAAAGCCAGCGCTATCGAAAGACCTGTGCTTATGAAGGTTGAATTCCGGAGAACCGTAGCAGGGCTGCCTTTTCGGCTGAGCAGCTTAACCGAAAGAACCCCCGCGATACTGGCAAGTGTGCCCAGGGCGGCCAGAACGATCGGTAACGCTATCAGCGTCTGTATGGTGGCACCGGATCCGGCAGGGATCAAACCGGCGGGAATATCAGCCAGGCCGAATCCTAAAGCCAGTACTATTGCCGCTATAATACTGCCGACGTAAGATTCAAATAGATCGGCGCCCATTCCGGCAACATCCCCTACATTATCACCTACGTTATCGGCGATGACCGCCGGATTACGGGGATCATCCTCCGGTATCCCGGCTTCCAGTTTCCCGACAAGATCGGCTCCCACATCAGCGCTTTTGGTGAAGATGCCTCCGCCTACCCTGGCGAAAAGAGCTATAGAGCTGGCGCCCATACCGAAGCCTGCGATATTCTCAAGCGATATGGTGCCAAGAATCGATTCAAGGAATTCCTTCGCAGGAATGATGTTGCTGTAAAGAAGGTAGAATATCGAAACTCCAAGAAGCCCCAGCGCCGCCACCGCCAGCCCCATGACACTTCCGCTCTTGAAAGCCACTGACAGCGCATTTGAAAGGCTTGTCCTTGCTGCATTCGTGGTTCTGACATTACCAATCGTCGCAGCGTTCATACCGATGTAACCGGCTATCATGCTGAATCCGGCACCGAATACGAATGCTATCGCGGTTCCAGGATCAATACCGAAGAAAAGGGCAAGTGTGATAAGGGCAACAAATATCAACAGGATACGGTACTGCGTTTTCAGGTAGGTCATAGCGCCGGAATGGATAAGACCGGCAATGTGAATCATCCTGTCATTCCCACTCGGCTCCTTCTTCAGACTTCTGAATCTGAGGAGAGCCACAAGGCCGGTAAGGGCTACCACAAATGGTCCCAGGTACCTAAATACTATCTGGGAAACAGTCATTTACACTCCTTTATACATTGAATAACAGCAGCGTTATCGTATTATCACATTCCTGAGAATGTGCATTTTCTACTCCAGCGGAGGGTTGAGGTCAAGGTAGACTATTCTTCGAGACGTTTTAAGGCATCGATGATACCGGTGGTTGAAAATTCCTTCAGGAGAGAAACTATTTCAACCCGGCCTCCGAAGGAGATGACAGTATCCGCCCCTACAACTGATCCCGCGTCGTAATCCCCTCCCTTTACAAGAACATCCGGTTTTACCTCTCCTATAAGCCTAAGCGGTGTGTCCTCATCGAAAGGAACCACAAAATCCACCGATCTGAGTTCCACCAGAAGCTCCATACGTGCCTGCAGATCGACAACAGGCCTGCCGCTGCCCTTGAGTCTTGTTACAGAGGCATCGGTATTAACACCTACAAACAATTGATCACCAAATGAGCGTGCTGTTCTTAGAATGTGTACATGACCAGGATGCAGGATATCGAAGCAGCCGTTGGTGAAAACGATTGTACAGCCCTCTGCGCGGAGCTTTCTGCTCAGTTCTTCCGCTTCAGTTCTGGCAAGTATCCTTCCTTCTTGAATAACGCTTCACCTCCTTAAGGATGTCGGATGGTGTGACCGCATATACTCCGGGTTCGGAGCATGTTGCCGCCGCAGCGAAGCTCGATACTCTGACGCCGTCATCAAGAGGCAGCCCGGCGGCGATAGATAGGGCCATAACGGCAATAACCGTATCACCCGCACCTGAGACATCGAAGACATGCCTTGCAGCTGAGGGCCTGTAGAACGGCTCTGAATCCTTCCTGCAGAGTACGCTCCCGTCTCCGCCCAGAGTTATTAGAACAGAATGAGCCGAAAGCCTGTCAAGAAGCTGATTAGCGGCTTCAATCGCATCATCAACAGTCTTTATTTCCATTCCAAGTGCAAGGGATGTTTCCAGTCTGTTCGGCTTGAAAAGAGTACATCTGCGAAACTCGAAGAAGTTCACGAACTTCGGGTCAACCGCCACAGGAACGTTCTCCCTTCGGGAAATCGATAGAATCCTCGATATCAGGCCTGGCGTAAGAACACCTTTGTTGTAATCCTCCAGAACTACGGCATTCAGGTCACCCATGATCCCCTCAATATGAGAGGATACTGCATTCTGAATTTCCCCGGAGATAGGTTCAGTAACTTCCCTGTCAAGTCTGATGAGTTGATGCCCGCCCGACATTATCCTCGTTTTCGATGTTGTAGGACGGTTAGAATCGAAAATGACCGCATCAGTATTTATACCTTCTTTCTCAAGAAGGTCTACAAGCAGTCTGCCTTCGGTGTCATCCCCTACGGTTCCCGCCATGAGGGGAATACCGCCCAGCGAAAAGATATTCCGCGCAACATTGGCAGCTCCGCCGGGAACCCATTTTTCTCCCGATCTTTCCAGAGAAACAATGGGGACAGGAGCTTCAGGAGAGATCCTGTCAACTCTACCCTCAATGTAGTGATCAAGAATAAGGTCACCTGTAACCAGTACCCTTTTCCCCCGCAGGCTATTGAGTATGTTTTCAATATTGTTATCTGGTATCAAGAATTCCCCCGTCCGGATATTTAAGGAGCATGTCCTAGTTATAAATATTGCCAATCGCTTCAAAGGAGCAACCGTGAAACCTAAGATGATGAAACAACCGCCTCAAATCAACGCCGACCCTTCAGATACCGATGGAGTATACAGCAATGTCTTCTATGTTGCAGCTTCAAGGGCTGAGTTTGTTCTCGATTTCGCCAGAATAGTTCCCGGTGTACAGGGGGCAAAACTGAAATCGAGGGTTATAATATCACCCCACAGGATGAAGTCCCTTGTTAAGACACTTGAATCCCAGATCGTATCGTACGAAGGGAAATTCGGTAAACTTGATATAGATAACCTGAATGCCATCGGATTTCAGAACCCTTCAGAAGAGTGAGTTGGAGAACAGACCGGAGTATGGGCAGTGATATTCTAATGATCGATCAAGTAATCTCATGAAACTGAGTCGGCAGCATCTATGGCAATGGATAGTAGCCCTCTTACTCTCTCTGCTGCTCTGGGTGGTCTCAATGAAAGAGAACCTCTTCGAGATCGATGACACCCTGCCGCTCGCGCCCCCATCTGTCGCATCGGATCTCATCGTATTGAACGGCCTGGACAGCGATTCGGTTCGTATAACGTTTTCAGGAAAGGGTTACGGCGTGCTTCTTGATCAGATACTGCGGCTTCCTGAATCTGTTCAGATTAACGTAACCATGAATGACCAGAACCAGGATTTCCCTGTCACCATAGTCATAGACCTTTCGGAAAACGACATTGTATACAATAATGAAGAGGAGTACTCCACTCTTACGGCAACTGCATTCCGTCCGACAAGCATTGAATTCACCATAGACAGAAATATCATCAGAAATCTTCCAGTGGCTGTAGTTTCATCCACTGATATACCGGAGCGTTATTACTGGCCGGCAACCCTGGGTTCAACAGTGGAAGTGAAGGGTGCCGAATCTATTGTCAATCATTTGGACAGCTGCTATACCGTACAGATCGATCCGGGAATGGATTACGTACGTACGGCTATTGTAAAGCCTGAAGGTGTTGTTTATATAAGCCCTTCATTCATTTCAGCCGAACTTCTTCCGCCTGTAGAGGTGATAAAACCGCTTGATCGCTAGTCATGTATTGACAGGTATGAAACAAGATGGGTAGATTTAGAACGATGTTGTGGAACAGAACAGTCAAATAACAAATAGAAAACTGCATTTTTTGTGGAGGAACATTCTATGAGATCAAAGATTCTTGTGAGAATTCTGATTGTACTTCTTGCCGCTTTTCTGATATTCAGGATTCATCAGAGAATCGAGACTTACAGGGTTCCAAGGGAATTCTGCCAATCACAGATAAGAACACTCGCTGAAGCGAATATTCAGCACATGTTCGATTCCGAAGGAGTTCCAGCTCCCGATCTTGACAGCCTTCTCACGTATGCGAAGGAAAAAGGATTTTTTGAAACGTCCATGAGTAATGACAGCATTACTGTTTCATTTCGGAACGGTAACACAAGGCAGGTTCTTATTCCGGATAAATGGAAAAATCTCTGGAACGCTGCCGCTGTTCAAAGCATCGATGATGATCTCAACGCACTTCATAATGCACATACAGACATTGAGCGGGAGATAAGCGACCAGGAGAACCAGCTGGGATTCACACTTGATTCGCTTATTGTTATCCGGGAAGAGTATATCAGTGGATTCCCGATCATCGAGGAGGAGGATACAGACATCCTGACTCCAGGAGAATTTTTCGATGACTCTCTTGGCTTCAACGCACAAACCATGATAGACACAGAAGTAAGCCTGGCTGCCTCAATTGACTCCATAAATACTGTACTCCAGAACTTCAATAATATCATTGCACCCGCCTTGAAAGACTCTGTCTCCTCCATCGTAGCTGGAGTATGCCCATCTATCTGGGAAGTTGGATATTTCGATTCGGTTTACCTTTACGATTCAAAACTTGCTCTCGGAACGCAGTTCGCAATATCCTGCCCTAATTATGACAGACACGGTGGTATTGTCGGAGGATTTTTCGAGAAGGATTACCCCGATTCCATGTTCCTGGAACCGGATTGGTCAGAAACACAGCTTGTATACAGTTTCCCCGAGTATGCGGAAATGAGAAGGCTTCAGGCATCAAGAGCCAATCTGATCCGTATGGCTGAAGAAGAAGCGGCTTATCTGGCTCAGAGATACCCTCTGGTCATCATCCCCAAACAACCGGAAAATCTTGAAATCAGTATCGACGAACTTATAGATCCTCTTGGCGGAGAGTATGTGTTCGATGTTATTCCCGATACATCCTACACATTCTATGAGAATCCAGAAGGGCGTACGGCCAGAACAAGAGGGGATTCGCTAATAGTTCATTCCATGAAATTCGTTGCCTATACAACGGCTGATCCCGAGGTTTCAAGAGTGGAAGTCTACTTCTCTCATCCGATGACATTCCCAAGTCGTGCCGATGGAGCAACTCCTGGAAGTAATGACAACGTCATCGTAATTATGAACTGGAAACGTTCTGAACTCGGAACGATCCAGATCGATGAGCGGGAAGTTGACCTTCTGGATGAGCCCACCTGGGATTTCATCAATTCCCATTTTGGGGCAGATAGCAGTACAGAAACACAATAAACAGCTACTGCGATGAATTACTGGAACTCTTCATATATTTGAGGGTAGATATACGGAATTAGTTCATACTGTATTTTTCTCAATTTTACTCATTATTCTCCGGAGGTTCAGATGTCAGACGACTACAAAGACATAGATACAATGGGAGAGCAAACGGATAATCAGTATCTACTGGCTCTTGCTATCGCAAAACGTGTAAGAAAACTTAGATCAGGAGCTCCTCCTCTGGTGGACGTTGATAATCCCAGGATAAAACCATTTCAGATAGCAATGGAAGAAATCGCCAGTAAGAAGATTCTCTACACATTAGATAACGAAAGCAATTAGCCGCTTTATTCACCGAAAGGAAATCGTATATGAGATTTGTATCTATTTTCGCAGGTATAGTAATTCTTGCTGTCAGCGCATGCGGAACACAGGAACGGGTAAGCAGGGACAGCGATAGCGATACATCCCGAGTTCTTGCTACTGTAGGTGAAATAGAGATCACCGAGAGCATAATCGATGAAGAACTGAACATGATCCCTCCCTACCAGAGATCCTCATTTGAGACTCCGGAAGGCAAAAGGCTCCTTCTGAACCATATCATTGAGCGTGAGCTGCTGCTGCTTGAAGCCCAGAACCTGGGTCTCGAACAGGACTCTTTCGTGATCGCTCAGGTAGAACTTGCCATGCAGCAGGTTGAAGAGGCAAGAGACAGGGCTCTCCTGCAAACCTACTATCAGCAGGAAGTGGTGGATGCTGTTGTAATTCCGGAAGATGATATTCTGGCATACTACAACGATCACCTTGATGATATCTACTACCAGGAACCCCAGGTCAAAGTTTCTCAAATACTTGTTCTATCATTGGAAGACACTGCCGATGTGAGCGCAGCACTGGAAGCCGGGGATACTTTTGAATCGGTCGCCGCAGCCTTAAGCCAGCATGCACCCACCAGTGCTTCAGGTGGCGATATGGGCTGGGTAACAATAAACTCACCGCTGCCATACCTCGGAGACCAGGCAATCATCTCCGAAGCACTGTTCAGCGCCGATACATACGATGTTATCGGACCGTTTGAAACGACTATGGGTCAGCACTATTTCACGGTTACAGACAGAAGAGACGAAGGGGCACGCCCCCTTGAAGAAGTACGGGAATCTATCGAAAATACCATCAAACCCACAATGGTCAATTCGTACTTCCAGGATACCGTTATCCCAAGGCTCACAGATAGCTATGGTGTTACCATCAATGAGGATGCTTTCCTTCCGGATGAAGGCATAGGACCCGATTCACTTTTCCAGTCAGCACAGAACCTGATGGAATCAAATCCTGAGTCGGCAGTGGAATACTACAGCTTATTCATCCAGCGTTTCCCAGATCATGATAACGCTCACCAGGCACAATTCCTTATAGGTTTCACCCTTTCGGAGTATATGGGTAATTATGAAAGGGCAGCAATGGCTTTTCAGCAGCTGATAGATAACTACCCTGAATCTGACTTCGTCGACGACGCGGAATGGATGATCGAAAATATGGGTACGCCTCCTGAAAGCCTTTTTGTTGAAACTGTCCCTCTGGAAGAGACAATTACAGACTCATCGGGAGAATAAGCGCTTCCAGTTCGATTGAAGAACCCGGAATTACTTTTTCCGGGTTTTTCTTTACCCTTTTCCGGAATCTCTGCATGACTCATATTTGCTCTGTATATTCACTGTATCCGGGAGGTATTTATTGAAGAACTGTATTCTTACTGCTCTGGCCGCACTGCTGATCTTTCTTCTTATATCAACTATGGGATGCGGTCCTGTAAAAGATGAAGATTCTCCTGAGGGCCTGACCGCCCTTGCGGAAAATGCCTTCAGTTCAGGAGATATCTCAGAATCTCTGAGGTTCTACTCCATGGCTATTGAGGACTTTCCGGAAAATCCTCTCTATTCCTCCTGGCAGCTTGGAAGGGGAAGATCCTTTCTGGCTATCGATAGATTTTCCGAAGCATCTGAAGCCGCATCGCAGGCTTTGCAGAGAGCGATCGATTCGCACGGCAAAGCCGTTGCAATGCTCCTCCTGTCACAGATTGAAATAGAACAGGGATACTTCAGAAACAGTATTGAGATACTGGAGAGCATGCAGCAGGATAATCTCGATCAGAACGAATCGGAATCCGCTGTTGACTTGATCCGTCTTGCACTCGAAAGAGTGGAGATGAGTTACCTGACAGCTGAACCCGGGGCTGGATGGACTGAAGTATTCTTCCTCCTTGAACTGGAAAAAAGATATGCGGCCCAAGGCAATACCGAAAGAGCCGCTCTGACAGGAATGGAAATAGACAGACTCTTTCCCGAAGCTCACCAGCGGTACGGGAGGCCGGATATCGTTACCTCCGGGGACGGTTTTGTCGCTCTGGTTCTCCCGCTGAGCGGCTCCGGATCAACATACTCCGAAAGGGTCAGGTCAGGCGTTGAACTTGCCTTCGAAAGATCATCGGGACTCTTTATTTCTGTACCTGAAGTTATCGCATTTGACTGCTCCGCAGACAGCTCGAGCATCGTGGAGATCATGAACTCTCTGGGTTCCAATCCCGCATGCCTGGCTGTGATCGGACCGCTTACCAGCAGAAACGCTGAACTGGCAGCGCCTCTGGCACAGAAGTGGTCACTTCCCATGATAACACCTGCTGCGACATCTTCCGAGCTGGATGATTACGGTAATTATGTACACAGACTGGTTGTCTCACAGGGAGACGATGCTGCTGCTGTTGCCCAATACGCTGTACGGAATGCGGGCTGCAGAACCCTGGCGATAATTCATGAGTTCACTTCTGAGTCGGTGGCCAATGCCGAGCAGTTCAGTTCTGTTGTACAGGAACTGGGCAGTGAGATAGTCGGTATGGAGGGGTACGAATCAGGCTCAACCGATTACAGGAACCAGATAAACGCCATAAAATATCTGCACCCTGACGGTGTATTCCTTCCTGTAGATGCCTGGGATGCTATTCAGATCGCCCCCCAGCTCAGGTTCTACCGGGTCGAATCTCAGCTCTTCGGAACATCCGGCTGGGACGATGAAATACTCCTGGAACAGGGCGGTGAATACGTTGAAGGCGCTGTATTCCCTGTTTCCTTCGGTTCGGGATCCATGAACCCGGCGACAGCAAGATTTTCATATTTCTACGAGCGGGAATTCGATTCCATGCCCACAATGCTGGCTGCCCAGGGATACGATACCGCGGAAATAATTCTGAATGCCTGGAGAGGAACGGTCCCTTCCAGATCGTCCCTGGAAAACCATCTTGAAACTCTGAACATATACTTCGGAGCCACAGGGATGTGTACTCTTGGCAGCGTATCTATCCCGCGTTCCGCTTTCCCTCTGGTCATGGTGATCGACGGAGAGATAGTCAGCATTGAATAATCAGCCCCGCAGCGGAATGCACTGGGGAATTGATATAGGCGGAACAACGACAATTCTAGGTTATCTGAAACCGGATGGATTCGCTGTAGCGGCTGCACTGAAAACAGATCCCGCAGCAGGGCCGGATTCCCTCCTGAAAAAGGTATGCAGGACGATCAACGAAGCTGATGATGCTCCATGTTCAGCAGGCGTTGGTATTGCCGGCCTTGTAGACAGATCAGAAGGAGTGCTTGTCTCTTCCCCTAACCTTCCGGGATGGATGGATTACCCTATCCGCCGCAATCTTTCAACTCTGCTCAACTGTCCAGTAGCAATAGATAACGATTGCAACGCCTTCGCGCTGCAGGCCATCGAGTCCTCCAGCATACCCGATTCCGGCCTCTGGCTGATGATAACTCTCGGAACCGGCATCGGTGGAACGATAGTGCAAGACGGCACTATTCTTTACGGAACGGGATACGCCGGTGAATTCGGTCACATGACTGTAGAGGCATCCGGAAGGAAATGCCTGTGCGGGTCAACAGGATGCTGGGAGAGATATGCCGCGTCCGAAGCCCTGAGCAATTACTACAGAGACTATAGTGGTGAAATCATTTACACTTCTCCAAAGGAGATAGCTCACCACGCTTCCATGAACCGGCACACGGCCCTCAGAGCATTCGAGGAATTCGGAACCTGGCTCGGTATTGGTATTGTCAACCTTTACCACTGCTTCAGTCCGGAGGGTATATATCTTGCCGGCGGTCTTGTGGGCGCGAGCGATTTCTTCTTAGAGCATGCTGAATCGGAGTTCGGGAGGAGATGCCGCTACGCGTGGAATGTGAATGTACTGCCGTCTGGTTCCGACGCGGGAGCGGAAGGGGCTGCTATCATAGGAAGAAACAGAGCCGTATGACATTTTTCCTTGTTCTAATGACACTTTTTGCAGCAGATCCTGCAGAGCCTGACAGTATTTCAAGGGATTCAACGCTTAGCGCGGAGAGACTTGAAACAATTGCCTATTCTGCCGATTCGATGCTTTTCTATCCGGATACCGGAGATCTGATACTGATCGGCTCTGCAAGCCTTGATTATCGGGATATGACCTTGAGATCGGATACCGTCAAATACTCCGCAGAGGATGAGATAATCACTGCCAGCGGTGAATCCGAATTGCTGGATCGCGGAGAAGCAGTGTTCGGCAACGGGATGATATACAGTATTGCAACCAGAAAAGGGCGCATAATAGATGCGGCTTCGCAGTACGAATTCGGTTTCTATACCGGTTCAACGATCACCAGAATCGGCCGCAACGAATTCAACATAGTCGATGCAAGATTCACAACATGCGATGAAGACAGCATCCATTACTATTTCTATTGTCCCGTAATGAAGGTTTTCCCTGATGATAAAGCTGTTGCCAGACCGGTGTACCTGTACGTTGAAGATACGCCTGTTCTCTATTTTCCATACTGGGTTTTCCCGATAAGACGGGGACGGCAGCCCGGATTCACTATGCCAAAATTCGGACAGACTTCAAGGGACGGCAGGTATCTAAGAGAATTCGGCTACTACTTTGTTTTTTCCGATTACGCTGATCTGTGGGTACACGCAGATATAATGGAGAAGACCAGGTTCGTACTGGCAGCCGAGGAGAGACACAGGGTAAGGTACTTATGCAATGGAAACCTCCGGACCGAATGGAGAAGAGAATTCCTCTCCCACCGGGACAGATGGATGGTATTCGGGAATCACCTGCATGATTTCCCGGACGGGACAACGGTCAGGGTTCAGGGTGAGTTTCTAAGTGATAAATCCTACCTTGAAGAAACGCAGCAGAACCCCGAGGATCGTATGACAGGAGAGCTGCATTCCTGGATCAGCGTAAACAGATACTTAGGCAGAATGAGTTTCCAGGCGGCGTTTGATCGGACAAGTTACCTCAATACTGATCCTGACACTATTCCGCGAGAGGTTGAATCAAATCAGGAGCTTCCTGACATCAGGCTTTCACTCCCCTCATCACCCCTTTTCAGAGCTCCTTCAGACCCCTCGATGATCCGCCCGTGGCACTCCATCTACTGGAATGCAAACGCGCACTACCTTTCAAGGGACAGGAGAATGGAAGAGTCAAGGGCCACAAATTCAGCTCTGAAGCTGACTTCAGGGCTGACAGGATCCAGCAGATTATGGGGCTGGCTTTCGATAGCACCTTCCATTCATGCAAGGGGAACCGTATACGACCGTGACAGGAACGATGAGAATTACCCATGGTGGCTGCATGCTTCTGCGAATATATCGGTTTCAACTGATATCTACGGCATCTTCAGTACAAGAGTCTTCGGTCTGAATTCTCTCCGGCACACAATTACTCCCGCTGTCTCCTTCGGGTGGGCACCAAACCGGTATCTGAACAGCAGCGGCCTGATGAATTCCGATTCAGCGGGATCTGAGTATTATGTCTTCTCCGATTTCGGACTTCCATCATCAAGTCGAACCATCTCGTTCAGCCTTCGGAACAGGCTGGAGGGAAAAATGTCGGAGAGAGATAGAATCACGCGTTTCGATATCGCTTCACTTCATCTTTCCACATCAGTTAACCTCGAGGATAGTGTAACACCATTTTCTCCCCTTTCTGCAACCCTTGATATTTCTCCCTCTTCCCGGTTCGGTATTACGGGTAATGGAAGCTGGGACCTTTACGAGAATAAGCTCACCAATCTATCCGTATCATCCTCCCTTCGACTTTCCGGGTACGACAGAACCCTTCTTCCCGATTCGGGCACTACCAGACCCGGTATGCCCATCAGGATGGTAGTCTCTCATTACTACAGGCATGGGCTTGAAGGTACCGGGAGTATCAGTAAGCTCCGCTTTTCCGCCTCGCTGGATCTTACTCCGGGATGGTCTCTTGAATACAACGCCTACTACGATATGCTTGGCGAGGGTTTCATCAACCAGAGTTACACGCTTCGCCGCAACCTTCACTGCTGGGAAGCAGTATTCGTCAGACATATTTCCGATGTGGACAGCGGATTCTATTTCAAGATCAACATAATAGACATTCCGGACATAAAAATTGAACAGCATGTAAGTAATTTCTGATTTATATCTCATTCATTAATTAATATGCGTATTTATGTGTATTATAAATATAATTTCACCTCCCATTTGAATCACAATCATCGGTATAGCTTCATATATGACAGAATTATAATTATTTTCAGGGGTTGACATTCAGTTTTTCACCTTATAGCTTTACATTATAGTTGATGGGAGGGGGTGAACAAGTGACTAAAAAAGATTTGATAGCGCACGTTGCCGATAATGCTGAAATCACAAAGAAACAAGCGGGTGTTGCAGTAGATGCAATTCTCGATGGAATCAAGAACTCTCTCAGCAAGGGCGACAAGGTCAGTCTTGTAGGTTTCGGAACATTCTCCGTGAAGCATCGCCAGGCCAGAACTGGTGTGAAACCGGGAAGCACAGATAAGATTAACTATCCTGCAAAGAATGTACCAAAATTCAAGGCCGGAAAAGGTCTTAAAGACGCCGTTCTTTAGGGATCATCATTTCAGGGAGGCGGTTTCACTACCGCCTCCCGTTTTTACAGATAAAGTATTATGCCACTTGATCTTTCGGTAGTTATAACAACATTCAACAGTGCCGCAACTCTCGGGGATACTATTGAATCTCTGATAAAACTTGATATTACTGAGTCCCCACGCGAGATAATTGTGGTTGATAACGCATCGCTTGATAACTCCTCGAAAATTGCAGCAGGGTACAGTCAGGTTACGCTGATATCCTGTCCTTCGAACCTGGGCCTTGCACGGGCTAACAATATCGGTGCCGCTTCGACTTCGGGAAACAGCATACTGTTTCTGAATCCGGATACAGTAATACTTCCCGGTGCTCTTCAAACCCTGATGGATTTCCAGATGAATCATCCGAATGCAGCTCTTCTCGGTCCTTTGATGCTGGCTCCGGGCGGTACTGCACACTCCACTGCGCGTACTTATCCTACATTGCTTGATATTGTTCTTCGGAGGACACCGCTCGGGAAGCTGCCGGGATCTCAAAAGCATCTTCAGAAGCATCTCAATCCAGTCACTGCGGAAGACCCGTCCATAGTGGACTGGCTTGTAGGGGCTGCATTGTGGCTTACTCCGATCGGAAGGGAGAAGGTCGGATTGATGTCAGAGAAATACTTCCTGTATTTTGAGGATGTCCAATGGTGCATGCGCGCTAAAAAAGCTGGAATGGATGTCTGGTTCGTTCCCGAAGCGGTTATCCGGCATGAGAACAGACGCGAAAGCGCAGGCGGTTCCGTCAAAGCTCTCTGGTTGCATTTGAAAAGTATGGTTAGATTTTTCAGTGAATATCCCTGTGCCATGATAGGTAAATGCGATAAAGCCCTCACGAAGGACTGACATTTGAAGAAACAACGCAATCTACTCTGGTTGCTCCCTGTTACCGATCTGGTTTTGATCACGCTGATATTCATGGGGGGATTCTGGCTGAGACATTCGCTTCTCATTGATATCATGGGATCCGATTTCAGACTCTCCATTTACCATTATTTTCTCAGCGGTCTTGTTCTCGGATCTGTACAGGTTACTATCATGGCGGTATTCGGTGTATACAAACCGGAATTCGGTCTGGGAATGATAGAAGAAGTAGCAGGTATAATCAGAGGTGCTCTCATGGCTGTACTGTTCACGTTTGCCATGACTTTCATTACAAGACAACTGCTTTTTTCCAGATTTGTTCTGATCTTCACCTTTCCTGCTTCAGCTCTGCTTCTCAGTTACTGGCACTCGTTGTTCAGAAAGAGCAGCAGCAAAAGGGGCAGCCCTGCAAGAGTTCTCATTCTCGGTACATCAGATCAAGCCAGGCAGCTGGGGGTCTTCATGGAAAACAGGGCGCAGCTGCCCTACTTCGTTGTTGATTACATTGATCCTGACACATCATCTGATGAAATTTCATCCATGATAAGGGACAGAAATATCCAGGAGCTGGTTGTAGCCAGCCATTCAATACCATCAGAAAAACTCTCCTCGGTGATTCTAGGCTGTGAAAAACTCGGAGTTCAGTACAAGATCGCAGCAGATGTGTTCGCTATTGTCAGCCTTACAGCCAGGGTTGCACATATGGGGGGAACAACCCTGATTGAATCCGTCCCTCCTCCACTCTCCGGGTGGGGATTGCTGATTAAACGAACAACAGACATTATTCTCTCAGTGTTCTTAATTATCATCCTCTCCCCTGTATTCATCCTGAGCGCACTTGTGATCGTTGTTGACTCCGGTTTTCCCGTATTCTACAAACAGACAAGACTGGGAAAGAACAACAAACCGTTCCGGATGCTGAAATTCCGGTCTATGCGTCCAGGTGCTCACGATGAAAAGTCGTCACTGTCAGAACAGAATGAATCGGCAGGACCATTGTTTAAAATCAGAAACGACCCGCGAATAACGAAAGCAGGAAAATTTATCAGAAGGTGGTCTATAGACGAACTTCCACAGCTGTTCAATGTTTTTACCGGGAAAATGAGTCTGGTCGGCCCGCGCCCGCCCCTCGCCGAAGAAGTGGAAGAATACAGCAGAAGAGATTTCAAAAGACTTCATACAATTCCGGGAGTCACAGGAGTATGGCAGATATCAGGAAGAAGCAATCTCGGCTTCGATGAGATGGTAAAACTGGATCTCTACTACGTTGATAACTGGTCAATATGGATGGATCTGGCCATTCTGATACTTACCCCTTCTGCAGTTGTGAGCGGCTCCGGGGCATACTGAAAGAGCCGGTTATAGAGCGGCATGCACCATATCTGAAATAATCCTTCTGACAGCTTCCGATACCGTATCAGGGCTGATAGAATCAAGGGAGATATGATCAGATGCAGTCAATACCTCACTCTTCACATCCCATGGATACCATTTTGGAAGTGCCGGATTAAACCGCAGAAACAACCCCACTATCGGAATGCCGTACGATGCCGCCAGATGTATTACCGATGTATCGGGACTTACCAGTATGGTTACACCCCGGATGAGCGCAGCGAGGTGAAGAATACTGGGTGTCGCAGGTGAAATGAGTACCCCGGGCTCACGGTTAAATACCGCACGGGCCAATTCAATATCCGGAGGGGAAAAGAGTATCAGAGGCTTCAGACCCATCTTCAGGATACTGCCGCATACCCGGGCATATCTGTCCACTCCCCATCGGCGGTTCTCCCCTCCTGCGGATATGTTAACCGCCGCACAGTCTCCCGGCGGAATGCCTGACCGGTTCCAGAAGGTTTCTGCGAAAATGGTCTCCTCATTTGAAAGGGTAATCTCCCTTTTCAATCCAGCCGTATCAAGTTTCCTGCCAAGCCCGGAGAGTAATCCGGCAAATGCATCCATGATATGCCCATCCTGGGGAGCGCTAACCCTTACATTGAAGGGCAGCCTGTTTTCGCGGTCTATATGAAGCCTCCACCTTGCGCCTGAAGTGACTGCATATATGAATGAAGTAGTGGAATCGTGCATATGCATATCAACCGCTGCATCAGGGCTGAAATTCCTGGCCCGGGCCAGGGATGAAATGAAAGCTCCGGGGTTCTTTCTGTATGTGATGACATCAAGCCCGGTCTCGTATTTTAGTATGATCCTATTGGATTCCGAAGCAACTATTCCAATCCTGGTACCGGGGTAGAGTTCCCCCAGTCGGCGGATAAGGGGCAGGGTCATTATCATATCCCCTATTCTATCCTGCCTCATCAGCAGTATCCGCTGAAGCCTGTCATCATCAGGTACAGATCCTGATACTCTTCCTATCCCGGAAAACAGGACATGATGAAGCATTCTTCTTCCAAGTATCTCCAGTTTCTTCAGGACTCCGGGTGTTTCAGAAATCAGAGGGACTCCCTTCAAGAAGTTTGAGATATCCATTTATAACATCCTGAACATCGATATCCTCGACTCTTCGGGTATTCGTTCGAATAAGTTCGTACTTCACTCCCCAGGGATACCACAGCGGCATATGCTCTTCTCTCTGTGGAAACAGTCCCAGTACAGGTACGTCATAGGATGAGGCAATGTGAACAAGAGCTGTATCCGGTGTGACCATAGCTTTTAAACCCCGGATAAGAGCTGCCGCATGAAGTATCGTACTGCAATCGGGGATCAGGATGACCCCGGGAACCGCATTGGAGATAGATAAAGCCTGATCCCTGTCAGCAGGTGTAGAAAACAGAACAGGAGTATTTCCAGTACTCAGGATGAATGAGCATAATTCAGCGGTTTTGGCAGCAGGCCAGACCCTCGAAGGATTACCGGCTGAAATATTAACACCGACGGCCTTTTTCCAGAGGTTCAATCCGGCTTCCCTCCAGAATGAGTCTGCAAATCCGATTTCTTCCGTCGAGAGTCTCAGTTTCCTGTCCAGTTCCGAGTCATCGATTTCCTTTCCGAGGCCCTCAAGCAGGATCTTTGTGAGATGGGCATAGTGATGTTTTCCAGAAGGCATGGGAACCCTTACGGAAAAAGGCAGTCTGTTGTCTCTGTTTGATGCGGACAAACGCAATTTTGCGCCTGACACAACTCCGTAAATATACGAAGTGGTTGAATCGTAATGCATTCTGGTATCTACGATCACATCGGGTCGAAAGTGCCTTGCAAGGATCAGGCTCCGCAGGTATACAGAGGGTCTTCTGTCGTAGAGAATAGCTGTAAAACCATCTTCATATTTCAAAAGCGGCAGATTGCGCCGTGACACAACGATTCCGATTTCAGCTTCGGGAAAAAGATCACGCACTTTCCGAAAGAGGGGAAGGCTGACCATCATGTCACCGATGGCGTCCCACCTCATCAGCAGTATACGGCTGGGTTTAACATCATCCGGTATCCTCGCAAGTACGGGGTCCTGCTGCAATCGGGAAAGAATATGCTTACAGAGCGCTCTTCTTCCAGCTTCTTCCAACTTTTTCAGCACTCCCAACCCCTTCCAGCACAGGTAATCCGTGCGATATTCTTCACATTCCTGTATGATAACCATTCTTAATATAACGGATGACCGGAGCGGTCAGAATTGCTGTGTCAGGATGCCTGTTTTTATTTTACAGGATTCAAACACTCATATTGAGTTGATCGCTTATATGTTGGAATAGAAGAAGTTACAGGTTACATGCATTCTGGCAACAATCATGCTTGTGAAAAATGTAACAAATCAAACCAGGAGTGTGTCCCGAAATGTTTCATTGTAGGACAGGCTCCTAGAACCGAGAGGAAGTTATCATGGCCGTAAAGCATATTTCAAGTAATGATGTTGCAACTGCTGCTTCAGCTACAGACAAATTAGCACTCATCGATTTCAGCGCCGCATGGTGCGCACCCTGCAAAATGCTGGATCCCGTCCTTGAAAAGGTCGCCGATGATCTTGATGAAAAGGTTTCATTCTATCACCTGGACGTTGATGAAAGCCCTGAAGCTTCTTCAAAGTTCGGTATCCGCGGAGTACCTACAATGATAGTATTCCATAACGGAGAGGAGATCGATAGAATGGTTGGTTTCCGTGACAGAAACGCACTGCAGACTCAGCTTGAGAGCCTTGCTGATTCAAAACTGGTGTAGACAGCATGGATCTTAAAACCGGACTCGTAGGTTCGGGCTCCACTGAAAGCCGTGAACTTGATCTTGTAATCGCCGGGGGCGGCCCTGCCGCCCTCGCCGCGGCTCTTTATGCCGCAAGATACGATATCGACCACATCGTTCTTGAAAGCTATCAGCCGGGCGGACAGGCAGCTCTTACCGCTGTTATCGAGAATTACCCCGGTATCAAGACGATTACCGGAGGTGATATTGTTACCGCCATGAAGGAACAGGCTGAAAGCTGGGGAGCTGTTTTTGAGATGGCTTCGGTACTGTCGGCAGAACCGCTGAAAGATGGAATTCAGATAAAGGCTGATTCCTCCACATACATGGCTCGGAATCTGATTATCGCCACCGGAGCAGCACCGGCCAAGCTTGGTGTACCGGGAGAAGATAAGTTCTACGGCAGGGGCGTCAGCTACTGCGCTACCTGTGACGCACCCTTTTTCAGGGATGCACGCGTACTCGTTGTCGGTGGAGGAGACAGCGCTGTCAAGGAAGCTCTCCACCTTTCTGACTTCGTCTCCGAGCTTGTCATTGTGCACAGGAGAGATAAATTCCGGGCGGAACCTTACCTTGCTCACAAACTTCTTTCATGCGGAAACTGTAACGTTATGTGGAATACAACCCTGAAAGAAATAAAGGGAGATGAAAGTGTTGAGGGTGTAATTCTGAACACCCCCGAAGGCGAAAAGGAAATGAAGTTTGACGGGATATTCATGTATGTCGGGCGCAAGCCGGCTACGGAGCCCTTCGCGAACCTTGTCGAACTGAACGATAACGGTACCGTCAGAACACACAACATTGTACATACATCAAGAGAAAACGTATTCGCTGCAGGAGATGTAACGGATAACGATCTGCGGCAGATAGTCACTGCGGTATCCGATGGCGCCAGAGCTGCTTCCGCGGTGTTCGATAAGCTGCAGTAAAGGGGATTGATAGAAATGGCCATACTGTCGGACAGTGATGCTGCGGAAGTCACGAAAATATTCGGTGCTCTTGTGCGGGATGTACATGTTAAGGTGTACACGCAGAAACTTGAGTGCCCCACATGCACGGATACCGAAACGATACTCAGGGAACTTGACGGATTATCGGAAAGGCTGAAAGTCTCCTTTCTGAACCCGCAGACTGACAGTGAAGAGGCCAGCAGGGATGGTGTTGAAAGAGTTCCTGCTCTCATCGTTACCGATGCAACGCATTGCAGGGTGAAGTTCTATGGAACCCCTTCAGGATACGAATTCAGCTCCCTCCTGACAACCATAATCGATACCGGAGGATCGGAAGAACCGCTCACAGAAGGTACGATTCAATTCCTCAGCGATCTGGATACAGATATTCTGATGCAGGTTTTTGTCACGCCCACCTGCCCCCATTGCCCCGGAGCTGCAGTCCTCGCATCCAGAATGGCACGATACAGCAGCAGAGTTCGATCAGAGGTGATCGAGGCCAATGAATTCCCCGAACTGTCGAGGAAGTTCAGAGTGCAGGGTGTCCCTCGTACTATTGTGAATGGCATTTTCTATGTGGAGGGCTCGATTTCCGAAACGATGATGACCGATGCACTGAAAAAGGGTCTCGAAGATGCCCCGTCTGAAGAGACAAATCTTCTGGACTATCTTCGAAACGAGGGCGGGTAATCATGACTGCTTTTCTGCTGACTGCAATGCTGTTTTCAGCCCCGGTGGAGTTTCCCATGGAATCAACGGGAGTGCTCGAAGCTTACAGCTTCTTCAGCCAGAGCATAGATCACTTCATATACGGCAACATAGAGGCGGATATTACATTATTCAGACTGGGCCGCTTCTCGTGGCGCCTGGGGCTTGCGATGGAAACCTACATGGGTGAGAGCTGGAACAGTCCCGAGATGAAGTTCAACATCTACGGCGGTCACTGGAACATAAAGACCCAGTTCGGATACCAGCTTGACCCTCTGCTTCTGAGGATCTACACCGATCACGAGTGTTTTCATAACATAGACATGGCGGATACGCTTTCGGAGTACATGAACACCGTCAAACTCGGAGTCGTTCTGGATGAGCCAACCCCACAATACAGCGACGATCTGGTCTTTCTGCCTGCAGGATTGCCGGACGGCTGGGCTTCCATCGGATTCTACCGTCCCGGAGGCGATACTTTCCAGAAAGGGCACGATTTCAACTGGTCTATGCATGGAATGTTCGATTTTGAAGGCGCCGGGTGGCATTCATTTCTCTCGGGCCTGCGGTACAGAACGGATTTCTACTTCCACAACGACGGCGCAAGTTCATCGAAACACAAAGGTGAATTCTACATTGCCTACAATGCCGCCGGAGGAACATTTGAAACGCACCTCACACACTACTTCGGCGACTCGCAG
This sequence comes from Candidatus Fermentibacterota bacterium, assembly GCA_030592645.1. Lineage (GTDB taxonomy): Bacteria > Fermentibacterota > Fermentibacteria > Fermentibacterales > JCC-6 > Aegiribacteria. Next base: position 3,597 of record JAUVIR010000030.1, on the reverse strand, counting down.
CCGTTCCGGTCGCTTGACGGAGAAACCTACTGGGGGATAAGATTCATCTGGTAAGCGAGCTGCTCGATTGCGGAGATAACTTTCATCTACCCTCCACACTTCGGGCGTTTCAAAGCATCGATGTCCCATATCTTTTTCAGAAGCGCAGCCCAAATTTGTCTTCTGCGAGTTGAGTATGCTGAACGGTCTTTCCTAAGATTCGATCCAATCCCCTGATACACTGTCAAAACCGGCATCATCAAAGGCTTTTTCAAGTAAATCCAATACTCTCTGATCAGATGCCCAATGGTACAAATACTTTATATCAAGACAATTCTTCTGTACCTTCATAACTCCCAATAGATCAGTCCATTGTCGTTCAGAAACCTCTCTACCAAGTCGATACCACACCAGTTTACTGATAATAATATCCTCTGGAGATGCAAGATAGAATTTGATAGTATCATTGTCTTCGTCCAGCGTGTCTTCTCTTCGTCTGCTAAATGCTTTCATATCGTAAGCTGAGTTGCTTGAGATGAAGATATCGATTTTCAGCATTGTACTCAGATGAATGATGTTGAAGCATGAACCTTCTTTGATTGCATCCAGAATCATATTCTCATCAATGTAATAGGAGGATTCAAGTATTCCTACCAGAGATGAGACATGCATGACCGCTAAATTGGATATGATATCAACATCCATTGTCGAACGTGCGATACCGTAAGCTGAGCTTGCAATCGAACCTCCAATAAAATACCGAATCCCAAGTTTTTCAAAAGCTCTTGCAACAGGCTCTGTGGCTTCTAGTAAGTCCGGATATATCATAATGCTCTAGCTCTCATGTATTCTCGGAGAAGACCTGCTATTTTTTTACCATATTGATATGCCACGAATAAATAATTCACTTCGTTATCGTTCAATGCCGGGTTAGCTCTCATGATTGCACGGCGTGACAGCATTATTGTACTTCGAGATAGTGAACGTACTCTTGAAATTCTTTCGGATATGCTTGAATTGCGAATTAACGACACCAGAACTTCCTCTGTTTCGGGACTGGTGTCTTGTGATTGTGTAATCATTACTCCGCTTCCATGTGATTCATGACTGTATAATCGAAATAATCCGGCAACTAATTCGATAGCCAATAATAGTATATACTGAACTTACCTAAACTACAACTTGCATCGTGCAAAGCAGACATGAATCTTGAAACACTTCCCCCCAATACAGCGATGATCTGGTCTTTCTGCCTGCAGGATTGCCGGACGGCTGGGTCTCCATCGGCTTCTACCGTCCCGGAGGCGATACTTACCAGAAAGGGCACGATTTAAACTGGTCTATGCATGGAATGTTCGATTTTGAAGGGGCTGCATGGCATTCATTTCTCTCGGGCCTGCGGTACAGAACGGATTTCTACTTCCACAACGACGGCGCAAGTTCATCGAAACACAAAGGCGAATTCTACATTGCCTACAATGCACCCGCAGGAACCTTTGAGACGCACCAAACACACTACTTCGGCGACTCGCAGCCGTTCCGGTCGCTTGACGGCGAAACCTACTGGGGAATAAGATTCATCTGGTAAAAAATATTAGGAATCTTGATTTCAAAAAAGGAAGTCTGTGGTAGAAAAAGGGGCGGAGAAACCACCCCTTTCTTTCTTAGTCAACCAGCCTTTATTCGAATCCAGGCAGGTCACCGTAGAATACTCTGGGGAAGTCCTCGGGGTCGGCATCGTAGCAGATGAATTTCTCCTGACATATCATGGTATGCCAGATTTCTGAGTCAGAACCTACATCAAGGTCTGCGGTAAACAGATGATTGCCGTCAAGGTCATACACATCAAATGACGCTGTCGTGGTGGTGCCATCGGTTACCCACAGTCTGTCAAGTCCATCGATGTACATAGACGCAATGGCAACTCTGTAAGTATCCGATTCCCAGTTGGCCATGGAGGGGGGCATTCCCCGAGCTATCATCTGTGCATTTCTGAGTTCAGCTTCAAGGTCCATCTCTGACTGAGTTTTCTCAACTCTTTCGAAATCTTCATTGATAAAGGTGTAGATTTCCTCACCCTCAGGAGTCCATGCGGTGAATGTGTATTCTACAGTGGACACTCGGGCAGTAAATACTCTCCCGTCAACAGAAGCGGCGAAAATGGCTACATCATCTCCCATATCACTGAGATCGGCAGGGTTGAAAGGAGACATCTGCGAGTAGTAAACAACAGTGGGAATTGAGCTCTCCATTGTCCACTTCGCAACGGTGAACCCCATGAACATGCCGTCCTCAGTCTGCTCAAAATCAGGCTTCATGCCAATTATTTCCATGTTATCAATCGCTGCAATCATTACGGGCGGTGAGGGAATAAATCCCGGTGTTTCCGAGAGGAATTCGTAGTTCTCATCAAAATAGACCAGTTTGGAGCCCATTCCATCAGAAACTACAAGGCCGCCTTCGGGGCAGAAGGCCATAGTGGCTGGAAGAAGGAATTCTCCAGGTCCGCTTCCATTACGGCCTATGTTTCTGATAAATTCACCATCTGGAGAAAAAAGAAAGACTGAGGACTTCTGTGCATCAAGGACAGCGATTTCTCCGGTTTCGGAAAATCCGGCTCCGGCGATTGCGCCGAATACATAGTTGCTGTCACCGATCTCCACACCTATTGAATCGGCGATGTGGAGGTAAGTGTCTGCAACCGGAAGAGTGTCTTCTTCTTCTGTGACAGCAATGTCTGCTGTATCATCTGAAGCAGCATCATCTGCCGGTTCTGATGAGCCGCATCCGGTGATAAGCAATAAGGCTAATGGCACTATTAACAGGAACTTCATCTCATTGTCCTTTCCTTGTAAAAAACTCTTTTTCCAAGCTCAGATATCATGTCAGTATCGCTTATGTCAACTTTTCCGGTTTATAAGCTGCGTAAGCGCATCCAGATGTCTCTCCAACCCGACCTGACCTGTTTCGGTAAGGCAGTACCAGCTCACTGGTTTTCGGTTTCTGAATTCTTTCTTCACAGAGAGAAATCCCTCATCCTCCAGTTTGCGGAGCTGGGCACCCAGGCTACCATCAGTTTCTTCAAGAAGCTCTTTTAATCTGCTGAAGGAAAGGGCAGTATGCCTGGCAAGAAGTACACATATGCCCAGTCTTGTTCTGTGGCCAAGAAGTTTGTTGAGATTGTTGAGAGCATCCTTGATATTTTTACTCTGATCGCCTGACATTTTTCTTTCCCTGACGTATTGCAGTAACGATCAGCACTGTTCCCAATAGAACTCCCATTCCTGTCCAGGCATACCTGTCCATGAACAGTGTACCCAGAAAACCAAGCACCATTATTCCCCCAAGCCATAAAAAGATTCTGTCGAAATGAACACCGGCTGTCCACCAGCCCAGAGCGACGATCAGGAGGATAACCTGACTGAGTACTGTTCCCTGAACAAAGCCCTTTTCGCCAAGAAGAATAGCGAGGAAAGCTATAACCGCCATCCCACTCCAGTGAAGAGCATACTTAATTCCAACCTTGCGATCCATCTGACCTATATTTACTTCAGCTTTGTAAGCCAGAAAGGCACTCAATATTCCTCCTGCAGGACCTGCTATCATCCAGAATAAGCC
>JAUVIR010000029.1 GCA_030592645.1 Candidatus Fermentibacterota bacterium | reverse complement strand
GTTCGTCATACATATAGGTCTTGTTTAGGTGCGCAGATACATATATACTTTGTATGAATGATATCAAGGTTTGTTAGAGGGTGTAATTAAATAAATCGGGGTGCTGGATTAGAACTGGTCAACTACAGAGGAGGATTGTCATGAAATTCATGGAAATACTGTTGGTGCTGGCTGCACTGGTACTGTTTGCTTTTATAGGCTGCGGCGACGGCGGGGAAGTAAGCGATTCCGAACAACCGGATGCGGATATAGCGAGTTCAGAGTCTTCTGAGGAAACAGAAGAAGCTTCCGATCCTGCGACTCAGTCGGATGAAACTATTCCGGAGAATTTCCCGGATGCAATTCCCCTTTATGATATTGGGAATTCGGCCGTTCTCACAGCTGGTGAAACAGTTATGGGTGAAACCACCACGCTAGTTGCTATTCTTGGCACCAACGATCAAATCTCGGATGTGGCAGCTGACCTGACTGGTCGTCTGGAGAACATAGAGACGAACGTGGTCATCGAAGATGCTACAATGATTACGGGCTCCAGTGATGACTGGGCTTATATTATTTATGTAGATGATGGTGAAATAGAAGGATATACTACGACAGTAACTTATACTTTATATTCTGAATAAGTACTTATTGGTACAGTGCTGTTAAGAGCACTGCACGGCCTGAGCACTACATTGATGATATAGTATCTGCAACATGCGCAAGCTGACCGGCTACGCATGAGTGTGATCGGTTGGGCGTGTAACTGAACTTACCGGGTTGTTTTAGCAATAGCAATTGGAAAGTGGATTTTCCGCTTTCTGCCTGAAACTGACCATACTTTCCGAATACACCCCGCGTCAATTGAAAAGCAGCAGGTAAGCTTGTTGAACCACAATCCTTCAAGACTTATGTTCACAGTTCAATATTCGCTGCGAACCAGGCAACCATTCCAGGATACGTGGTAAACGTGATAATTATCACCAACTCCTCGAAGATATAGTGCGTTATGGGGTCGGACGCCATTTGCGACACTTGCATTTATTCACGGAAGCTACTCTCTTGAAATTGCATAGTAACAAACTACGCGAGTTGACAATGATTTGTACATAATGTACATTACGTACAGATAGCGAAAGGAAGGAACCATGCCTGAATCTATTTCTACTGCCGATGCAAGAATGAATTTTTCAGATATCATAAACAAGGTTGCTTACGGTAATGAACCAATCGTATTGACTCGTAGAGGTAAGAACATTGCTGCGATTGTTTCCATTGCTGAGCTTGAATTGCTTCAAAGGATCGAAGAGCATCTGGATATAGAAGATGCTAAAGCGGCTTTAGCTGAACCTGGCGGTAATATTTCAGCTGAAGAAGTGTGGAAATCTCTGGGTCTATAATCAGTGACATATTCCATTGAATTCAGACCTGCTGCTCTGAAAAGTCTTAGGCGGTTTCCAAAACGTGACCTAGTTCGGATCAGGAAGAAAATCGAGGAACTTGGTTCAAACCTGCCTGACCCGAAAACAACCAAGATGAGAGGGAAGAATTCTTTTCATCGAGTTCGCTCTGGAAATTATCGTATTATCTATGAGACACATTCAGATAGATTGGTCATTCTTATAGTTAAGATTGCTCATCGCAGGGATGTTTATAGAAATCTCACCTAGGATTTTCGAATATCAGTCAGTAGACAGATGTATGTAAGTTGGGAAAATACCCTCTTCTGGTGGTTCATATTCTGCTCAGCAATAATAACCATTCCCAGGACGGGTTTGAAGTTTTACCCGTTGGGGTCGCCATTCTTTAATTGCTTGATCCATGTATAACACAATTGTAGAATAACCTATTCTCTTTGATTAAGAGCGATGGAGCATATTGTATGCTGCATACCGTTAGATATTAGTAGATGCTACTCGACCAGGACTAATCTTGCCGAAGATACCTTTCCATTATCACCCGAAACTCTGACGATGTAGCAACCTGGTGACAGAGGGCTTCCCTCCCTGTTGCAACCACTCCATGCGAAGCTGCCTTCGAATGGAGTATGTAGAAGCTCTCTCCCTGTGAGATCGTATATGCTTATTCTCGCATTTTCACCGAAACCCGTACCAGAGATTACAACCAATTCAATCACTGGGTTTTCTGAGATTACCAGGTCAGTAGCTGGTTGTTGGCTAGAAATATCCCCTATCCCAAGCCCATAATAATACAGGTATATACTCAGAGCCGATGGAACCGAAAGCCATACGAAAAATTCCGGCTCCGACTCGTGCTGGGCTGCTCCGGAAACCTGCCCAGGTGGGTCACTATAAATATGGTTCGCAAGCCCCGATGGATTCCACAACTGCATCCTGTAGTGAGGATCCGGAGATTCACACGCAAGCCATGTTGCATAATCACCGGCTTGCCCGCCACAACCAATATCGTGAAATACCAAATCTTCCGGGAGGTCAATCACACTGTATACTTCCGTAAATTCTCCCGGGGGCCAGACACTCCAGATCTTGTGTGAGGCGGGATCGGCCAGCAGGAAACACGGTGTTGTGTACATGTCATCATGGTTCCATGCCACACCGGAGATTTCCTGGATCCCGTAGGCTGAGAAATCCCAATAGCCAAGGTAATCACCTTCAGTAGTCATGGCGTGAAGTATTGCGGTCCCGCTTTGTGCGTAATAGAGTGAACCGTCCGCCCAGGCCAGGCCAACAGGAGAGGATGCGCCTTCAACAGAGAGAGTTTCAAGCAAACTGTACGGGTAATCCGAGTCAAATCCATAGATAGACATGGTTATCGAATCGATTGCCCAGACCATATCCTCACCGGTTCCAATACCGGTAACATATCCATACGGCAGTTCTATGGAAGCAACCCACGGGCCTGCTAAAACGACAGTTGAGTAGAAGAGAATCACTGCAAAAGAACGCAAATTGATACCTCCATTCAGTATCACATGAATATTGTACACAATAGCTCATTGCTAGTCAAGATATTGCAGTTCGGTAGATTATGTACTTCATAACGTTTGATTCAATTCGTGGTATTTATTCTGCAAGTGACAATAACCATTCCCAAAAGGGGTTTGAAGTTTTGCCCGTTGGGGTCGCCATTCCTTTATCCAGCTCTTGAGATATCGATCAATTCAGATAGAGTTATTACAAGTACCTGTTTCACTCGTTTCTTGTTTCTTAACTGGCTGGATCACCAATTTTCCATACTCCCTTTTCCAGGAAAGCTTCAATGGTTTGGCGTTTGGCTTTATTGATTAAATTCGAATGCGAAAGATTATTCTGCTTCGCGTATTCATTAAGAGTAATGATGTTCATTCCATTCAGATAGGCTAATCGTTTATGATAACTGCTGGTAATCGCTTTCCCAACTATTTCTTCCATAATCGAACTACTATTATTTCTATCAAACTGTTCAAAAGCATCATAGTACAACGTACGGTCGATGAATTTAATGTTTATGGGTACATAACCTTCCCGGATCAGTAAATAATTACTAAGCACCCTTCCTATTCTTCCATTACCATCGACAAACGGATGGATGTGTTCAAAACTGAGGTGGAAGACAGCAATTCTTCTTATAATACTCTCATTCACCGAAGAATTGTATTTGATGAACATATCTTCAAGTTTGCCTGTAATCTGTTTAGGATCACAAGCAATATGATTTGCAACTCTTACCCATTCATTATTTTCCCTGAATCGACCTGCTATATCATCGCGAATATTCGTTATCAGCATTCTATGCAGAAACAGAATCATTTTCAGGTTCAGTTCCTGCTGCTTTGCTTTTGTGTCTATGTAAGTAACTACTCGCGCCAGGTTCTTGGCTTCGAATATTTCGCGTTCGGAGACATATCGGTCTAAATCGAGTTGAAGGAGTATTTTCTCAGTTTCCTTCAAACTCAGAGTACTATTTTCAATAGCGTTTGAATTATAGACCTGTTCTGGAACCTCTGCTTCACTGATAAGTTTGAGCAAAGCATCCTTATTGCGAGCAGATTGATAATACCGCTCTCTTAACGAATCTATTTTCTTATAGACACTCATCACTTTTCCCATAATTTGAATTTAACATATATTCACGCTTTTGGCAACAATACAGAAAATTGTAACGGTAATAAGATGTATTTTCACGCTTTTGACAACAATACGGTTAACTATAGTGTAGTATGATATGTTTTCACGCTTTTCCAATCTGTTTCAGCATAATACAGCGAAGGAGAGGTACCACCACTGATCAGGATTGGCAGGTCTGGATTGCTAGTATCTCCTCACTGAAATAGAAAGCAACTTCTACTGGAATCCATTTCTGCTGTCAGAATCTTTACCTTTAACGTCAAAAGCTGGAATCACTGATTCCACAGGAAACCATCAGTGAGTATTTCGGTAAGAATTTCGTCCAGAGATCCCGAGCGGTAAGTCCAGTAAGACCAGTGCAGTCCCAGTTCATTCATTACGCTTACCCAGTCTGTTACAAGGTTGTACCTGCTCTGGGAATCCGATCCGGATACTGCTCCGAACTCCCCTACATACAGCGGTACTTCGCAGTCTTCAGCCCATTGGGTCAAGCGGCTGATGTCATTTTGAATCCAATGCACGTCACATTCGAAATAGTCGCCTTTGAGAAATTCCATACATAGAGATATCTCTCCGAAATTCTCAGGTGCCTTTATCATCCCTCGAACCTGAAGAACGTCACCCGGCTGAACCCTGAGCAGCGGTTCCGTAAAGAACGAATATCTCTGAACCCAGGTTCCAGAACCGGTTGATCCATTCAGCATCAGAGATTGATTTCCACTGTACGAATCTCTACTAACAATTCCCAAATAATCACCATCCCCGTAGAAGAACCAGTTCCTGGCCTCTCCGGTGCGCCTTGGAGAACTCTCTTCAATATCCCAGTTGAACACTTCCGTCTGATTCCCGTTGCACAGCACCTGGATATCATCAAATAGAACTGAACCGACATCTCCAGATGCATAGAGTTTCAGAGAAGCCCATTCCACTCCCGAAGGAACGGAAATGGACCCGCTTTCCCACTCAATCCAATTCTCCGCAGGAAGGTCTAACCTGTTAACGTCTGATGACCAGTCTACCCATCGCGTACTGGTGATTACGGTTCCAGGATATGCATACTCATCCGGCACAGGTGAATCCCCTGACCATGTTGCAGCTGCATGTGAGACAACGAATGGCTGGTAATAGTGAAACGAGTAAACCACGTTGGAATCGTCTATGATACAAAAACCGGTTCCGTCCCATGAAGAGCTCTGGACGAAGATAATATGGTTTTCATCCACCTTCCTTATTGACTCCACGAGACGCCGGGACAGATCCCACCACTGCTGCGGTTCGTATGGAGAGGGCTCATTATAAAGGTCATATCCAGCAATGCAGGAACGATTGGAATACCGGCTGGCGATATTCTGCCAGATCTGAATCAGCTGTTCCTGTGCATCTGTTGATTCCCAGATTCCTCTATTGCTGATCCTATCACCAGGTGGAGCCACATGCATATCCAGAATAATGTAGATCCCTCTGGGCTCACACCATGACAGATAACGATCTACCAGCTGGAATCCTGCATCGGTCTGAAACATTTTCCAGTTAAGAGCAAGACGAAGGGAATTGCAGCCAAGTCCAGTCAGATACTCAATGTCCTCTTCGAAGGCGTAATCGAAGGGAGCATCATGATTATTATCGTAGCGGTGGTAGTAGAGGTCCATGTTCATGCCCCTGAGAAATACAACTTCCCCCTGATCGTCCTGGATTCTGCTCCCGCAAACCGTAAGCCAACCGGGAGTAATGTAGTCATCAGAACAAGACCGCTCAGACTGGGGAATCATGCATAGAAGCAGCAGTATCTGAAGCAGCAATGGAAACTCCTCTCCTGTAAATACGTTTATCACAGCGCACGAATCGAACTCTTCAAAAATATGACCTCAATATGACTGCATCACAATAGCCACCCCAGATAATGCGTTATGGGGTCGGACGTCACTTGCGAGGAAACAAACTGCCTATTGTATATTCATAACATGATGCGTATATTTACAACAGTGATCTGTATTTATACGCAGTGAGATGAAAACATGAAACGCAGACGAATTCAAGTAATGGTGAACTATGCAGCCCTCCTTCTAATGAACATCGCCTTCTATTTCGTATACATAGGGAAGAATACCTCGCACATTATCGATGTGGTTGGTTTAATCTCCATAATCGTTGTGGGAGTCACATTCAGAAGCGTTCACTGGAAAGCAGGGAAGCTGCAGGAGGATACCGAATGAAAGCGAGAAGGCTCTACAACAGGATAGCCGCCCTCAGGGCGGAAAGGGGCATTTCCAGAAAGGAGCTTGCAGAACAGATAGGAGTCAATTTCCAGACTGTAGGTTACCTGGAAAGGCAGGAGTACAATCCCAGCCTGGACCTTGCTTTCCGGATAAGTGAATACTTCGGTTTCCCTGTTGAATTTATTTTCTCCATCACCGTTATGAAACCAATGAGTGAGGAGTTATGCCGGCAGAATTCGGAATAAGAATTATCTAGAAGTACAAGCAAGCATGAAAAATCAAATAGACCTTCCCATTGTGCAAATCCAATTTTCAGGAATACAGGTTTCAGACTGGTTCCGTCGAATGCCTCTCGATAACGATAGCACCCCTTATGCTTTCCAGCTTCCTTGATTTATTTCCTATGCCCCATACAAGAAGGCGGATATCCTCTTGGCGGGCATCACGGAAGGTAACCAATATGCTGCCGAAACCAAGCATCCTTTCGAGGAGATCCTCAGTGTCAACAATGGTACTGATCTCCTCCCTGCCGATCTGTTGACCACTCTCGGTTGGACCCTTCTGAATGTTAACGTAATTCGGTGTAAAGGCAACGTAAAAGAACAGACCCCTTATCCATGACACACAAATCGCAACGAGGAAGATCAGGGCGAATATCAGGTAGGCAACACCGTTCATGCCCGCGCTAATCCCGCCCAGGAACATCCAGAGATCGTCCAGCCAGTGGAGGTAACTCAACCAGAGCACCATACCTCCGAGACCCAGGATCAGAAGAAGAAGCTCCTTAATTCCCGCATCGTACTCTTCTATCATGAAGTTAACCAGGAAAAACCCAAGCCATATAGCACCCATCGTACCTGATGGTTCTATTAAAAGCAGCGACAGGACGAAGAAGACCAGCGATAGCACTATCACTGGAAGATAGATTACTTTCCTTGTCCAGCCGAATACAACCAGCCATTCGCTTATGTCCGGGTCTTTCTTGAGTTGCTGATCCATTCGGAATCTGGTTCTTATGCTCCTGCGCATGAATAACCAGAGGATAACCCCAAGCAGTATTATCGCGAAGGGAGCTATGAAGACAATGATCTGAGTCGAAGTCCAGTTACCCATCTGACCTCCAGACGAACAGCTAAGGCGTTAAGCCGTGGATTCTAAAATACGCTGACGGTATACGATTCCAATTCCTCAGTGATAGTTGTTATCACTGCGCCTGTACTCTGTACAAACACATTCCTGACTTTTCCTACGTTCCGTGCAGAATCCATGGTATTGCTGACCGTGTTACCTCCCTGAATCCAGGTTAACTGTATTTCAATGCAGTCTTCAAATGTACCGGCGCTTACGGTGACATTCTCACTGGTGGAAAGAACAGTTCCTGTCATAGGGGGTTCTTCTGAGAAGCTCCATACGGCACCGTTTACTATGGGAAAAGGTACTGTGTAGGAAGAATCGGTATCGGTAAGATGAGGGTAACCAAATAATCCACTGTCTGTAATACGGAGATAATCCGTGTAGATTGTGTCTACTATCATCACCATAGAACCCAATACCAGTGTATCGGTAACTGCGTTCTCCTGTACGAATACATCGAAACCTTCCGAATGGGTCGCTGTGCCCGTAATCTCAAGCGTGCAGCTTCCCGTTAGCGTACCTGTAAGCGAGTCACCATCCATAATCATACCTATGCGGCCGTAAACCCACTGGTTACCCACGGTCAGGGGATAGAATTCCGCATCGGGGGAGGGTGAGGGGCCAATAGGGTCACTACTGGTACCACAGGATAATACCAGAAGGATGAATGCTGCTGGAATGAGAAGTTTTTTCATAGAACACTCCTTGTCGTTAAGAAAACTCTTTCAGTGTTAATTCTGCGGAATAATTGCATTGATGTCCAGTCAACTTTCATGTTCGCTCTATATACTGATTCTATTTCTTCTCCTTTTCATAGTCTTCACCATAAAGCTCGATTATGCACTCGGGGCAAATGCCGTGAGTTATCTTTGCATCTGAATGTTCGGAGATATATGATTCGATCTGCTGCCAGTAGCCGTCATCATCCCTGACTTTTTTACAATTCGCGCAGATAGGAAGCATGCCCTGAAGCTGCTTCACCTGCGCAAGGGCTTTTCGAAGCTGGTCATTCATACCGGAAAGCTCAACGTTCTTAAGACGGTATATCTCGGCTTCCTTTTCCTTCTGCTCGGTCTCGTACTGAACCTGAAGCCCGGCTATCTTCTCCATACTCTTCTCATTCAGGTGTTCTTCCAGGCATGCTTTCAGTTCCCTGGAATAATTCAGCGCTTTCTGCAGATCGCCTTTTGCTTCGTACAGTTCAGTCGTCTTCTCCAGACAGTAGTTTTCCATGTCCTTCATCTTGAATTTCTTCGTTATCTCCAGACCTCTTAAGATATGTTCTTCAGCTTCATCCAGCCGTCCCAGAAAAGTATACAACCCGCCTAAACAACCGCTTATGTACGCGATTCCTCTTCTGTTGCCGATCTCATTATACAATTCGAGGCTCCTGATATAGAAACCCATCGCTGGTTCGGTATCGCCTAGTTCTTCATACAGGCTTCCCATATTGCCTAGAGTGCTGGCCATACCTTTTTTATCTCCCAGATCCTGTCTGATCTCAAGAGCTTTCAGAATGTACTCCCTGGCCTTATCGAGCTCATTTTTTCTTCCGTACAACCCACCGATGTTGTTGTAAATGTATGCCAGTTTTCTGCGGTCACCGGACTTCTCCCAGATCTTCCTCGCGCGTTCATAGAAGGATTGCGCCTGATCCAAACGGCTCAGACTGTAATAGCATGCACCTATATTAAGATAGCAAATGGCAATTTCACTTATATTTGAACCACATTCCTGTTTCCGTCTGAGAGACTCGTGATAGTGTTTAAGAGCCTTATCGATCAGCGCCTGAGACTTGTAAGTGGAAGCCATGGTATCATGAACCTTTGCCATGCCTTCATCTAACCCCAGCTCCTCAAAGATCTTCATGGACTTACGGCAATACGACATCGCTTCAGCAAAATTCCCAACTTCGAGATTGATTATTCCAAGAGTTCTGAAACTGTCAGCCTGCTCGGCGGGCAGTTCCAGTTTTACTGAAAGGTCCTGTGCTTCACGGGCGAAGGCTTCAGCTTTTCGGGGATCTGAATGCATCCGGGCAAAAGCAACTTTATTCAGCGCGGATACTAATTCTGAACAGGGAGGTTCCAGCCTGAGTCTTTCGAGTTTCTTCTCAAGCTCTATGGTTTCCTTATCTGGCATACAACGTACTCCATAACCTCTTCAAAGAGGCTTTCTTTATGCAGGACGAAAGGAAATGAGATCACATCCTGACAATTCAGATACTTAATGTAGCATAATATCTTGTGATTCAACGGGTGTCAATTAATTAATAGTCTGCTGAAACTTCCGATTAAGCCGTTCCATTTACCCGGGCAAAGCGTAGTATCTTTGGTTGATGGTCTCAATTGAATGAACCGGCAACACTGGAAATGATTCAGGAGGTGTCAATGAAAAAGCTTGAATTACATGAGCTTACAGCCCAGGAAAAACTGTTATCGACTATTATGAAGCATGTTTCAGGAAGAAGTATCCTCGTTCCCGAGGGATCAGAATGGGGTAAGCTTTTCCTCCCGGCAAAGGATGAAAATCCGAGTAAGCGTAATGAGGGCCTGCGCGTATTGGGGATATGCAGCTGGACACTTGGTTTTCTCACTTTCGAAACTTTAAAGCTTATTGAGAAAAAACTCCCCCTCAAACTGAATATTGTCGGACTGGTAACCGATGACCCTGTGGATAAGAATGCTAAGATATCTATAAAGAGGCGGTTCTGGCGGTACTACGATAAGCACCAGCAGGAGGAATTCGAACAGGGAATAATCGAATCAGCACTGACTTTCGGTGTTCCCTGCTATACGGGAGAAGTAAAGTGCGACTGTTTCAGAGAAATTCTTGCCGAATGGAACCCTGATCTGATTATTGTAAGCGGATTCGGTCAGATCATCGATGGATCGATAATTGACTATCCCTCAATGGGTATATACAACGTTCATCCCGCCGACCTGCTGCATCACTTCGGGGCAGGACCCCAGCCCTGGGAAGATTTGATCGCCAGAAAAGCACGTACAACAAGAGTGACAATCCATAGAGTATCCGAGACTATCGATTCGGGTCAGATAGTAGGTGAGTCTCCATTGATCAATGTCAGGTTGAGCGATGGCAGTTGCAGCGATAACGTCCGCCTGATAGGAGAAAAAACCCTTCTGCCAGTGGATCATATGGTTGCCGAACTGGTCTGCAGGATCATCCACAGAAAAGCAGCGGGATTAAAAAGTCCAATCGCGAGCATCAACTTTGAGAAGCTGTTTTCACGGAAATTCAAGAAAAAGCTGATGCTGCCAATTGATCCGGCACAACGAGGTCATCTTCTTCCCCTCCCCGCAGAGGATATTGAATACAACGTATGATCTGTATTTATTGAGGTGTTCGTGCATGTGAGAGTTACTCTCAGTTATCCTTTAAATTTCTGGAGCACTAACATGGAAGATGACTTACGGTGTCACTGTAATAGACAGAATGTAATCCCCGGTGCCATCCTCCATAGCGTATACGCGGGCTTCATAGCTTCCCGCCCCTGCGATCGTGTAAGTCAGAGCATCGCCTGTTCCGTACACCGGATCCCATTCCGCTATCACTGCCCCTGTTGAAACCTCCACAAGTTTCAAAAGAGGTGAGAATCTTTCAGTAGTCACTTCAACCAGTATTTGATCAAAAGCTTCAGCCTCGAATTCGTATGCGTCATACGCAAGATCGCTATGATTCGGATCGCGAGTATCGCTTGATTCAATCGCTCCGGTCTTCTCTATCACACTGGCGATTTCATCTCCTGCACTCTCAGCACCGCCACAGCTCAACAGCATGATGATTGTCAGTACAGCAGCGGGCAGGAATTTGTTATTCATGGTTGCCGGACCAGGAGCACGAATCACTGGTTGTATGGTAAGTACCAAGGCTGTCATACACTCCAGTCGTTCCGAACATGCCGGAAACACTGGACGGAGGATCAAATGTACCGTCAATACTCATTGTATAGCTGTAGTGACCTATACTCAGCGTATCGGTCATATAAAACTCGTTATCTGAAATCGATGCATTGTCAGGAGTCCATATCACGGTATCCGGTGGCAGAGAAGAGCCCCAGTAAATGAAAGTGACATGTAAGTTCCTGACCTGATTGGACTCTACAGTAAAGGTTATTGATTCTCCTGATAATGACAGTGTCCCAGCCCAATTTCCGTCTGAAACAACAGGATCCGCGGGTGATGAATTCCCGCATGACGCAATCGAAGCAAACAGAATGAACGATATTACGCCGCACAGGATAAGCCTTTTCATGATAGTTCCTTTCATACATTTATTCAGAGTTGTATTCTCTGCTCTGTTGGGGTTTGTTCCAATGCCGGGGCCAGATAACTTCAACTTCTGAGAAGCCGCAGGAGAGAAGGCTGCAGCGAAGCTCTTCGAAACGGTCAAATCCTCTGTCAGTCATCTCCAGTTCTTCAATAATCAGCAGAGTATCCCTGTAGTATTCCAGTGCCCCCCTGCAATCACTCTTCTTTACTCGGAGTAATGCAAGAGCTGCAAGAGTAATGGCTTCAAGCCTGGAGTTACCAACTTCAAGATGTATCTCAAGGGCCATCTTGTAGCATTCCAGGGATTCTTCAAATCGATCATGGTCGTAATACAGAGTTCCGAGGTTTCCAAGCGTTATCCCTTCGCTTTTCCGGTTACCTACCTCCCTGTGCAGCTCAAGCGCCTGATTGTAATAATTGAGGGCATGTTCGATCTCATCCATGGATATATAGGGATTCCCAAGATTTCCCAGGGCAATTCCTTCATTCCTCCTGTCCCCGGTTTCCCTGTTGATCTCCAGTGCTTTTTTGTAGAATTCGATAGCTTTATCCATCCGCTCCTGATCGAAGTAAAAGTTGCCGAGATTTCCAAGCAGTGTCCCTTCTATCTTCCTGTCCCCCTCTTCCAGGTTTATTTCAAGGGCTGTCTCGAAATACTCCAGCGCTTCATCCGTTCTGCCCTGAATCCTGCTGAGTATACCCAGGCTGCAGAGGACCATGCTCTCCTGTTGATAGTCCTTGCATCTTTGATTGATTTCCAGTGCAAGGCGGTAGCAATTTTCAGCTTCACTCATACGGCCGGTGATCCTGAAAACGATTCCCAGAGCAAACTGTATTTTTCCCTGCCAGGCGGAGACCTCATAAGTGTCAGCGATTTCCTTCATTCTGAGAAGCAGCTGCTCCTGCTCATTGCTTCTGCCAAGCAGATTAAAAGTCTCATTCCTGCACATCATAACATTAAGCAGTTTTTCAGTGTTTTCCATGTTCTGCGGTTGCTCCTGTATCCAGGATACGAGCTTTTCTGATAATCCCAGAACCTTTTCATGCTGGTAAGTCTCTTTGGCGTACTCCAAGCTGATAATACCCCATTGAATTGCCTTATCCCTTTTATCGGCTCTTTCCCAGTGATGAGCAAGAATATCAGCGATTTCCTGCTCGTCATCGGGATACATCTCTTCGATCAGGCCGGCTGTGATCCCGTGGAGAATCTTCCTGTTGCTCGTAAGGATGCTGTTGTACGCTGTATCGCGTATCAGGATATGCCGGAAAGCATACTTCTGCTCGAATGCTGTTCCCCTGCCGATAAGGAATTGTCTGCGCTCCAGGTTATCGAAGATGAATCTGCTGTTTTCATCCAGCGAGAGTTCTGCGGCGAGCCTGCTGTAGAGTTTCAGCTGGAACTCGACTCCCAGTACTGAGGATTTCTGTAGAACACTTTTCAATTCATCAGACAGGCGATCAACTCTCGACTGAAGCAGTCCTGTCAGGGATGAGGGTATATAGATTTCACCGATCGGGCTGCTGAACACCCATTGTCCATCGTCTTCATTCAGCATATCCGATTCGGAAAGATCAAGGATGAGCTCCTCGAGAAAGAACGGGTTGCCCCGGGAATGCTTCATGAGAAACTCTTCTACGTTAAGAGAGACCTTTCCTGTTCCCTCAGGACTTATGCAGGACAGCATCCTCAGGGTAATATCACGGCTGGCCTGTTCATCAAGACTGGAGAGGGCTATTTCTTCCAGTTGGGCGTAGGTGAGCATAATATCAAACTCCACCACCCTGCCATCATCCCTCTCAGGTCTGTATATCAGAAGAAAAACAATCGGTCTTTCTGTAACACAGTTACCGATAATGAATTCCAGTACATTGCGGCATGTAGGATCGATCCAATGCAGGTCATCGAGAACCACTATCAAATGCTTTCTGGCAGCTATGACCTTCAGAAGGTTTCTGAAAGCTATTCTGGTTTCAAGGGCTATAGCCTTGCTGTCCAGTTCACTAAGCCTTTTATCACCGGATCTTATCGAGAGGAGTTCTGCAAGGAAGGGCACTGAATCTCTCAATTCCCGTTCATTACTGAGACTGTGAATCTTCTTCCTGAATTCATCGTAATCCAGTCTGCAATCCTTTTCAATATCAAGGAGATTACGAAGAAGACCTGTCCAGAGGGAATAAGCTGGCTGAGCGAATGATATAGCCTGGCCTTTCAGAACCGTGATATTCTCATCATCCCCGCAATGCTGCTGAATGAATTCATGAATAAGACGGGATTTCCCAATACCCGCTTCACCTTTAATACCAAGAACAATGTGCTTCACACCACCGAGACGGTTTGCCCCGGTACTCCGCGATTGCTGATCAAGCAGCTTCTTCCTGAGCCTGGCCAGTTCAGCGGCTCTTCCCACGAATCCTGAGCGACATACCGTGTGTACACGCTCCCAGCGCGGTCTGTCTATGGATAAGGAACCTGTGGGGCGCCAGGTTTTTACAGAACTGCTGATACCTTTAATCTTCATTGTTCCCATACATTCCCATGAGAACTGATCTCTGCACTTCTCATAGAAAGTATCTGGAACCAGAATGGTGTTTGCCTGTGCAGCTTCTTCCATGCGGGAAGCAAGGTTCACCGTTCTCCCCATAGCGGTCAGATGACCTATGGAATCGGGAGCTACTGTCACCGCACCGCTGTTAATTCCAATTCTGGCAGTAATGGAGATACCTGAATCCGAAAGGATGTCATTTGCCGTTACTATTGTCTCGAGCATCATGAATCCGGATGAAACTGCCCTTGTACTGTCGTTCTCTCCTGCCTGCCTTGCACCGAAGAGAACCATTATCCTGTCACCTTCGATCTTGTCAACGTATCCTCCGAACCGCTGAGTAACATCAACCAGAGCATCCATAATTCCGCTGGTGATATCATGAACTGTTTCATGATCAAGTTTTTCTGACAGGGAAGTGAAGCCTTCAAGATCCAGGAATAGAACAGCAATGTCCCGCCGCTCACCCGGTTTCAGTTCACCTCTTTCATCAGTAACAGCATCCGATACACCTCTGCAGCGGATAAGTCTGTTTCTCAGGCTGGATCCAAAATCGTGTGACAATAGTTCTCCCAAAATACAATCATGATGCAACCACGGAGCAGTTGAACTGCCAGGGGTCAATATAAGAAATTCAGATTACGAATCAAACGAAGCAGGAAATCAATTGCATTACCATATATTATAATTACTGAAATGTAATAATATTGCTATATTATATATTGACAATGGTGATATGTATTTAGCATATTTCCTCGTTCGGAATACTCAAACAGAAAAGGAAAGATCATATGAAAAAGGGGTTACTTCTTTTTACTACTCTTCTTCTGATAGCAGGCAGCGCTGTTGCTCTGCCCTCCTACTCGGGTCTTCGAGGACTCAACCGTACGGTTGATGCCAAACCGATAGGATCAGGGGAATTCTCAATCGCACTTTTCTCCTTTCTTGGACTGAGCGATGATACAAGAACCGCTCAGCTTTCAGGAGGAGTACAGGATGTCACAGATACCGAGTACAACGGTACATGGCACATCACAGCCGGAGTCGGACTGAGCGAGAAGTTCGAAATAGCCGGTAGGGTAACTTACGTCTGGAACTGCCTCCATCGCGAGAGCGTCGAAGGCCGGGAGGATCTCATCGGAGGTCAGAACGAAAACGACGACGGTTTCAGTGCAGCTAACTTATTCCTGAAGTACTCTTTCAATCCTGAAAGTGACTTTGTTTTCGGAATTATGCCGTGGGCAGGTTTCGGTATCTACAGCGGAGGGGACAGCCCTTACGTAACGAACTATAACCAGTTCGATGGTGTATGGTACCCTGAGCAGCCAATGTTTGAAATGCGCCGCTCCATGATAGCTTCAGATCTATCTGCAGGAATCGATCTCCTTGCATCTATAGATCTGCATCCAGTTGTACTTCATACAAACGTTGGATACCATTACTTCAAGCAGAATTTCCAGTTCACCGATGTCAGGTATGGAACTGGCGATTCAGTAGCTGTTGACATGGATGTCGAAGATCCAGTGATCCATGTTGCTATGGGCATAGAGTATCCCATGACCGGATTAACACTTTTTGCAGAAGCAGAGTGGCGTCACTTCCTTAATCGTGACTTCGAAGATGGTAACGGTGAGAGATACGATGACATGATCATCGTTCAGCCGGGACTTAGATTCCCCATTGGCGGGGGATTCTCCTGCGATGTAGTGGGTGCATTCGGATTAGATACATTTGATCCTGAGTGGAGTGATCTCGGACATCGCTTCTACCAGGAAGGTGGAAATCCTACAGACGAGACCAGAGCGGACTTCGCACCATTCCCTGAGGGTTATTACCCTGCAATGGGCGTTGGCGTGAACCTTATGTACTCCGGTACTATCGCTGCCGCTCCAGGTACAGGTATCATGTCAGGAACAGTTACCGACGCCCGTACCGGTGAAGCCCTTGAAGCTACAGTTGCGTTCCCCGGCAACGCTATCGAGCCGGCAGGCTCCGACGCCGAGACCGGTTTCTACTCCGCCGAGCTTCCCGAGGGCAGCGTCTCCGTTGCCGTCAACTCTCCGGGATACATCGGTGTGAACGAGACAGTTTCGGTCGATGGTGGTGTCGATTTCACAAATGATTACGCCCTTCAGCCCGAGCCTGGCACTGTAATGGGCAGCGTTACCGATATCGAGACCGGTCTTGCCATCTCAGGCGCAACCGTTGCGGCAACTGATGACCCTGCTGCCAGTGACCGGACAGGCACAGATGGTCTCTACGAATTTAGCGTTGATGAAGGCAGCTGCGCAGTTACTGCCAGCGCCAGCGGCTACCTCAGCACCACGGAGAGCGTGGATATCCTCAGCGGTGACATGGTCGCCCTGGACTTCCAGCTTCAGTCCGTTGACTTCGAGCCGATCTACTTCATCGTTAACGAGTACAATATCCAGTCAGAGTACACATCTATCCTTGATGCCATTGCTGATAATATCATCGCCAACGGTCTGAGTGTGCAGATAAGCGGATACGCCGACGATGACTACACCGAAGAGTACAACCAGATTCTCAGCGAGAACAGAGCCGAAGCCGTCTTCGACTACCTTGTTGACCTCGGTGTCAGTGCATCAAGTCTTTCCACCATTGGTTATGGAGAGAGTATGCCGGCAGCTCCCAACACTTCCGCAGCCAACAAGGCTCTTAACCGTCGCGCGGAATTTGTGGTTCTGACAATCAATAACTAGACACGATTCGAGAATAGTAAATCGGGCGGGTTCTTCGGAACCCGCCCTCTTTTACATCTGCAAAAGCTGGATCAGTACAGATCCGGGAAGCCTGCAGGTGACAGCCCTATCCTCCACCGGAACTCCCAGTTGCTTTCACCGTCAACTGGTTCTGATACCCAGACAGGGAACAGCGCTTCCAGCATGGCGATCCTGACAGTGAATCCTCCGTTCGCGAGGAAAGTATCTTCTGAAAAATCATCAAAACCATCGGCAAGCCAGCCTGCTCCTCCAAAAATCTCAATCGGGAGAAAAGGAACAGGCAGCCTCTGTTCAATTGAAACAGCCGCTCTCCCCCTTGCCGGATTATTCTGGTAACCGGGTAATGCCGGACCGGACCGTACGTAGTAATGTTCCTGCGGAGACAGCAAACCATCGGGCGGCAGAAACGCCCCGGTTACACCGCCTGCGAAAAGTCCTCCACCCGGCCTCAGGAAGATGTGAAGTGGGGTATCTCCTGCAATTCTGCCAGCGTAGATCCTGGTGCGTGCAAAGTAGCTGCCGGTGATCCTTTGCGAAATATTGAGTTCGCCCTCCATACGCGCATACAAGCCGTCATTCCATCCCGGAGAAGCCAGCGCGTTCAGGTCGCCTTGCCATGATATACCGTAGTTTTTATCACTGGATGAGAATCCCGCTGAGAATTCAAATCCGCTGCCCTCCTGAACATTGCAGCCTCCGTAAACCGTGGTGTCCTCAACACTGAAGAGCTCCAGGTCGAAAGAAAACCTGAGATTCCTGTCCGCTGCAACTCGTCCTCCCATGAAATAGTCCACGCCAAGTTTGGCACTGCCGATTCCGTATCCCCTTGATATACCGGTGGAGAGGTAGAGACTCCTGCGGTATTCCCTGAAAAGAGGAGCATGGAAAGCAGCTCCCCAGGAGGAGAAGTTTTCGGTTTCAAAGGGGATGGACGCGTGGGCCGACCATGTGAATGGGCCACCCATATAGGAAGGAACGACAGCGGACATGCACAGAATCTCCGCTCTCCATGAACCTGCAGCATACGATGGAAAAGGCAGAACCCACAGGCTGTAATGGGTGGGTCTTGGGAACGGAAGCAGCATTGGCCTTATCTGACTCAATGGCGGTAGAGCATTGTTCCATGGAGCCCTGTCAGGCATGCAGAGAAACGGGTCGGCAATAACCGAGTGCCAGCTGCCGGACACGGTTACCGTATCCGTGATTCCAGGTGCAAGACTGAATTCGGTCAGAAGGGAATCGGTACCCGAAAGAAAAAGCAGATCAAGTTTCACTTCATGGGGCACATCACCCGCAACTACCACTGTTGTTGAGGTGCCCGATTCATCCATGCTCTCAACCCACACGTCGGCATTCCCTGTCCCTCTGAGCCAGAAATCGAATTCCTCCTCCCATGATCTTCCGGTAATTTCCTCCACAACAGCCTGAAAATCATCTGTATGGGGGTGATGGTACATGAAGCGTTCGAAGTATACAGACATTATCCTGTCGAAATCCTCATCTCCAACCTGACGCTGAAGCATCCTCAGGAAAAATGCCGGCTTTGTGTAGTAAGTAAAACCGGTCGGGTGGCTGCCGTCACCGGCCGAAGTCGCATCACTCAGTACAGGAACTCTTTCTACGGCAGTACCGGTAACGTATGTCATGAGGTTGATATCCTGGTCGCTTATCTCCACTATCCAATCAGGGGTTGTGGACATATTCCCAAAGAAGCCATGCCTCCTCTGCATGTAGCGAAGTTCACTGAAGGTATTCATCCCCTCGTCAAGCCAGGCTTCATTAACTTCATCGTTTCCAAGCATACCGTAGAACCACTGGTGCCCAATCTCATGTGACGTTACCATCTCCAGGACTCTTGTCATCGGAACATCGGCTGCTGAAAATATGAACTGGGGGTACTCCATGCCCCCGGCCATCAGAAGTACCGGTTCAACAACCCAGAGATCATCGTAGGGGTAAGGCACGTACCACTCACCGTAATAAAGCAACGTGGAATCGATAACTGCCGGTACATCCGACCAGTGTTTGGAGTCATCGTCCAGGAGAACAAGGTGCACACTTATCGAATCGCCGCCCAGACTCTGCGGATAGACGTAGATATACTCCCGCAGCGTATAATCCGGGCTTGCAGACCATGCGAAATCATGAACATTGTACGCTTTCCATGTTTCGGATCTTCTAAGGGAATCTTCTGAGAATGAAACGCTTTCTACAGATCCGGTGGCAGCGGTAATGAAGTTTTCAGGGATATCCAGAGTTATCGAGTAATCGCCGAAATCGCTGTAGAATTCACCCCTCCAGTGATACCTTCCCCTGTGCCATTCCTTCTCATCAAGAACACACATTTTGGGATACCATTGTGTTATCTGGTACGTATCTCCGAGGTGCCCCATCCTGCTCCAGAAACTGGGTATCTTCACAATGAAGTCTCCCTGAAGTAATGCAGTTTCGGAAGGTTCAAGGGGAGAATCAAGGCTTATGAATCCAAGAGAACCGTCTACGGAAATATCAACCGGATTCCCGTTCAGAGTCCAGTTAGAAAGGTCTATCCAGCCCTTCTGGGATTCGGGAGACGCTCTGAAATAGTAGCGCCCGACAGCCTCGAGGTCCTGACCGAATGCAGTAGAGATGTCCCTGTAAGCGTTCGGATAGAGGTGAAGCCAGAGAGTATCAACAGGAAAATCGACGCCATTGGTAAACAGAATCTCAGAATGTCCGAAGAGCATGCTCGAATCGGGCTCAAGCCGTACATCCATCATGTAATCCGCCCTGCTCTGAAGGCCGGGGAAACCAGCGCCTATGACGACCGTACAAATAACTACTGTAAGCATATGTTCAACCTTCCTGATCCCAGTCCGGCGGCAGCGGTAAAGCAGTCGCGTCGGTTCCATTTTCAATAAGCAGCTTGCGGAGCTGGGCAAATTTCTCATCAATCTCGAATGAGAATCCGTATTTTATTATCTGATCGTAACTCTGTGTGTACAGTTCAAGGGCGCTCTGTGTATCACCCTTAAGTACCGTTATCTTTCCAAGGAGGATTGTGGCCATAACCTCGGTACGCCTTCGCCTGGCCCTCATTGATATATCAATGGACTCCTGGATGCTTGTGTATGCGGCATCCAGATTTCTCCGGGATATGTACATCTCTCCAATAATGTTAAGAGTTCCCGCCTGAAGCGGCAGACTATCGATATCTCTGAAGATATTAAGAGCTTTGTCCAGATTCTGAGCTGATGTCTCGAACTCTCCCCTTTCAGATTCGATCTGACCTATGTTGCCCAGGGCGATACCAACGGCTTTTCTGTCCCCTACCTCCCTGTTTATCGTAAGAGCCATCCGGAACCATTCAAGAGCGGCATCCTTATCTTCCGAGAGGTTCCCCAGACCGTTGAGGATGTAGCCTTCCGCCCTTCTGTTGCCAACTTCCCTGTGTATCCTGAGAGCCTGCAGATAATGGTTCTCAGCCTCTGCACTGCGACCCTCATGCCGCAGCAGAAGAGCCAGATTACCGAGAACTTTGCCTTCGCCTCTTCTATCACCAAGTTTCCTGTAAATTGCAAGTGCCTTTTCGTAGCATTCTTCTGCCTTGTCAATATGCCCCGTGCCCCTGTGAAGGATCCCGAGATTTCCCAGTATCATCCCCTGGCTTTCAAGGTTCTCTTCCTTTTCGGCAGCTCCCAGACCCTTCTCGTAAAGGGAAAAGGCTTCATCAATATTTCCGGTACTGTTACAGTAATGCGCCCGTACAGTGATTAGATCGGTGGTTCTATCATCCCAGCCTTCATCCTCGCACATCTTTCTGAGGAGTTCCAGGTTTTCCCCCTGTTCCCCATGTCTGCCCAGCTTGGACAGAACATCATTTCTTCTGAACAGAACTTTGCAGAGCAGCTCCGGTCTACCGCCCTCTGCACTGTTCTTCATCAGTATAGACTGGAGTTTTTCGGTCCACTGCAGACACTCATGAAGTCTGCTGTTCTCATAAGCCTGACTCAGCGCCTTCCATCCCCATTCGGAGGCTTCCGGGTGTTTTCCTGAGTTTTCCATGTGAAATGCTATCTTCCCTGCCACTTTATCGGGATCCCTGTCGTTCCTGCACAATATCACATCAGCCGCTTTTGTATGCAGTTTCTTCAGTTCCCGTTCCAGCAGCATGCCGTACGCAGCATCTCTGTACAGAGCATGATTGAAGGTGTATGTAGTTTCCTTCGTTCGGGTCCAGAGCTGCTCGCTGACGCCCTGCCACAGCAGAAAGTCCGTATTCTTTTCTTCGGAAATATCGGAAAGGACATTCAGGTCGAACTCCTGACCCAGAACCGATGCCGTCTGTACAAGCTTCTTTAGCCTGCTGTGCAGCCTGTCCATTCTGGCAACCAGTATTGACAGGATACCGGAGGGAATTTCCTGGTTACGTGATACAAGCCTCCAGCCCTTTCTTCTACGCTCCACAAATCCTGCATTCTTAAGGTATACGCAGAACTGATCGATATAGAAGGGGTTTCCCAGAGTCCGCTCATGAATGAAAGTGGCGAGGTCAGCTCCCGGATGGTGGGAAAAATGGGCGGATACAATGGATCTGGAAGCTTCTTCATCGACAGGTTCCAAATCGATCGAAGCGTAGTCCATTCTGTGTTCTATTCCCGTCTCAGGTTTTGAGCCGTCGTCCATGTATCTGCTGGAGAGGAGCAGCGCCACCGGGTACTTCGCAAGCTCTCCTGCGATGAAGCCAAGCAGCCTCTTTGAATCGTCATCCATCCACTGAAGATCCTCCAGGATGAGTATGAGAGGCTGTATCGTTGCAAGCGCTCCTATCAGGATTCCGGTGGCAACAGCTATGTTCTCGAACCTCTGCGCGGGATCAAGCTGTTCAAAGTATGAACCTTCCTGGAAATGCCCAAGTACAGAACCAATCATCGATTGATACGTGCAAAGATTTTCAATCAGGGAAGGCGCAGATCGGGATCCGCATGATTCAAGCTTTACCGCCAGAAACTCCATTCCCTCTTCGAACGATCTTCTATTCTCCTCTGCAGACTTGGAACTCGACTGCCTGAAGTAATCCCTGAAGAAGTATTCGAAAGGATTGAGACTGGTTCTCAGTATATCATCGCATCGCAGAACGAAGGTCTGGGATGATCCTTCATGCTCGAGTGCCGCTTCCCAAATAAGCCTCGATTTTCCGATACCCGCCTCACCGTATACGGTGGTAATACCGGCGAAAGCACCATGCTTCAGTGCATAGATCCTTCTTTGAATAGAACGAAATTCGGAGGAGCGCCCCAGCATTTTTCCCTGGTAGACCCGTCTGATACTCGAATCCTGACAGTTACGAAGGCTGTGGATCACAGTTTTCTCTCTCTTGCCCCTCAATAAACAGCTGGTTCGCTCTCCCCAGGCGAAATCCTTCCCGGTCCTGTGAGCTGTTTCCTCCGAAACCAGCAAATCACCCCATTGGGCCTTGAATACCAGCCTCGCGGATGTATTGATCGTGTCACCGAAAACAGTGTAGGTGCATCTCCTTGAATTACCGGTCATCCCTGCGTAAACCGTGCCTGAGACAATACCGCACCTCATGCCTCCACCGATTGATCTTTTCAGATCACATGCGAATCGGCAACCCCTGGACTCATTGTTTTCCCATGCTACGGGAGCACCGAACAGTACGGTGATAAGCGGTTCTGAAGATGTGAAGTAAAGCCCGCTTACAAATCCCCCGTAATAGGCAGCCTTTTCAAGAATACTTCGGATAGAGCTTTGTGCATTCTCCAGCGGGGATCTGCGCAAAGCCACGAAAACAGCGGTGATGTCGCGGAACTCACCGGTGAGTTTGCTGGACAATATCAGGTCAGGCACGAAACGTTCCGCAACGCTCTTCCTTATCCTGCACGTGTTATCGAAAGCTCTTCTGTATGTATCTTCTGAATCGTCGATTGCTTCTGAGATGCTGCTGTTATCAAAGACCTGAAAACTGTCATCAATCTGAAGGCTGACCGGGCTGGCTTCTGACAGCAGTGCGGCTGCCCTCACGATCGGAGCACCTTTCACGTAATGGATCAACTTCTTTTTCCCGATTATGCCCCACTCAATGGGTCCTGCGGTAAGAGCCAGCCTGGCTGAAACCTCCCAATCACCGAATCTGGTTCTGTTATGAAGTTTTTCCCTGAAGTACAAATCCAGTGATCGTGCCGCATCCAGCGCGTCCCGGGGCCTGTCTATCGGAAAGACCGCTAACACAGCATCCCCCTCGAACTGAGCTATCACACCTCCCCGACTGTAGATTTCCTTCACAGCTCTGGAAAATATCCTCCCGAGGATACTCGAGAGAACCTCGGCTCCTGCTTTTCCGTGGGTCATCAGTTCCTCGGTCATTGATGTGAAACCGGTGATATCAAGCAGAAGAATACAGTTTGCTTTACAGTCGTCTGTACTGCCCTCGAGAAAGAGCTTCTGAATATGGCGGGGGATTACGTTAAGCAGTTCGTTCTCCTGCAGTCTGTTTGCGAACAGGTGGATCAATCATAGGTACAACCCTATCTTATTACTATTCTAGTTCAACCTCAAACATCTCTCGGCTGTATGGTGACCACAGGCATCAAGTACAATAAGATAGCATCCATTTAATACTTAACCGATGGAATCACAATAGTCAAGGCGAAAAGCACTTATGAAGCACCTTTTCAGCCAGGATGCCGTCAACTACTCACACCTTTAAATAGAAAGTATGAGGAAGTCGGGGGAAGATTGATCTTGACATAATATCATTATGATTCGATACTCAAACACTGAGTACCATACCATAGAAAGGTCTTATGAAAAAGATAGTATTCGCGATTATAGCTATTGCTTCGGTAGTTTTGATACTTCGTTTTGCTCAGTGCTGAGAATCTGCTGTGAAAACACTTCGGAAGTCGATTGTTGTTCTTCTCTGCCTGATAATTATAGTGATGTTCCTGTCAACTTTGAACATCCTGGACTTGAGCAATCTCTTCGGCTTCTCCAGATCAACCACTTCAATACTGCAGGTTCTCAAATCCGAAAGTCTTTTCTTCCTTGCAACTGACAGGATAACAACATACATATATACGGACATCGATGAGAACAGCCTTCTTCTCGGGAACAGAGAAGGTCTGTTAATAATGAAGGTTACATACATATATGGATTAGATCTGGATAAACTGACCGAGGATTCCCTGGAACAGAGCTCAAACAGCATTATCGTTCATCTTCCTGATGTGGAGATGCTGGACATGTCACCTGATCTCAGTACAGCGGATATCTACACAAAGACATCCGGGCTGGTATGGCTCTACGATCAGATAGCTGGATACGATATGCAGGAAGAACTGCTGAACCAGTTTGATTCAGTAGCCATCGAATTTGCCTATTCAGAGGATCTTCTGCCAGAAAGAAGTGAAATACTGACTCGCCTTAACGCTTTTGCACCTGTTCTATCGGAATATGCGGGAAAGAATATCCTCTTTGAATAATCAGTTATGGAGGTCAACATGAATATTCTCAGGATTGTAATGACCATTATTGCCCTTCTTCTTGCTGGTGCGCATTTCGGCCGTGCGGGAGATACTATACTGAAATATCTCTTCGTCGCTCTTCCCCTCCTGCTCCTGATCCGGAAGAAGTGGTCGGATATGATTCTTGCAGTAAGCATCTCTATCACTGTCCCGGTGTGGATACATACAACCCTGGGCATTATTGCCGTTCGCAAGGCAACGGAAATACCCTGGCTCAGGATGGCGATCATTCTTGGAGGCGTTGCTCTCTTCTCCCTGATTACTGCATTTCTAACCTTCAGGCACATCTATCGCAGCAGAGGATCAGGAGAAGAATAACAGCCCCCAGACCCTGCCTGAACCCCTTGCGAGACTGCATTCCCGATTAAATTAGTATACATACTATTTGTTTTAGTTGATAAATACATTCATTGACAAATATTATTATTGACTATTATTATTGAACTGAGCTGATTGGTCAGCCCGGAACTTCGCAACACAGCACATCACATTCTGCAGCCACTCGGCTGTAAAAGGTTATTACTGATAATTTTTTGAATGGAGATGTGTTCATGAAAGTGACAAAACTACTCCTGGCTGTTCTTTTGATTGTTCCCCTTTCTCTTTCCAATGCAGATTCAGCAACTCAGACAGACTGGTCCGGAGGATCCGGAGTTCCAGGACCTAACTCGGATTGGACTAATCGGTTCTGCTCAAGTTCAGGGATTTGTCCAACTGTTCCCGGGTCGTTGATTCTGGGGACAAGTATAAAAGATGATGAATCTCACTTTATACTTAAGGGTGACGTACTAATAAGGTATGCAATTGCATGCGATGTTAATGGTGATGGTCATATCGATGTGGCGTATAGTAATACTCCACTGGATTCAGTATTCTGGGCTGAGAATATTGATGGGTCAGGTCAGCAATGGGATATCCACTCATTTCCTGTGACATACTACGAAACTTACTGCATAGATCCAGTTGATCTGGACGATGATGGTGATATCGATTTCCTGATCGCCGTGGGTGATGATTTCTACTACTACGAAAATCTGGATGGAACTGGCGATTCCTGGCAGGGATACCCAATAGCTCTTGGTTATGACTGGGCATGGAAGATAATCCATACTGATATTGACGGAGATGGTGACTTTGATGCGGTTGGTTGTGCAAAGTCCTCCGATGATGTCATTATCTTTGAGAATGTTGATGGAATCGGACATGACTGGTCTATCGTTTATACAACCGGTTACTTTGGTTATCCCAGCTGGCTCGGGGCAGCAGATGCAGATGGGGATGGTGATGTGGATATCTTCTGCGGAGATGGATCCACTCCATATCGCCTGGGCTGGATTGAGCAGGTAAGTCAAGGAATCTGGGACACTCATTCTATCTTAGCCGGACCGCATAGCACACGATCCGGATTGACATACGATTGGGATCTTGATGGAGATATAGATCTCCTGACTGGTTATACTACCGAGTCAAATTATAACCTGGAACTGTTTCTTAATACCGATGGTTCGGGAAGCAACTGGAACCATAGGAAAATATTCGACTTATCCGGGCCGTCTTTTCCAACAGTATTAATGGATATTGATTGTGATGGCGATATGGATGTTCTGGGTTACGAGAAATATCCTGAAGTATTGGTCTGGTACGAAAACATCAGTGGTAATGCATTGAGATGGGAGCGGCATTCTTTCTGGAATGCTTCAAGTGGTATAGGATGCTTTTCTGTTGCGGACATCGATGAGAGCGGTTACCTGGATGCTGTCGGTAGATGGGCATCCATGTCAGGCGAAACTGAATTATACTGGATCGACTTTGTTGGACCTTCTCTTGAGGGCTGGGTTGAATCCTCTATTCTGTACCTTGGTAATGATCCCGATTGGGATAATATAGACTGGACTGCTAACGTTCCTGCTGGATGCACTCTTGCAATTTTAGTACGCGCTTCTGACGACCCGGAAGATATGGGAACCTGGTCCGACACATTAACTGCACCATGCAGTCTTGAGGGGATTCTTGCTGATAACGACAGTTACTTCCAGTATAGAGTTCTTATTGAAAGACCTGATCCATCTGTTTCGCCAACTCTTGAAGACATCACTGTTACCTGGAGTCCTACCGGAATCACGGTTGATCCAACTGTCGGCGAATATATTCTTTATGGCGTTACACCCAATCCTGCTGCTGGATTGGTGAAGTTGGAATTCTCTATTCCAGAACCTTGTATTGTTCAATTGTGCATATTTGATATCACTGGAAGGTTAATAGGCAATCCAGTTAACTGTGAGTTTCCCGCCGGTCAGCAGGAAGTACAACTAAACTCTCAAAGGGCAGGCATCTACTTCGTTCGGATGGAAGCGGGAGGGTTCACTGCGACTCAGCGGTTCGTAGTAATTGAATAATTGATAACGAAGGGAGTTTATCCCTCAGTATTTAGTTCTTAATCTTTCCCTTCAAGTATATCAGCGATATTATCGAAGACAGTTTCTACAGCAAAGCCGTTATCCCTGAAAATACCCGCGTAATCATGGAGTATATCGGCAAGTTCCTCCGCTTCGATGTAGTCGGCGTAATCACTTCTCATAAATTCTTCCAGCGAATCAAACGAAATGAACCATAAGTCATCGTACTGGATAATATCAAAGGCGTACACTGCTGCGTCGTAATAATCCAGAGCTTCCTCATCAGATGCATCCATTGAAGCAGCATGGGCAGCCCTCAGGAATCGGCAGCAGAGTTCACTGTCCCTGTAATACGACCAGCCGTAGTACATATTGCGGATGCTGTCCGCAGCCTGACGGATCTCACCGATCTCGAGCAGGGAATCCGCAGACGTCAGAAGATCAGCGGACCTGTCGGTAATCCAGGATTCGATCGGGATTAGAATCTGTTCATCTTCATCCCATGCGAAGGACATATTGCACCTTGTGGTCCTGCAGGGATATTCGGAGGAAAGAACTATCAAACTATCTTCACTTCTGAAAGAAGCAAATGCCTTGGCTGGATTCAGAAACATGTCAAACGATACAGTGCCAAAGCAGAGAGTATCCCTGCCAAAGCCGATAACCGCAAGATCTGAACCATTAATAAGATCGTCGCCCAGAATCAGCAGATCCAGATTATCTATTCCATCGGGAAGAATCTCGGACGGAATGCCAAGTACTCTGAATAATACCGGCCCATCACTTCTTGCAGCCCATTCATCGATATATGCGCTGAGATCATCAGCGCAGACATGCAGAGAGAAGAGAAGCGAAACAACTGCTACAAGGAATCCTGAAAGACTGAGTCGAAAGGAACCGAGCATTCTATCTCCTTTCAGTTGTTGTATTGGAATAATAGTGAAGTCTCCATCAATTCTCAATGTTTGGAAGAGACCCCGGCTGCCCGGGGTCTCCATAATGACCGATAGGGCTAGAAAGTGGCTTTGATGGATGCCCAGGTTGAAGGCTCGAGTGCAGTCGCATTCAGATCGATCTTGTATATCTCATCTGTGTTCATGTTGCTCACCCAGAGATAACCATCCCCATCGAAAGTCATGCCGTGGGCGGCTGGAAGAACCGAAGAGCTCACGGATTCCACAAGACCTCCGCTTCCATTGTAAACTCGAATCGGGTACGCAGAATCATTGCATGCGTACCAGTAATTGCCATTGTACCAGGCAATGTCGTAGAAGTCCATTCCCAGCTCGAGCATGAATTCCGGACCTGTCTGAAGATAACCTGTGTAACTGTAGATCTCCAGAACTTCCTTCATGGTCTGAGCATCAACGCCTGCTCCGTAGATTCTACTGTTTCCTGTAGCGAGACCGGTAACCTCCCGGTCTAAATCGCTTCCTCAACAATCAAGTGAGAACTGTCCCAGATATACTCCCGAGGTGCTGTACCTGTAGCAGTATGACAGCGTGAGGCTTGGCGGGTTGCCCATGGAGATGTAAACAGTGTTGTTGGCGAAAGTCAAACCTGAGGGCAATTTTGTGGAATTGGCACAGTACCAGGAGTTCTGCACATTGCCGGTGGCAGGATCAATCTCGTAGGCGTACTCTGTGACACCATCAACAGCCCACAGCGAGCCGTTTCCGTAGCCAAGCCCGGATATGTTCGTGTCCGGAGCATCGAAAGTAGCAACTATCTGATAGTCTGCCATACAGATGCCTGCGAACAGGAACAGAGAAACAATTGTAACAGCGAATTTCATAGAACCCCCTTATATGTTTTACTGAATAATGACGATCTGGCAACATGAGATATTTCCATTCACAGAGGAAACTACTGAATAAACACCGGTGGGCAGTTCAGAAATGATGTGAGTGTGATCAGTGACTCCGCTGATCGTACCCAGATCCCACCTGTTCACCATTCTTCCGTCCATACTGATAAGGCTTACGGTAACCGGCACAGGCTGAACCGAAGATATTCTATATGCTAATGAACCTCGCACCGGGTTGAATAGAAGGGTAAGCGGGGTTCCGCTCTCCGGCGCCTCTGAATGGGTGCCGATGCCCGTCGGATCGTTTCCAAGGAACACAAAGAGGTACTTGGTATAATTCCCCTGGACGATATCCAGAATTCCATCCTCGTTCCAGTCATTTACATAAACGGTGGCATCCGTCTGCCCCGCTGGCCAGGCAAAGGGAGTTCCGTTCACGGTTATTGCTGCGCTTGTCACAAATACCGGCGCACCCGTTGCTCCTGAATTCTCGAGGTAATAGGTATGCCCGTTGTCCTCTCCTACAAGAAGGTCCAGCAGGCCGTCTCCGTTCATATCCTCCATGTGAGGAACGCTTCTTGGCCAGGCAACTGGTGAGGAGCCCTTCATGACCGGCGTATAGCTGCTAAACAGAGGATTGCCCGGGGTTCCCTGATTAAGATAAAGGTAGAGGCTTCCGCCTGAAGTGGATTCGCGACCAACGATCAGGTCGAGCAATCCGTCATTGTCCCAGTCGAAAACAAAGGGGGCAGAGTTGTTACCTACATCAAGGTCTGTACTGCCGGCCTGAATTCTGCCTTCACTGGTAAGAGTTCCATCAGCGAGCCGTCTGAAATAGTTGACATACCCATCTCTTTCGCCGACTATGAGGTCATCCAGTCCATCACCATTAAAATCCACAGCCTGTGGATTTGTCGCTCCCGTGCATCAACCGGATGTTAGTGAGATATCAGATCCGTCAGCCTGCATGAATGTATAATTTGCGAACATCGGAGAATCATTCGAATCGTTGTTCTCGTAGTATCGAAGCTTTCCTGAAGAATACTGGCCAAGGATAAGATCTTTCAGACCATCTCCATTCCAATCTGTAATAAGAGGGTTTGCGTGTCCTATGGACAATTCGATCTGCGCGCTATTAGCCATTACATTGAAGGGAGGCAGGTAATCCGGCACCTCGGCCGCAGCCGAAAGGCAGAGAGACAGCACTGCAAACAAGCATATTCTCATGATACCCCCCGGAATAAGAACCTGTAAACCGATTGTTTTCCGACAACATTGGTACAATAATGGAAAGGTATCAGAGTAACAAGGTTTCCTGAATGGTTTCTGGAAACATATGATTATTCAGTTTCAGCAGACAGCCTCGAACACTCAAACAGCCCTGTAAAGTATTGACAAAACGGGATTACCATCGATATTGCTATGTGGGGAAACTGGACTGCAGATAAATCCTGTGTTTTCAAGGAACAATTGTTATGAGAAATGCGTTTCAGAAGTGAAGCAGCAGCTCAAGATGGATAGTACAGGCAGCACTCATTGTATAACAAATGATAAAAGAGAGGAATCAGCTTGAAATATCTTGCAGTGCCAGCAGTCGTACTGGTTTCAACTGTGTTAGCACAACCCGTGTTCGAGCCGCCGGTGGAGATCGGCGGGGGTATTGAAGTGGAAAACTTAGCTTCTCCATGCATGGCGGACTGGAATGCTGACGGGCTGGCAGACCTTATTATTTCGGAGGGCTTTGAGGTCAACCAGAACCCGGATCCCTTCGGGATGGGAGACCCGTGTTACGGACATTTCAGACTCTACCTGAACCAGGGAGAGACAGGTAATCCCGTTTTTGAGGATTACACATATCTGCAGGCGAATAATGAACCAATCGAAATCTACAGTACTTGAGGACACGCAGCTACACCGAATCCACAGGTTGTGGATTGGAACGATGACGGCCGACTGGATATTATCTCTGGTGATTTCTATGGGCAACTTCGACTCTATCTGGCCGCAGAACCGCAGGGAATCGAGTTGAATGATACCCAGGAGGAAGAACTGATAAGTGTTATCGGCAGTCCGGCGGGAGAGAACTGTGTTCTCAGGCTTTCTCCTCCTCAGCCGGGGATATGCCTGGTAGAACTCTTTTCCATTGACGGAAGGAGCTCCCGGATACTTGTTGATGAGTTATTATCGGCAGGCACTACGATCCGGACCGTAAAACTTTCAGGACTTCCCAGCGGTGCTTACATACTCAGCTGCAGAGTGGGAGCCGAGCATCAAGATTCTGACAAGCTGATCATTGTTAACTGAGTAATCAAAACATATGATCGGAAAGATGGAATTTATATGACCTTCAAGGATGAAGAACAGTTGAAAACATACCTGTCTTACTACAACAGGAAAGCAGGAATTGATCATCAAGGTCAGGAGTACAAATTCTCCGAAGCGGATTTTGAATATCTGAACAGCTCTTCAAATTACTGGCATCATGCCGGATCTCCAAGCTCGTGGCTGTGCTGTTCCACTGTAAATCAAGCAAAAGAGATGTTTGGAAAGACTCTGCCGAGAGATAAGCTGATAGGATTGTGTGCTGATACACTGAACATTACAGCGCATGAGCTTGAAAGCACTCTTAACTGGAATGCGAATTACATGGCATGGCATGATGGCGGGAAACCTGAAGACTATCATGCATATCAGGATGTGGAAACGGATGAGTAACCATCTGATGAAAAGAATCCGGACTCTTCTATGCAGGAGAAAGCCGGACATCGAAGAGAAAAGTATCAGGCTGGGCCTTGCTCTGGGGGGGGGCGGAGCAAGAGGACTTGCCCATATTCCGCTTCTTGAAGTACTTGACAGCATGGGGATCAGACCCTGCTGTATTGCGGGAACCAGCATAGGTGCCGTGCTGGGTGCCATGTACGCGTCTGGAGTCAAGGGCTCCGAAATTCGCAGTCTGGTACAGGAGACAGTTGTAGGGAAAAGCAGCTCCCCCGGAGAACTGCTAAAAGATATCAAGAGACTGGTTCAGTTCATGGATATCGATTTCCTGGGACCTGGGATCTTTAAAGGTGATTCTGTAATGAAGTATTTCTACGATGCCATTCATACAGACAGGTTTGAGAATCTTGAAATACCATTGAAGGTCGTTGCAACCGACTTCTGGGCGTCTGAACAGACAGTGCTCTCTTCGGGAAATCTTCTCAAGGCGGTCAAGGCAAGCATGGGGCTGCCGGGGTTGTTCACTCCGGTAAAATACGGAGAGCGGATACTCATTGACGGTGGAGGCGTAAATCCGGTACCCTTCGACGTTCTGGACGATTGCGATCTGATCGTTGCTGTAGATGTTCTGGGAAATGCGGAATCCGAATCCTCAAAACCGCCCGGAGCGGTCAAAGCGGTTCTTGAGATGTTTGATATAATGCAGAGATCGATCGTAAAGACAAAACTGGAAATCAGTCAGCCTGATATCTACATCAAGCCTGATATCCGGAATATCGGCATGCTTGAGTTTCACAGGGCCCAGGAGATCTACTCAAGCACCGAGGCTTCCTGCAGGGAGCTTGCAGAGAAACTGAGAGAGTATTATCCGGAAATACCGCTATCCCCCTGAGAATATTATACTCACTGAAGTTCAGGGAGGTGGTGGGCAAAGATGATATCTTTTATTCTAAATGACAGAGAATACGCAACCGGGCTTCCACCGGGGGCAGTTACCCTTGATCTGCTTCGGGAGGAAGCAGGTCTGACTGGAACCAGGGAAGGCTGCAGAGAAGGTGACTGCGGCGCCTGTACTGTACTTCTGGGCACACCGCTGCAGCAGGGTATTGAATACAGGGCCGTGAATTCCTGTATTCTTCCGGTTGCTGAACTCCATGGCAGGCATCTTGTAACGATAGAAGGCGTTAATCCGGAAGAAGGGTTATCCCCGCTTCAGCAGGTCATCGTGGATGAAGGTGCCTCCCAGTGCGGTTTCTGTACGCCCGGCATTATCATGTCCCTTACAGCTTACCTTCTGGGAACAGTCGATCCAGATGATCTCAGGGCAGCAGATTCCCTTGCTGGAAACATCTGCAGATGCACAGGTTACGTTTCCATAAGCAAATCCGCGAAAACGGTATCCGGAATAGCGGGACATTCTCCCGCCGAATGCTGCACTTCGCGAGAACATCTTGAATGGCTCGTAGAGAAAGAGATACTGCCCCCTTACTTCCTCGGGGTTGAAACGATGCTTCATGCCATGGATGCTGTTGAATCCGAAGCAGTCGTATCGGGGAAAACAGTAACGGTAGCAGGCGGAACCGACCTCTTCGCGGCAGAGGCCGAAGACCTCAGGAATACTGACCTGAGATTCCTCTCCCGGAAAACGGGAATGAATGGAATAACCATTCTTGAGAACAGGGTTCTTATCGGAGCAGGGGCAACCGTACGGGACATCATCGATTCGGGGGTATTTTGTAACTCAGGTAACCTTGAGCGATCCCTTCAGCTTGTCGCCTCTCCACAGGTCCGCAACAGGGCCACAGTGGGAGGTAACATCGTAAACGCCTCTCCCATAGGTGACCTCACCATTATCTTCCTTGCACTGGATGCGAGACTGAGAATATTAAACGGTTCCGATGCTAGAGAGGTACAGTTGAAGGATTTCTTCAGAGGGTACAAATTGCTTGATCTCTCTCCAGGAGAACTGCTGGAAAGCATTGTATATAAAGAGCTCGATTCAGCGACTTTCATAAACTTCGAGAAGGTCGCTATGCGGAAGCATCTCGATATAGCCTCCGTTAATTCAGCCGCCGCGTTCAGTGTAAGCGGGGGCAGGATCGAAAAGGCTGATATCTCCGCGGGAGGTGTTGCTCCTGTTCCTCTCTATCTGGAAAGAACATCAGCTGCCCTGCGCGGCATGGATATTACCACGGATACTGCTCAACTCGCAGTCAGAACTGCCCGCAGCGAAGTAAGCCCTATAGATGATGTGCGCGGGTCCGCCGAGTACAAGAAGCTTCTTCTCGGAAAACTTGTAGCAGCCCACTTTGTCGAGCTTTTCCCCGGGCAGATCAATGCGGGGGAGCTGCTGTGAAACATCAGGACGCCATGCTGCATGTAAGGGGGGCCTCTCTGTTCGTAGACGACTTCAAGCTTCCGCACAACCTCCTTCATGCTGCCGTGCTTGTTTCTCCCGTTTCACATGGCTTGATAGAGAAACTGGAAACCGGGGCAGCATTAGCGAGGCCTGGTGTTGAAATGATCATTACAGCAAAAGACATCCCTGGTAAAAACCAGATAGGCAGCATCATAAAAGATGAACTGCTTCTCGCAGAAAAGGAATTGTATTTCATCGGGCAGCCTGTGGCAGTAGTGCTTGCAGACACACCGCAAAAAGCCAGAGCAGCTGTAAAAGCGATAGAGCTGGAAACAAGTGAGCTGCCTTCAGTCGTGGAGCCGAGAGAAGCATTCGAAAAGGGAATGCTATTAGCACCTCCGAGAACCTTTTCCATGGGCAATACCGCAGAAACGTGGAACAGATGCGACTGTATCGTTTCCGGACGCTCCGATTCAGGCGGCCAGGAGCACCTGTACCTTGAAACTCAGGGTGCCTTCGCCGTTCCGATGGAGAACGGCTGCATCAGGATAACCTCCGGAACTCAGGGTCCTACTTTTGTACAGAGGGTTGCAGCCAGGGTTCTCAAGCTGCCGATGAACAAGATTGAAGTTGATGTTGGAAGGCTTGGGGGCGCTTTCGGAGGCAAGGAAGACCAGGCAACGCCCTGGGCGGTAATGTCGGCACTGGGAGTGCAGCTTACAGGCAAACCTGTAAAACTTGTGCTTAACCGGAATGAAGACATCACATGGACAGGTAAGAGGCATCCATACAGCTCCGATTTTAAGCTGGGTCTTACAAACGACGGCATGATTATGGCATGGGAGGTTACTTACTATCAGAATGGAGGGGCGGCGTCCGACCTTTCAACTGCTATTCTTGAACGAACTCTGTTTCATTCAACAAACGCCTATTTCATTCCCAACGTAAAGGCTACAGGTATCAGCTGTAAAACCAACCTTCCGCCCAACACGGCTTTCAGGGGCTTCGGGGCGCCGCAGGCAATGTATGTCCTGGAATCTGCTATTTACAAAGCTTCGCGCGAAATGGGGATCAGTCCCCTTGATATACAGGAAAAGAATCTGCTGAAAAAAGGTGACGTATTCCCCTTCGGAATGCCGTATGAGGGGAACGAGATAAGACGATCCTGGAGCAAAGCGTTCGAAACGTACCGATCTGAGAATACCGAAGGCAGAATCAGGGATTTCAACAGCAGTAATGTGATGTTCAAGAAAGGCATTTCATTCATGCCGGTCTGTTTCGGCATTTCCTTTACCAATATATCTATGAACCAGGCCAATGCTCTTGTTCATGTGTATACCGATGGAAGTGTCGGGATCAGCACCGGAGCTGTAGAAATGGGACAGGGAGTCAATACGAAGATCGCCCAGGTGGCGGCAAGAACCTTCGGGATCGATCTCTTCAGGATCAAAGTGGAATCAACCAACACAACAAGGTCAGCCAATACTTCTCCCACTGCAGCAAGTTCAGCTGCGGATATGAATGGAAATGCTGTAAGAATAGCCTGCGGCAGCATTCTCAAGCGTCTTCTGGCTTTTGCGGGAAAACACCTCGGAGCGCCTCCGGATTCCAGAGTCGATCTGGTGCACGAAAAAGTAATGATCGAAGGGAAGAAAACCCGCCTCGAATGGAATGAGCTTATAGGCCTTGCGTATCTTGCAAGGGTGAACCTTTCGTCTCAGGCCCATTATGCCACACCTGGACTGCATTTCAACAAATCTTCAGAGAAAGGCAGACCTTTTTCCTACCATGTGGCGGGAACAGCAGTTACAGAAATAACTCTGGACAGACTGAGAGGCATTTTTTCGATCGATTCCGTGAAGATCGTTCACGATTGCGGAGAGAGCATCAATCACCTTGTTGACAGAGGACAGGTTGAGGGCGGGCTTCTTCAGGGGATCGGATGGGTCACACTGGAAGAGCTGAAATACCATCCGGAAACAAACGCCCTTCTGTCGGATTCGCTCGCAACGTACAAGATACCCGATATCCATTTAACTCCGGGAGAGGTGGATGTAAAATTCCTGGAATGCCATTCAGATAATGCGGGGGTCTACAACTCCAAGGCCGTGGGAGAACCTCCTTTCATGTACGGGATCGGCACATATTTCGCGATTCTTGAAGCAGTTCGGACTTGCGACCCGGAGATCCGTCCTGTTTACTCGGCCCCGATGACAAATGAGAAGATCCTCCTGCTTCTGCAGAAGAAGCGCTAGAGCAGCCGATATTGAAACTCAGGTATACAGCTTCCAATGTTATGCGTGGAGTACTCATCTACTCCATCGGGGATTCTATCGCTTCGATCATCCTGTCGGAATTCTCACTCCTGCGGATGCTGGGTATGATGTTTATCGGCGGGACTGTCTACGCCTTCGAGATCCCGAACTATTTCAGATGGATAGACATAAAAACCACGGAAGTAAGAGGTCTCAAGGGGGCACTTTCGAGGGCAGGGCTGGCCATTCTCTATTTCAATCCGCTATGGATAGCACGGCATCTTCTGTTCATTCAGATTCTGCAGGGCAGCTGGAGCGGCATAAACTGGACCCTTCTCAGGCTGGGGCTTTATGCGTTCATGGCAAACGTACCTGTGGCGTTTATTGCCAATTATGCGATTCAGAATAAAGTCTCCTTGAAATGGAGATTCTTTGCAAGCGCGGTGTTTTCTTCACTGATGGCTATCTACTACGCCCTGAGTCAGGTCATCTTTTAATCAGGGATGGTAATTGGGGACGGAGGTAATTAGAATTTCTAATTACCTCCGTCCCCAATCATTATCTGATGCCGAAAAAATCACGTATCCGGCCGAGCAGATGATCCTTTCTGTCGATCCTTACCGCCTCATCCTCCTTGGTTGTCTGGTCAATAACCCTCCCGGAAAGGTCTTCCAGCCTCCTCTGCAGTATGGCGGAGAGCGGTTCAATGATCGACTCTTCGTTCTCCAGTAATACAGCCATTCCCATCTTTTCAACAACAATAACTTCAGTTTCCGCAAGGGCGATGACGGAAGCCGAACGGGGCTCGCCTGTAAGCAGGCTCATCTCACCGAAGTAGCTTCCTGACTGAAGATCGGCAAGATGGGTTCTGCGTCCAGAGTCATCGGAAACGGACACATCAACCTTCCCGTTTGTGATAATGAAAAGTGAATCCCCTGAATCTCCCTGCTGAACCAGAATTTCTCCCTTTGAGAAGAGGAGTTTGGATGCGCTTGAAGCCAGTTCCTCTATCTGATCGAATGAGAGTGGCCGGAAGAGTTCAACGCTTCTCAGTCCATTGATGACTTCCTGCTTAATGGTATCCCTGATCATGTCGTCATGCTCGGCGGATACCTCTCTGACTGTAACATCCCTGATCGGGAACGGTATGGTCAGGCCTCTGCGCCTGAGGATATACCAGATTCGGGTTCTCACGGCGTTCTCTATCTCAGGTCTCCGGTGGTATTCACTGATCCAGAATCTGACATCGTAATTGACTGAATACTCATCGAACTCTTCAAGGAATACTTTTGGCGCAGGAGTCTCAAGAATTCCATCCATTGCTTCAAGAGTAGATGTAATTACCCGTTTGATCATTCCGGGCTGATGGTTATATGCCATGCCGACTTTCACCCGGCACATGTGATTCCTGTTCGGCCTGGAATAGTTTGTAACGATATTCTTGGATATTGTCGCGTTGGGTATCGTTACGTGATCACCGGATCTTGTTCTTACTGTGAGTGTTCTCCAGTTCATCTGAACAACGACTCCTTCGTCCTCCTCCATGCTAACCCATTCTCCTAGCTTGAATGGTCTTTCCATCTGAAGAGCAAGCCCGGCAAACAGGTTTCCCAGAATATCCTGAAGAGAAAGACCGATAACGGCAGAAAGTACTGTGGAGGTTACAAGAAATCCGGTAAGTCTGACACCGAATACACCGTTAAGGATGGCAACTGCCACGATTGTGAGCAATATGAAATTGATAATGTCGATGACGAGACGAGGTATATGCACATCGACCTTCTTTTTAAGAAGGTAGTCCCATAAGAGCAGGTTCAGAATCCGAAGAAGTATGTTCGAGGAGAGCATGATAGTGGCTGCAAGGGCTATCTTCGAAAATGTTGATTCCCCGGGAACCCCGAACATTTTCATTATAAGGTACGTAGCGCCTGCTATGCCTGCAAAAAACACCCACATTCTCAGACGACTGCCGGGAGCATGTTTCCGGATGATCAGCAGAATAAGACCGACCGAAAGACCAAGAACAACAGCCTGCACACCATGTACGATCATCTCACCGCTCAAGAAAGTACCTCCCTGATTCATGTAATGATGCCGATACAATAACCGATACATAAAGGGAATGAAATAGCGGAGGGTTCCCTCCTCTTTAGCTACTGTACATCATCCATGGTTTGGAATATTGTTTTGTGTGGATTGTATCAGAAGTGTTCATTCAAAACACAGTTATTTTAGATAGAGGAGGATTATGCTTGAACTAATTTTTGCAGCAGCTCTCATGGATACGGTTATCGCTCCCTCGGATTTCGAAACGGTTTATGTCCATGAATGGGGAGTAGTAACATTTACGGAAGAAAACGTGGTTTTCGGAGCTAACCCCTTCACTGACCCGGACTCCGATGCACTCCTTCCATACCAATGGGAAGAACCTGTTGCGCGAGCTCCAATTGTCTACTTCTATGGAGTACCGTTCACCGGAACATTCACAGTAAGCGTTCATTCGGGCAATTTCATAGAAACAGTGCCGTTTCCGGATAACCTCGTAAGCACATCCCCGATGCCTCCGCAGCAGTCCTACAATGCGGTCTGGGAGATATCGGAAACAACACTGAATGAGGAGTATTTAGTCGGAGAATATTCGAGTGTCTCATCAGACTTACTAAAAATCTGGAGAAAACCCCCTTCTTTTGTCCTGACATTCAACGATGGATCTCGGGAGAAGTTTGTTTACTACGAGTGTGTGCTTGTGCCCTCCTCAGAGGATGATTTCTACCCTGTCCTGCTTCAGGAGAACGGCAGCGTTCTTGATCCTGATTACAGAGGTCCCGCAATGTGGTTTGTGAAAGATGGAGAAACCGTGGTCATGGACAGGATCATGGGAAACGACCCGTTACAGGGGATAATCACCCCTGACGGTCCGCAGAACATTTATCCGGGAATACTCTGTGACTGGGCCGGGGGCACAATGAAATCAGAGGAGCTGGTTTCAATGTGGGACACCTGGGAAAGCTGGATATTCGACGGTTCCTGGAGCGGTGACACCCTGCTGGTATTTCCCCTTCCGGAAAGAACAATTGAAAGAATGACATCAATCGTTCTGCAAACTCATGATTATCGGAATGTGGAGTATTCCAGGTTCTATCTGGGGATTCTGTCGTACTAAGCCCTGTTGTCAGTCCTGATCCTCTGAAGTTTTTACTTCAATGCTGCATTTCACAGCCAGTGCTGCAATTGCAGCAACTGCCGCGTATGCCGGGATAAGGGCAACCCCAAGTATCCCCATTGTCAGGGGAAGCTCGATCAGTGTCTTGCCGGATTCATTTCTGATGATTATGTGCCTTACGTTTCCCTGGTGAAAGAGTTCTTTCAGCTTATCAAGAAGATCGCTTCCGGAAACCACGAATTCCTTCTCTTTCGTTTCGGTAGAATCAGTCATTATCAAACCTCCAGATGATCATATCCTTTTGTATTAATACTTACTCTATCTCCGCCAAGAAAAACGGTTATTTTTCCATTTCCAGTCTCGGCACGGCCAATTCTCGAACACCCGAGTGAAGAAAGATCGAGTTCACCTGGCGCACCGAACAGCAGAACATAATCCTCCCCTGCGGCAGCTGCTTGCAGAGGTTTATCCTTCACTGAATCAAAGAACATTGTTTCATCGATCTCGAGTACTGTATCAACGGAACTTTCAAGGGAAAGATGCGCAGCTTCAGAGAAAAGCCCATCTGAAATATCTATCGCGCAGCGTACACCAGCTTTCCTCAGTTCAATTCCCAGCTCCAGCTCCGCTCTCGGCTGCAGAAAAGCTTTCAACTGCTCATGCTCTTCACTGGAGAAAATCCCGGAACGTGGTTTGAGATCCTTCCCGGACAGGCCGCCCACCTTTTCAAGTTTTGCAGGAGCATCCAGAGCCCGGCCAAGAAGTCCGCTTATCCAGAGATGATCACCCGGATGAAGGGATGATCTTCTCAGAATCGTATCAGGCTCTTCTCCCTCACCTATAACAGTGAGAGTGATTCCCAGACGCTCTCCCCGCACTGTTTCGCCACCTGCAAGGATTATATCCTCCCGTTCCGTCAGTCCCTGATAGAACCCTTCTATCCAGTTCACTCCGATGCCGGGATCAACAGATAAAGCGGTGAAAAACCACTTAGCCCTGGCGCCCATTGCCGCGATATCAGAGAGTGCGGCTTCCAGCAGACGCCTTCCAAGAATTCTCGGAGGAGCCCACCATCTGTGAAAATGTGTACCCTCAAAATAACTGTCGGTTGTAACAACAGGGCATTGAATTCCCGGCAGTACGGCGCAATCATCTCCTATGGAGTGAAGAGAAGGGAACTTCTCCCGGAGCCTCAGTATCAGCCCCCTCTCCCCCAGGTCAGAAATTCTCCTGTTCACAAAAGCACTATCTTTCCAGGATAACCTTCAGATGCTCCTTCGCAAGGTAACCTCGGTGCTCCGGAGCTGTCATGATGGCACCTTCAATCGCGCTCTTTCCCCCGTGGCAGGCGCAATCAGTCTTATTAATATCAATCATATGAAGCACGTTTTCAAGCGTCCTCCTGGCACGGACGGTATTCATCCTGAGATTTGCCAATACCCCCTCTACGGAAACATCCTCCTCCGTTTCATGCCATACGTCGTAATCGGTGACCATACACAAAGTGGCATAGCATATTCCTGCTTCCCTTGCAAGTTTTGCTTCAGGAACAGCAGTCATCCCTATCACAGAATGCCCCTGGCTGCGGTATACTCTGCTCTCGGCTCTGGTCGA
The DNA here is from genome assembly GCA_030592645.1 of Candidatus Fermentibacterota bacterium. Lineage (GTDB taxonomy): Bacteria > Fermentibacterota > Fermentibacteria > Fermentibacterales > JCC-6 > Aegiribacteria. The sequence goes on along the minus strand of JAUVIR010000029.1, from coordinate 2,856 downwards.
GAATGCGGGGCCCTCCATGCAGACCAGTGTACCGCCGTTATGAACCGTTGCATCCGCCTCTTCGGCCGCACTTAGCAGTATACCTGAAAGCTCATCGCAGAATGGATCACCGAATCCGATATGCCCGACTATTCCTCCTCCGAAGTAAGTGGATCTTCGGATACCCTTGGTCCTATCGTAAATCTGATCAGGTATCACGAAATGCCGAGGATGATATTCTTCCTGAAGGCTGCCAACCGCGGACACAGAAATCAGCTGGCGAACCCCTGCATTTTTCAGTGCGTAAATATTGGCCGCATATGGGATTTCGGAAGGCTGCAGCGTATGACCCTCACCATGACGCGGCAGAAAGACCAGAGGTATATCATTGTAATCCGCAAGGATAAGAGGGGCTGAAGGTTTTCCGAAGGGAGTCTCGGTATTCAACTCCTCCTCTATTCGTACACCTTCAAAGGAGTATACTCCGGATCCTCCGATTATTCCGATGCGATTTTTCATTGTAATCTCCTCATTGAGTAAACTGCTGAAGTACATGTGTTATATATATACTTACTCATCAATGGTCGAAGGGAAATTTCTTCCCACCCAGATTAGATATCAGAATACTCATCTGAATTATTTGTCAGGATTTTTGAACTTCCCTGTTATGTGGATTCTGCATATCCACGTTTTTCACCTGCTTTAGTGTACTTATGTTTATGATTATTTCAAACTCCAGAGTTGTGATTACCATTGACAGGATACTACATCAATTAATAGTGTTTGATATTGAAGATACTGAATAGAAATGAAGACTCTACATAATCATTGTTCACTGGAGAAATAAAATTGTCGATTAGTTACACCAACAGAATAGAATCAATCCGAGCAACGCAACTGAAAGGGTTTTTCGTCGGATGGTCCGACCATCCTGATCCCGAAGCTCACCTTGAAATCCTTCGTGGAAGTTTCCGCGCTTGGCTGGCATTCGATAAAGACAAGTGTGTAGGATTCATCAATGCGCTTTCAGACGGCGTATTCTATGCCTATATACCTCTACTTGAGGTTTTGCCGAAGTATCAAAGCAAAGGTATCGGAAAAAAGTTAGCAAAACTGATGTTGGAAACCCTCAAGGATATGTACGCAATTGACATTGTGTGTGATGAGTCGGTTGCTCCATTCTATGACAAATTAGGGCTTTCTCGTTGCGTGGGAATGATTAAAAGAAATCATGAAAATCAAGAAACAGCGAACAATCGAATCAAGCTGACTTGAACTGTTTAGATACTGGTGTTACAGCAGCTTATTCGAAGTGTTCGGGTATATATGAGAAGGTTTGACAAAATCATATCGATACCATATATGTAATACATAAAGGAGGTCGATGTGGATACCGTAAAGCTGTCACCCAAATATCAAATTGTAATCCCGAAAAGAATTAGGGAGAAAATGTCCCTTCATCCAGGAGAGATGTTCGAGGTCATCGGTTTTGAAGAAAGAATTGAGCTAATACCTATCCTCCCAATGTCTTCAGTCAGGGGATTTCTTAAGGGGTTTGATCCAATCTTTAACAGAGATGAAAGAGACAGGGTTTAATAATGAACCTTGTAGATACTTCGGGCTGGATTGAATATTTCTTTGACGATCCCAATGCTAAGTACTTCGCTAACGTTATAGAGGATACTGAAAATTTAGTCATATCTGTTATTAACCAGTATGAAGTCTTCAAGAAAGTTTTGCTTGTTGCTGATGAGGAGAAAGCACTAAGAGCTATCGCTCAGATGAAACAGGGACAAGTAATTCAGCTGACGGAAGAAATAGCACTTCTTGCGGCCAAATTGAGTATTGACCACAAGATTCCAATGGCTGATTCTATGATATATGCTACGGGTCTATCCATGGAAGCTATTGTATGGACACAAGATGCTGATTTTCAAGAACTTCCTCATGTTAAGTACATAATGAAGCCCGAACAAATAAATCCAGCAGAACTGTAGCCTTCTGTATCCATTTGCCACACTACTACAGTCTGCTGATTTGAGACGTTCGGTAGAAAGGAGAAACGAAAGCTCAAAAACGAACAGGAAGGAAAATAAAATGAGAACGAAACTTCTTATTCTACTCGCAGCAGGAATAGCAATCATGCTTGGCTATCCTGATTCCGGAGATATGGTCAATTGATAGTGTCTATGGAGAAGGATATGGAATTTCAGGACCACTCGACACAATGGGGGTATACGGTAATTCACCATGGCAACATCCAGCCCCCAGTGGTTATCTATGGTCTTGCTGGGAAACACCAGTACCAATTCTTGCTGATTCAGGTGAGACGGGTTATGCAGAAGCTTTTATTTCCGTAACGGATTCTCTAGGTCCGTTTCAACTGGCCTTATACGCAAGTTATTGGCATTCAATGGGATCTGAGTTCTATTATGAGGATCATCCTTGTAGTTGTACTGTCGAGGTTACTACACTGAATCTCGAACAGGAAACATGGGGATATATTAAGCAAGAGTTCTGAGATTATCGACCTATAGGACTAAGCTAAGTACTGTAGTAATAGGTACCTAACAAGCACATCAACTCGGACTGTCAAAGCTAATCTACTATGCACCAAGGTTTATGCCAGCTGGTTATGCGAGGCGTTAGCTTATAAATATGGTGCTTGACTTTCCTGAAGTGACACTATAGTATCATTATTATGAAAACCGAAATTGTCACGAAGTTAAAAAGAGAGGCCACGAAAATCTTGGCCGATTTGCATGAAACTCGAGAACCCGTGTTGATAACCGAACATGGAAAGCCATCAGCATATTTGATCGATGCAGATGATTTTGAAATGATGCAAGAACGAATGCAAATTTTGGAAGGAATTTC
>JAUVIR010000037.1 GCA_030592645.1 Candidatus Fermentibacterota bacterium | reverse complement strand
GCCAGCCACAAAATTGAAAGCCCCCTTCATGGGGGTTTTTGATTTTGTACTGAAGCTCACGATTCGGACCTTTGATCGAAGATCAAAATGGTGAGTTTACACTGAGCGAGTGAAACGAGTCAAAGTGAATCCCTTCATGCCAGCCATTATTGACAAGTCAACCTTCGACGCCTCCATGATATTGAAGGTCTTTGATATCCTATAACTCCAATGTCTCTTGTGCCATCTTTCCTTATGATCGGCAACGTGATCGGATGAGTTTGTATATTACTCCGGTCAGAGGATGATAGAGGATACCTTCCTGTGGTGTAACGAAGCAAATAAGGGGATCGAAAAACATATTAAGTGAAATAGATTGAAGAACGGATAAGTCAGTTAGGTCTATAAGTTCCAGAAGATCGCTCTCACGGTCTACTCTGTGAACGTATGGCCCCCAGGGATAAGACAGGATCCACTCATAACGCCAAAATGAGTTATCCGATGGAGACCATATATTAGTACAAGCACCTGTAGTAGTCTCAATTATGAATAAACTGCCTCTTCTCTGACCAACCAAGACACTACTAATAAAGCCAATGGTATCCAACTCTACCTCGGGATACAATGTTCTTTGAATTACTAGTGAACCAGGAGCAGATATATCGATTATTGAAATTGAATCCTTGTTTGAGTGTAACAAATAGGCAAGTGTGCCTTCGTTATCGAGGATGCTGGTCGATATGCAATATTCAAAATGGAGTGTGTCTAACACTGTCATAGTTTCAATATCGATCAAATAGAGGTTCCTATCGATACTTGCAAGGAGTTTCTTCCCATCCTGTAGAGGAATGAGATTATTCCAGAAGCATTTATTGTTATAATGTAAGCCAAGAACAAGAATACTATCCGCTTCATGATCGCCCCAGGGTATCCTGAAAATCCCATTGCCGACTAGGGCAATCAGACAACTGATTTCATTGCAATATACCATATCGAGTGATGGATTATGTAAATCACTTGAGTGAACAGGCAGCTCGAGTTCCAGCTGCTCAACAGTCCAGTCTGGAGGAGAGTACAAATAGAAATCACCAAGATTCTCGATGATTACTGAATGATCCGGTCCTTCCCCACACCAGACGTTAACAAACGCTATAGTCAGTTCATTCTGCTGCAAACAAACCAGACTATCCGGAGGAACAGATTTCCCATCAGGTTGAAATCTATGGAAAGTACATGCACAAATCGAAAGCAGAACGAGAAGCAAAGTAACTAGCAGCTTCCTCAAGGGCTTAGAATCGGAAATCACAGAGAACTCCTTATCGAGTCATCCATGGAGATACTGAATCTGAATGCAGGATAAAACTTGCTATTAAGGCTGTCTGCATAGAAAAGATAAATCGGGATCTCAGGCTCGTTGCATAAAGCTGTTTCGATTGTGAACGCTTCCGGGATGCCTGGTTCATACTCGATTTCTGGAAACTGAAGTAAGATCCTTGGCAACTGAGAGGAATAGTTTTCCCATCTCTCTGGAGGATAGAAGATGAGAGTCATAGGTCCTTCCTGATAAGGAATTTCAGGGAAAGTCCAATTGAAGATCATCGATCCTTCCGAAAGATTCAGGGTCATCCCAAAACCATTAAATTCGAGACTCACTGGAGTTGATATTTCGTGCTCTCCAGTGGAGATACATTCCATGACAGGGGCTGTGAGCACTAAATCGCGTCCTTTGGTCCACTTTATAACCCAAAGGGTACTAAGCACAGTACCTCTCGGAATGAACGTCTCATAGAACCTTGATCCGACTACAGAATCCACGACAGAGAAGAAACGGATAAGGTGAGTCCTACTCCAGGGCATATTAAATGGTCTATCAAAGTGAAGAGAGTTGTTCTGGAAACGGAATGAGATCGGAGATAGTCTCTTTTCATCAGTACCTCTACTTGTACATATATCATTCAATTCCTGGACTGTTAAACGCTCTCCAGAAGGGAAAGCAATCGCAGCAATCCACTTCCTTGAGCCAAAGCCAGGATCGTTGCCGATGTGCACAGCGAGTGAGTCAAGCTCAGCAATACTGATTATTGATGGACTGATGCCCCATCCGCTACACCCCTTAAGCTGGTAAAAGCCAGTGCCTTCTATACCGAACCCCATCAGTATACTCTGCTCACTGAAAAGCAGATAGTTGTCCCCTATGCGAAAAAGCAACCGTGGAGGCTTTGTGATAATACCTTCTCTTTGAATACAGTAGGATGTTGGAACAGAGAAAGTCAGTATATCTCCGGATTCAGCGTAGTCGGTCCATGACCTGTTTACTTCGACCATGAGATTCGAACCCTTTATATCAATCACCTGAGCATCTATTACATAGACGAAATTCCAGAAGTCACTGCTGAGGTAAATCGGAACCGACTCTGCGGCTCCAACCGACACGGATAAGGTTATTATCATCAGCATCAGATAGAATATGGGATGCAGTATACTAATGGAAGATTTCATGCTATTACTATACTTGAATTACTTGTATAATTCTTCATCATAATTCGTAACTCCCATGCCTCCTAGTGTGCAATCTAGGATACTCGCTCAATGTAGCAGTGTCCAGTTTTGCAGAAGAAACACCTTGCAATGTTTCAATAAATTCCTGGCATCTAACGAATCCGGATGCCTGGTTATGGCTAACTACAAGATATTAGTCGATCATACTCCCCTAGATAGGTATAGTGGATAATTGAAAAGGCAGCTCTTCTCTTCGTTTAGGAATGTTTATTGGGTAATATCATATAAACAAGTGGTAAAAGTGTTCCAACTTTCAGACAGATCGCCAGCCATAAATGTGAATGCCCCCCTTTGTGGGGGCTTTTACTTTTGTAGCTGAAGTTCACGATTTGGATCCTCGATTAAAGGAAGACTTCAGAGATTCCTCCTTCAGATCCGTGGTCACCGTTCTGCTGTATTTTGTTTATTCACTCAAATATTTCTTAATAAATAGTGCTGGTAGTATTATTTCAATACCGGAATAGCCCGAAACATCCAGCAAATGCGTGTCTCCCGTTATTATTACCCTCGATGAGCTTTCTAGCGCTGCAGAAATGAATTTGTCATCAGTAGGATCCTCACAGACTGGTTCTTCAAGATCACGAGCTTCTACAATTAGCCCGAAGCTGGTAATCAAAGTGATTATCTGGGAAACATCAACCTTTGGATACTTTGCTGCAATTCGATGTAGAACATCGACATACTCAGCGAGTATTTTCGTCGAGATCACCAATTCAATTTTCTTCTTTTGCCATGCATCAAGATTTTACCCTGGTTTACCTCCGAAGAACACGGCAGAAATTAAGACATTTGTGTCAACTACGACTCGCATTTATCAGATCGTGCTTCTTTAATGGCCTCTAGTATATCCTCTGGTTTCATTTCAGATTCATATGCAGCCTGCCTGGCGCGCAGTATTATTTCTTTGAACTCATCGGAAGAGGGTGGAGTTATTGTTTTAAGAACAACTACATCTCCCTCACCCAAAACAACAAATCTTGTCCCGGCCTTCAAATGGAGAGCTTCTCTTATCTCCTCTGGAATGACAATTTGCCCTTTGGATGACATTTTTGTTGTGGCTACAGTATTCATTTCTTCAGTCCAATCATGTATAGATCGTTGATCTTACTGGTAAGATTATACGATTTCTGACATGCCAAGTCAATCTTCTCTGAGATAAGCCATATGTAGTTCTAAATACTACTCGGCATAAAGGAATGGATACTGCGTATTTTTGTATCCATTCTTACATTTTCAGTAGGTTCGCTCAAAGTGGAGAATACTGCTGAAACATCACAGAAGACCAAACATCTCCAAATGTAGTAATTTTATTGCACTATTTCGCATAACCAAGCACAAAAAGTGTTCCAACACCCAGACAGGTGGGCAGCCAGTTTTGACGGTGAAGCCTTTGGCGCCTCTATGACGTTGAAGGCCTTCGCTATTCTGGTGTTTCACATTTCAGAACATTTCCTTCATTTTGATGCATCAATTTAGTCATTTGGAACTCACAAAGGATTTCCGTTTCTTCAGTTAGTAAAGGCAGGCTTTTACATAAGGTGCAACCTGTTTCATATTAAGGACAGCCTTTAATATATTCACCTTTAAGAAATCTTGTTAAAGGAATGTGGTAGTATGAAATCTGCATCAAATGAATTATCGAATCTCTATCGTGCCGGGAAATATCTTAAACAACCTCATGGGTATAGAGCTTTCATCCCCGAATCTTTACCGCCAGATCCTCCCATCAGGATATCAGGTTTACTTCAGGAGCAGCTTTCAAAAGCTGATCGAGCATTGGGGCGTCTTGATGGATCAATACTGACTCTGCCTAATCCTGATCTATTCGTGTTCATGTACATTCGAAAGGAGGCTGTTCTATCCAGTCAGATCGAAGGTACCGAGAGTTCGCTTCAGGACGTTCTGGCTGCTGAAGCAAGGTTATTAAACCCGGAACAACCTCATGATGTTGGGGAAGTGGTGAATTATGTTCATGCGATGAACTATGGTCTGGAAAGGCTTGATCATCTTCCAGTTTCAACTCGACTAGTCCGTGAAATTCACTCAATACTCCTGGATGGAGTGCGTGGTTCACATCTTACTCCAGGTGATATCCGAACCACTCAGAACTGGATTGGTCCGGGGGGCTGCACACTCGCAGAGGCGACATTCATACCTCCTCCACCCATAGAAATTCCAAAGCTGCTCAGTGAATTTGAGAAGTTTCTTCACTCTGTTACAGGTCTGCCTTTGCTTGTTAAGATTGGCTTGGCTCATGCACAATTTGAGACGATACATCCTTTTCTTGATGGTAATGGAAGGGTAGGAAGACTGCTGATAACATTTCTACTCTGCGAAAAGAAGGTTCTTAGCAAACCCGTGTTGTACCTCTCTTTCTTCCTTAAGAAACATCGCAACGAGTACTATGACCAACTTCAAAGAGTCCGGGATGCAGGTACCTGGGAGGATTGGCTCTCTTTCTTCCTGAAAGGAGTCGAAGAGGTTAGTATTCAGGCAACGAACACGGCAAGACGAATAATCACCCTAAGGGAAAAGCATCGTAGCCTGATTACCGATAAATTCGGTCGAGCTGCAGGAAATGGTCATCGAGTGCTCGAAAAACTCTATACTGTTCCGATAGTATCTGTTCATGAAGTGCAGCAACTAATAGGAACATCCTATCCTGCGGCCAATGATCTGGTTACTCGTCTTGTGAAAGCTGATATCCTTCGGGAAATAACTGGTCAGATTCGCAATAGAAGATTCATATACAGAGAGTACGTGGACATTTTCATGGGCTCGTGATTTGAGTAATAATTAAGTGAAACGCAGGGCAATATAGACAGGTGGCCGCGAATACAAAAGTAGACTTCTTCATCTTTTCAATCCCTCCTGGTTTGTGTTCTGGTTAATCTGTTACCCACCATGTAACCAGGATGCAATGGTTTTAGATTACCATGGCTTGTGAATCGCGTTCAGAAAGCTATTTGTTGGCGTTTCTTTTATATTCAGGTATATTCCAATTGCGACAAGTCTCTATCATCATTGTTTTTCAGGACAGTATGCCCTGACTACACTTCTTGAGATTGTCCAGCAATTCAGATCGATCATCCCAATTAGTTAAATTGAAGATGTCGATTGTCGCAATAATTGCGACCCTTCTTTTCCACGCGTCCGGCGGGTAGAGATTTGTAAAACCCCGGACCAGGAAAAACATGCAAGAACAAGTACACTCTCGCGGGGTAGGCTCGCGAAAAGACCATTCCTCAACACCACCGAGGCTCCCACTTCCCAAAGGCGTCTTTGGCACATTGATTCGGGAGATTCAGCGGGCTTTAGCTGCTGAAGGCTATACTACTCCCACGCCCATTCAGGAGCAGTGCATTCCGCACCTGCTGAAAGGACGGGACCTGTTGGGTACTGCCCAGACAGGCACCGGGAAGACTGCCGCCTTTGCTCTACCTCTTCTCCAGCGGCTGAACAGCAACTACCGTCGGCCACAATTAAGAACCCCTCGCGCCCTAATTCTCGCCCCGACACGTGAACTCGCTGCGCAGATAGGAGAGAGCATCCATACTTATGGGCGTTTCTTAAATCTCCGACATACTGTGATCTACGGTGGAGTTAAACAGTTCCACCAGGTTAAAGCCATGAATAAAGGAATCGATATTCTCGTTGCCACGCCCGGCCGACTCCTTGATCTGATGCAGCAGGGATTCATCCACCTGAACGAGGTGGAAGTTTTCATTCTTGATGAAGGTGATCGGATGCTTGACATGGGTTTCATTCCCGACATTAAGAGGGTGCTGTCTCATGTTCCGGATGATCGTCAGACCCTGTTATTTTCCGCCACCATGGCTCCAAAAATTGTGGAGCTGGCCAGAACAATGGTTCGCAATCCTGTACGGATTACCATCACACCGGATCAGCCGGTAGTGGAGAACATTGCTCAGAAGGTGCTCTTTGTCGGGAAAAAGAACAAGGATGCCCTCCTGTTATCTCTTCTGAGCGATCCATCAATATATAAAGCTCTCATTTTCACCCAGATGAAGCATACCGCTAACAAAGTGGTTGCAAAGTTATCTGCAACTGGTGTTAAAAGTACTGCCATTCACGGAAACAAGAGCCAGGCTGCACGCATCAGAGCCTTGGATGGCTTCAAGCAGGGCCGCTTCCGAGTGCTTGTCGCTACAGACGTGGCAGCACGAGGGTTGGATGTGGACGACATCACCCACGTATTCAATTACGATCTTCCCATGGAATCTGAAACATACGTACACAGAATAGGGCGCACTGCTCGAGCGGGAGCAACCGGTGACGCTATTTCGTTCTGTACCGCCGAGGATCGAGCCTACCTGCGGGAAATAGAACACTTGCTGGGCAAGCCATTGCCCGCCGAGATGGAGCACGCCTATCATTGCCACGAAGCATTCCAGTCCAACCTGCCTGCTCCGAAGAATTTCGGTCGTGGTAATGGAAACAGAACAAGCCGGAACAAAGGGACTCGCTCTCGCAGTAAAGGATACAGCCGCGGCAGGCGGTAAAGAATACCGCCGGGCAACGGAGGATTCTAAGAGCTCTCCTGGTTTGAATGAAAAGGATAATGAGAAACGGGTGGGTAGCCCGGCTTAATCCGTGTCTTCTCTTTTTAAGGGGTCACTGACCATAGCAGCCCGCCGCTTGCGGATGGCACGCTTTCGTTTCTGGAGCCACATTTGAATGAAGATGATGCTGCCAGTGATTGCCATGAATGCGAGCCCGGCCGCAAGTACGAATGCGACGTATTTGCTGACCTGCGACCAGTTGTGCAACAGGCGCATATTGCGCTGGATGCTATCCATCCGTAGCAGGAACCCGGTAACCGCCTGCAATAGCACAAACGGTGCGATGGTGATACCTGTGTATCGGTGCAACTTCCTGATTAGAATCATAATTTGCTCCTTTTGTCTGTGCCATGGCGACAGCCGGGGGACGCTACGATCTCCAACGGCACACGTGTAGCGAAACTGCGGGTTATCGGAGGTGGAGCTGCGACTGAGTGTGGCGCCATAACCCTCAAACCATTCAGTATGCGGGTTTCAAACGAAATCAGACGGTCAGCCATTTCTTCTCAGGTCGTTTGTCGGAGCAGTATAGTTAGTCTAATCCGTTCTTACTCGTCCTGTGCCATCATCTCCTCGGCAGAACCCCGGGTGCAGTAGTAGCCCCACAGTAAACCCTTCTCAAGGGTTACTGGGCATTGAGGGCAGACACACCCCACCTCTTCGACTATGCAGGCGCTTCTACCCACAGCACAGTAACCACCCTCGCCTTTCTCGGCGGCTTCGGGAATCCAGCTGGGACACTGAGGGCAGATGCAATTCTCCATTACCCAGGCGACCATCTCTTCTTCGGTCATTTCAGGCTCAATTACTTCAACCTGTTCTACGACCTGTTCCTCGATCTGTTCCTCGACCTGCTGCTCCGCCTGGGGTTCTTCTCCCCCGCAGGCCAGGAAGCTTGCTGCAAAACAAGCGACTATAAGCAAAGGCAGTTTTATACGATGCATTGGACACCTCCTAAATACAACCCACAAGAAATCGACTCGCGGAGTTAATCAAACCAGCAGCTCAGCACGGAATTGTATTGATGCCTTCCTCGAATGCTGCCTGCTACGGGATAACCGTTCCATTGTCCTGAATAGATAATACATGCATAACTTATGCAGCGTCAATCTAACGCTTTGGTCGGGTTGGGGACTATCATTCATTCCGGGAAGGGGTTCAGCTTGCCTTATCCCTTTATCTGGCCCAGCCGGTCCCGCTGCATCCGGAACATTTTACAGATTCATTATTGAAACTGTCAATTATCTTCCCGGTACCGCTGCATCGTCCGCATTCTGTTGGAGGATCGGGAACGTTAACGTAACCATCTCCGTCGCATACATTACAGGGGGAGCTAAGCTTAACGTTGTCTATTCCCTTTCCACCGCACCAGGCACACTTTACCATTGCCATATTAATCCTCTCATATGGACCTGATCAATCAGGCTCCGGTTAAATATCTACTGCGTATTCAATGCTGCAGTAAACGTAATTACCCGTTGGGTCTGCTACGATATCCACCAAACCTTCCGGGATGATGTAGTTCATTTCCTCATCCTGAGCATAATTTTCAGGAACATCAGGAACCTGCCCATAGCACCTTTCTTGTTCGACATGATAATATCGTTGAGTTCCTCCTCATTCATCGGGGGCTCGGTCTTCTGTTCTGTGGAAACGAGCCGTATCGCATCCGCCGGGCAGGTTGGAACGCAGAGGCCGCATCCTATGCATCGAGTCCTGCCTATTACCGCTTTTGCGGGAGAGCCCTTCAGAACGACGGCGTTCACCTGGCATCTCTTCACGCAGATGCCGCACCCGGTGCAGGCATCGATGTTGATCTCCGCCTGAAAGCTGGTTACCCAGAAATCTACCGGATGAGGCAGCATCTTCTGCATCCTGAGCATACCGCAGCAGCATCCGCAGCATGAGCAGATGAATTCGGCATGCTGCGCATTTGAGGGCTGCAGAACAAGACCATCGTCCTGGTTCTGCTGCAGTATACTGAGAGCCTCTTCCCGGCTCACCTCCCGCCCATGACCACGACGGAGAACCATTGCTGCCATGCTTCCCATTCCAAAGCAGGTTTCGGTTCGGGATGTCACTTCACACACTTCTCCCTGAATAGCCCGGCTTTCCCGGCAGATGCATGGGAGCACTACGAATGGTCCGGCAGAATTTTCGATAAGCAGGTTTATCTGATCGTAAGTCGCTACATTATGCTCCGGCGAGATGCTTACGTTTATCGGGATTGTTCTCATCTGCGGGGGATTCGTGGCGAGGACGGATTTGCCAAAAGCTAAGGTACTCATGTACTCACCGGCGTCTTTCAGGAAATCCTCTGTTGGACAACCGTCCTGTGCCTCGAACATTCCTATCACCATAGGAAGAACAAACCAGCAATCCTCGTTGTCCCTCTCCTTGAAGCCTATCGCACCCTTCATGGACATGCTGCCGAGCAGCTGGACAGCTCTATCCTCTGTGTGTTCTCCAGAAGCGGTCTGCATGATAGTTTGAAGAGACGAAGGGCGGTAGGAAAGATGCAGAGCAAGCTCCGCTTCCTCGGGGGTGAACATTCTCCTAAGAAAGCGAATGTCCGCTCCTGACCTGGCTGCAGGGAAGCCAACCGCCTGCCGATCCAGATGCTTCTGCAGTAAACGGTAAATATTGTGGTCAGTGACTTTGCCTGCACTCATAAGTTCCCCTCCGGAATTCATATCAGGAATCACCTGTATACATATTCCAAACCGGGTTCCATGTCACTTCACTTCCCGATTAGGAAACCGACATCTCCCTTTTCCCGAGGAGGTCAATGCGTTTCCATTTTCCTGTACGGAACCGCAGGAAGAATGCCAGACCGAAAATTGCCACGTAGAAACTCGTGAAAAGCCAGAGAGTAACTATCCCGGCATTTTGAACGGCGTAGAGGTAGATGACTCCGGGTATCCAGAAGAGCCATGCCAGCAAACCTGAAACCCACACAACGAACTTTGTATCCCCGGCTCCTCTGAGGGCTCCGCTGTACATGAGGTTGACCGCGTCGAAAATACCCCACGCGGCTATTATCGCCAGAAGTTTACCTGAAGTGGATAGCAGTTCTTCAATGGTACATGCGGAATCCGGGCTGAAAAACAACCGTGTATAGAAGCCGGGAAAAAGAACAAACGTAGCGGCAAGAGGGATGAAGTAGCACATTGCCAGCAGCAGAGTCCGTCTGACGGCTTTCACCGCCATATCATTTCTTCCCATTCCTATACATCTGCCAACGATTACCGTTGTGGCAAAACTGAAGCCCAGCAGAGGGTTGAATACAAGATTGTTCACACTGAAAGCAAGGTTGTTTGCCGTAAAATCGATGGCTCCCATTCTCCCTGCGATGAATATGAAAATAGTAAAACTTGCAACGTCCATGAAGATCTGAAGACCCGCGGGGAACCCGAATTTGATTATTCTCCCGGTAAGCTTTTTGGAGAATCTGAAGTTCTCCCTGGTTCTGTATTCAACAGCGGTTTTTCCAGTAAAGGCAGCGATTGTAAGTATGGTCCCGGGAATGAAGGATGAAATGGCTGTAGCAATGGCAGCGCCCTTTATGCCCATTTCAGGAAAACCGAGCTTGCCGAAGATCATCAGGTAATCAAGAAGAACATTAATCCCCGCGCCGATTATGACAGCCAGCATTGTAGGAACGGTCTTCCCGCGGCCGTTCCAGAAGGAAGATGCCGCTGCAGTGAATACAGGTCCCGCCGCTGAGAACATGAGAATCTGAAAATATATCTTCTCAAGCGCGACTATTTCGGATGCGTGACCTGAAAGGTCGAAAAGAAGGCTTCCCGGTATTGCGAGAGCTGCGAGAACAGGTGCGGTCAGCATTGTAAGGAACAGACCCTGAGCAAGGGATCGTGAACATCCCTCCTTATCGCCCGCTCCGTAATACTGGGCGATGAATGTACCGGAGTAGGAAACTGTACCATAAAAAATACAGAGCAGTGTAAAGCTCAGAATACCGGCGGGAAGAGCGGCCTGAAGCTCAAGCTGGCTGTGCTGAGCAAGAAACAATCTGTCACAGAACATCATTATGGTTCTGCCTGCCATTGCCGCAATTATGGGGAAGGAGACAGCAATTATTGCCCTGTAGGAATCGGGAGAACGCTCAGCCATCTGAATCCGCCTTATCGGATAGTACAGACGCTATCCGATCGTTAACAATGATGATTAAAGATTATCAAGCCATCGAACATACAGGAATATTCGCAGGGGAGGCTATCGGATCAATCGTCTATGAGAATATTTCCTGATACGGTGTTGATATCTATCGAGAATTCACCTGCGCCGAACGCAGAGGAGGTGCCCACCATATCATCAGTAATGTAAGCGGCGAAAATATCCGCAATCTCTATATTTCCTGAAATAGTCTCTATATTCACTTCCGCATCAACACCCAGGAAAAGTGAGATGTTTCCGTTTACCGCTTCTATTACAAGGTCGTCTTCAAGATCATTAACAGCACACTCTATACTTCCATTTACAACTTCAATGATCCTGATTCCAGGAGACTCGATAATGTTGATATTTCCATTAACAGAATGAACATTCAGTTCACCACTGAAACCTTCTGCATCAATATTTCCATTTACAACCTCTAGTAGTGCTTCACCTTGTCCGCCTTCAGTGGATACGTTTCCATTGACCGATGCGAGTTCAATCGCAAGCTCGATGCCTGAGGGTATTTGAACTTCGAAATCCACACTGCCGCTATGCGATCCTTCCCATGCCTCATCGTAACTGACTTCACAGATAATGCCGCTTACAGTATTACATTCGACGGTAATGAAATCCAGTTCTTCTTCACTGCTGCAGGTGATTGTGTAGACAACCTCAACCACATCGGAAGACCATTGGGAAACAGTGATATCTCCATTTACAGTAAATATCTCTACCGGGTCTCCGGATGAAACTCCTATGGTGATATTTTCCTCTGTTACCACTTCTCCCGCATAGATACCGGGAACCAGAACCAGGCAGACACTCAAACAATACAGATTAAATTTCATCACTGACTCCTTTCAAAGAAATTGCTATCTCAAAACAAGATATAAGAATAGTTTACAATTTGTCAAATAAATTTGACAATACAGAACAATTGAATAGGTTAATAAGCTGTACAAGCATTTTTACTTCTCAAGGATCATTCCTCAAGATCAGTTCAATCCGGTCCCGGAGATCTCTGTGGAACCACCGCAAAGTATCGAGGTACAGAAGTCAGAACACTTTCGCTTATGGAGAAAGGAGATCTACTATGAAATACATAATTGTTCTGATTCTGGTGATCGCTGTTGTCCCCTCTCACGGACAGAAATGGGATCATGGATTCGAAGGCTCTGAAAATTCAATGCCGGACTGGGAAGACTGGTCAGAGGAACCCGGTTATGAAGGCGCAGACGAATCGGCACAGGAAGATTTTTTCCAAGAATTCATAGATTTTGGATGTATATCTTTCGCAGACTTCAGCGATTACATGAATGATTACGGCGATGACCTGTCAGATGATCCGGAATGGCAGTCCGGTGCTGTATATCCCTCCAGCAGCAGCTGGCATGACTGGGCCATGAGAATGCACCAGTGGGAAAGCGAGATCCCGGACATTAGTGGTTTCTCCTGGATGCTGAAGCAGCTTGATCTCTCCCCGATGCAATTGATGTATCTTGATGTCCTTACGCTCTGGGTGGAATATGAGCTGAATGATCTTCGCTATTATCATGAGCTCGATGAAATCCGCTCTTCATTTTTCGAAGGGTTCACAGAGGATTTCTATATGCCGGTTGATATCTACTTCATATGGGAGGACAGAAACTGGTACACGAGCGATGTGCATGATCTCATTGCAGACGCCATGAGCGAAATTCATGACATGCTATCCTATGAACAGCTTGCACAGGCGAGACAGATCGTGGAATACATGCTCAGCCACCTGCATCCTGAGCCCCACTCACCGCATGAAGGCAGATAGAGCCAGTAGAATCCTTAACAGTACCCGGTCGGATATCCTGTTCAGTCTGAAGGATCCATTACCCTTCCCATAAACAGTATTGAACCGGATTCCCTGTCCAGTATGAAGAACATGAAGGGCGAGTCGATAATCATCTGCAGGGGCTGCTGCGGGATTGCGGTCAGTGCCATGATAACTGCAGTAGCTGCTGCAGCTTCCGTACCGGCTTCGTCAACCTTTACGAAGGCCTTGTGCACAACCTCCGAGATGAAAAGGTCCGGGCTGCCCGTAAACCCGCTGAAATCGGCGCCGCTTCCGAAAGCGGATTCCATTCCAAGTCCTCTCAGCAGCTGGCTGAGCTGCATGCTTCGCGAGAATTCGAATTTAGGCATGGACAGGGTTACATTACAGGAAGATAGCCTTCTTCTTATCGTCTGCAGCATATCAGCACTGAACCCCTGCTGAAATTCCTCAATGTCTCCATCCGGAAGGAGTATCAGCATGCTCGCGCCGCCTGCGGCATAATCAAGCTCGACAGCTCTGCATCCTTCAGTGGCAGCGTATTTGAAGAATTCCGTCTGGTTCATCATCGGGACATCGATTGTGGAACCCCCAGCCAGGCTGAACGGCGCATCCGCTGTGGAACGTTCATCGAATGGTTTGCTCCAGGAAGCCTTGAAGTAAACCGCATTCGTCAGAACAACTCTGGTATCTTCATTCAACGCACCTTCAGGTATGAGATTCTGTATTCTGTTCATGGTACGCTCAGCGATCCATTCATTGATGGTTTCACGGGAGCCTTCGGAATCATTGATAAAATCAAGATTTCTCACCGCAGCACTGTAATATCTTGTCACTTCCGCAACGTATTCGTCCAGGAGGCTGAAGCCCGCCTCAACCCACAGGCCGTTTGATATCGAAAGAGTAAAGGAATCTCCCGAATCCGAGCCGGAATTCTCATCCGAGCTGAGAGCTTCGGTCAATGAATAAAAAGCCCTGTTGATAGCTTCAACTGGAAGTGTAAAATGAAGCACGTCTGCCATTTCTCCAGCTGTCTGTCCCCTCGCTCCAGCGTAGGTCATTCCAAGGGCTGAGGAAATGCTGTAGGGAGAGAGGAAAATGTTGTCCGATTCCTGCGAACCACAGACATTCCTAAAAAGATCCATTGCAAACTCATTGTTGCCCAGAACCAGTTCCTGCACCGCTTCGGCTTCCGGCACCGATCGCGCTTCAGGCACAGCCAGGTTCTCATCTGCCGAGCAGGAAGAGCCCGTTGCGAGAAGGATGATAAATATTACTGAGAGAGTCGATAGTATTCTCATTTGATTCCCCGATCTGATTACGTTTAGAATGATACATTATTGAGCATAGAATATTCCCGCCGTGGTTTCCTACAGACTGAATGAGCCGGCGTAAAGCTTGAAATAATAGTTGATGATCACGACCAGGGACAAATTTGTGGTCAGCATCACCATTGCGCTTACGACCAGCTGAACCGGCGCCACCCTTTCGGGGGACTTAATGTACTTCTCCCAGCCGGAATAAGAATTCCTGGATTTTTTGATCTCCTGCATCAGCAGCTCAATGTACGAAATGAGACCAACAATTGGAATAAAACCTAACCACGGCAGGCTGTCAACTTTGCTTCCGCAATCGTAAACTTTCAGTCTCCAGTACTTAGACAGCGCAGAGGCTGCTCTGAAAAAGGCAGCAATGGTCACAACGGATAGGACCGCCATGGTAACGATCCAGGCTGTATTTGAAGAAATGTTTTCGACGAAGAAAACGCTGCACAGACCTGTCACCGTCAGCATCCACAATGCCGTGAAGATCCAGGCCTGCCGTTTGGCGGGCTTGCCGAAGCCGGATAGTTTTTCGATCGTGGAGCGCCGCTTCCTTTCACTTCTTGCTTCTTCCGTAGATTTTAGCTGCTTTTTCTTAGCAAGCTTCTCCTCGACCAGCATCCTCAGATGGCACGAACCTCTGAACAGCATCCACCACGCCGCGGGAGCGTTTGTCCCGCGGCCGGTTCGCTGAAGGATACGAGCCGGGATATGGCATGAGGTTCCGCAAAACGGACAAACAGACACCTCACCGAGTTTGACCGTTTCCAGTGAGCCTCCGCATTTGGGACATGAGATGGTTACGACTGTGCCGTCGCGGGATTTTTCAGTCTTTACTTCCGTACTGTCAGTGCGGTTAGAAGGAGCAATGACACCAACAAGAGCCGGGTATCGGCTTGCCGGCTCTGGCAAAGAATAGGTCGCCTGAACGCGGCACTCCGGGCATTCAGTGATCAACTCTCCTTCATTCAATTGGACGTCCAGGGGCTTCCTGCATGATGTGCAGACGGGGTGGCCCGGGCTCGAGGTAAAGACGAGTGGGAGATCATTGTGCAAGGATGTATCACGGTGTTCCGTGAAGAACCACTTTGATACCCCGATTACCTTGAACCTGTTTGCAGTACGATTACCTGCAATTTTACGCATGTTCCACCATAAGGGATCATCAGGCGCAGGTTTGGCGTCTCCACCGAGGTCAGCAGTATCATGAGCGCGCATGATCAAAGCCTTCCACATCTGCCATTTCACTTTCTGATCGATACCGCACTTGCCGCATAGAACTGACCCGTCAAGATCGAGATGGCTCAGTGTTACACTGTGTCCGCAGCTGCGGCACTCGAAATGACCGGAGACCCTCACAAAAGAAAGACCTTCCCCGACACGCTCTACCGTGACAGCGCCGGTATTCAGGGGAGCCTTGCATGCTCCGCATACTTCCAGCTCCGGGAGAGCAACGACTCCGCAGGAATTACATATCTTCATTCTACGCTCCTATGCATATACCCGACCATCTTCGGACTGATACTGATGCTCTACCAGCCCCTTGCATTTGTTTCCTCCAGCAGCTGAAGCCAGGCGTATTTGTCCGTTCCATCATGATATAGAAGCCCCAGAGTTGCAAGATATTCAAGGAATCCCGGATCCGAAATACCGTAATACTCCTCCATTTCAGCAAGCTGTTCGCTTGATATATCGTGAAGCCAGTCAATAAGTACCAGTTTGATATTCTGTCTGTTTACGTCCCATGCGGTAAAGAATTCATGGTAGAACTGTGCCTGTTTCGTCTGGGTGCTGCCGCAGTATTCAGAGCCGGACTGATAGCCCACCTCGTTGAGCCAGATCTCCCTCCCGGGAAAGGAATTCACTATCTGTAGAAGGTGCGAATGTACAACCTCCGGGTCAAGAACCTGGAAAGTAGGGCTCTGAGGGTAGTAGGTCAGCATGACAACATCGGTGTACTGGTTCACCTGCTGAACATGGGACAGGTCTCCTCCAAGAACACCGTTAGTTACAGTGTTCTTAACTCCCAGAACAATACCAGGATAGGATAATCGGATATAGTCCGAAGTGGCGGCAACGAACTGGATGTAATCCTCCCAGGCATCGTCTGAAAGGTAGAGATCCGTCTCATTGCCAATGCTTATACTGATTATTGTTACGTTGGATGGTATTTCAGAGAGAACCCA
Organism: Candidatus Fermentibacterota bacterium; assembly: GCA_030592645.1. Taxonomy (GTDB): domain Bacteria; phylum Fermentibacterota; class Fermentibacteria; order Fermentibacterales; family JCC-6; genus Aegiribacteria. The sequence continues at coordinate 16,338 of JAUVIR010000037.1, read as the reverse complement.
GTCCACGAGATTGTTGAAGGCTTCTATCATCTCGGGGGAATCCCAGTCACTGTTCTGAAGGTAATCGGGAACAGTACTGTGAACCGTGTTCACCACGGCAAGGCTCAGCATCACCTCAATATCGTTGTATCCAAAGAATCCGATGGCTTCAAAGACTCCCCCCATGGGGTCCTGATAAACACCTTCAGAAACTTCAATGGAATCCCACGGAATGTTCAGTTCAACGATCTCCGTTCCCACCTGCATTGCTGTGCTGAATGAACTCGCAAAACCATCCTCACTTTCGGTGATCCCGATGCCGAATAACCGCTCACCCGAGGGCTGCGGCGATTGGGCCGGTATTACCTCATAACCCTCCTCCGGAGCAGTGGACTCGTCGCCGCATGAGAAGAGAAGCAGGCATATCGTGAAAAGAATCGTCTTAAGAAGAATACTGATCCGGCTATTGTGCATTCTATTAGTAATCACGGGTACCTTTCTGCATATGAGGTTCAATAATCTGGATCCCCTGCTGGAGTATAGGTATATGCCCTCCAAGTAAGCAATCTGTTAAGATGTTGCCTCTATGTCCATCTGGAACGCGGAACCATGATCTCCGAGGTGTGTTATGTATGAAATGGAGGTGGCAGAATGTGGAGAATAGCATCATATCTAGTGATTGCAGCCGGACTGATACTTCTTACCGGTTCATGGGCGGATGGAGAGGATATGGAATACAGAGATCTCACTCCGGAAGAGGAGTACGTTATCGGAAGCGGAGGAACGGAGAGCCCTTTCACGGGCGAATATGTAGATACGTTTGAAGACGGTGTGTACACCTGCAGAAGATGCGGAATCCCTCTTTTTATGTCCGAAACGAAATTCAGCGCACACTGCGGCTGGCCCGCCTTTGATCTGGCAATAGAAGGTGCGGTTGAAGCCAGGCCTGACCGGGACGGGGCAAGAACCGAGATACTCTGCGCTTCCTGCGGCGGCCACCTGGGGCATGTGTTTACCGGTGAGGGGTTCACTGAAAGAGATACACGGCACTGCGTGAACTCCGTTTCCATGGATTTCATCCCTGCGGATAGAATAGGAACGGTCTTCTTTGCCGGAGGTTGTTTCTGGGGCGTGGAAAACGCTTTCGAGAGAACCCCGGGGGTTCTTGAAGCCCGGTCCGGGTATATGGGAGGAACCACCGATGCCCCATCCTACAGCGAAGTGTGCTCGGGAGCCACAGGACACACCGAAACGGTTAAAGTGCTCTACGATACTTCGGTAATTGAGTTCAGAGAGCTTGCCATGATCTTCTTCGAGATACATGACCCGACTCAGCTCAATCGTCAGGGAGTAGATATGGGAACCCAGTACAGATCAGAGGTTTTCTATACCACAGACGAACAGCTTGCTATACTGGAAGAACTGGTCCGGACTCTCAGAAACCGGGGTTATGAAATTGTTACAGAGCTGACCCCCGCAGGTGATTTCTGGTCTGCGGAGGAGTACCACCAGAACTACTTTGATAAAAATGGAATCGGGACTTCGTGTCATGTGAGGGTACATAGATTTGAGCGGGAATAAATAGGGACGGAGGTAATTTAATCAGTAGCGGCAAATAAACTGATTAAAATTGACGCTATAGGTACAATTTATTTTAGATTTACGATTAAATTACCTCCGTCCCTAATTGCTTTTGCTGCCCTCATGCCGTCAGCGATGGCTGTGATTATATCACCGGCACCGGGAGTTATATCACCTCCGGCATAGATGTTCTTCACTCCCGTATACTGATCCTTATCGACCTCTATCTCGCCCCATTGTATGGTCATTTTTTCAGCTATCACTTCGGGAAGGAAACCGAGGTCGGATGATTGTCCTATGGCAAGGAACACCGTATCAATTTCGATCCCGTGTTCGATGTCATCTTTCCTGACGGGCTTCGGTCTTCCGCCATTCGGGTCGTCTATCATTTCGGCTTCCGCATAGAAGTATTTGAGTCTCTGCCCTGCTTTCTCTATTCTAATCGGTATGGTTTGCGGGCGGAAATCAATACTTTCTTCCATTGCCTCCTCTATCTCTTCCTCGTCCGCTGGCATATCCACTATCCTGCGGCGGTAGGAGATAACAACTTCCGATCCCAGCCTCAGGCAGGTTCTTGCCGTATCCATCGCGACATTACCCCCGCCTATGACAAGCACTCTTGCGCCTACATCAATCGAACCATCCTCCGGTTTGTTCATAAGGAAATAGAAAGCATGTTTTACTCCCGGCAGTTCTACTCCGGGAATTCTGAACTCCGAGCTCTTCTGCAGTCCGGCGGCAATGAAGACTGCATCGTAATCATCCGACATTTTAAGGATGTCTGCATCGTTAACTTCTGTACCGTAGTGGAAATGTGCGCCGGCTTTTCTGAATACATCCATCTGTTTCTCATAGCCTGCCGCCGGCAGCCTGTACTCCGGTATAGCATGCTGCGCCACTCCTCCTCCCTCTTCGTCCTTATCGAATACATGGGCTTCAAATCCCATGCGGGAGAGGTAGTACGCCGCTGACAGGCCTGCAGGGCCCGTGCCTATTATCGCTACTTTGCCCCTGCCCTGTTCCAGTGGTTTCTCATCCACCGCCAGCACATCTGAAAGTGATTCAAATTGCTCACAAGCGAAACGTTTGAGCCACCTTATGGCTATGGCTTCTCCCTGGTAACCCATAGCGCAGACTGATTCACATTCTCTCGTGCAAACCTTACCGCACATCTCCGGAAGAGGGTTATTGTCGAAGAACAGCTTCACTGCGCCGGCGTAATCTCCATCGGCAATGGCTCGCAGATATTCCGGTATATGCATGTGGGCCGGGCATGCTGTAACGCACAGTCCGCACTGGATGCACCTTGCGGCTTCGATGGCAGCCTGCTCCGGTGAATAACCCCTGATCACCTCTTCAAAACTATCAACTCTTTTGTCTGGCCGGGCCGCCGGCATGGAGACCCTTGGAGAACCAGCCCACTTCAGAATAGAATTGTCCTGGCTGTAGCCTTTTGGTGTATGGTCCCAGGCTTTCTCGTCGGTGCCCGGTATATACGCACAGGTATCAGCATTATAGGTTGTCCAGCTGTAGCTGTTCGATAGGGACAGAGAGCCCGTTGAACAGACATCTATGCAGAGAGCGCACCAGCAGCATCTTCCGTAATCCACAAGGGGCCGCAGCCCGGAATCTCCCTTAACAGGCTGCGAATCCTCCACCTGAACCATGCCTATTGCCAGGTTCTGACATATTTCCTCACATCTGCCGCAGCCTATACATTTATCAAGATCATTTCTGTGGAATCCCCTGTACCTGTCGGAACCGGGATTGCTTTTCTGGGGATACGGTATCGTGTCAGCCTTTTTTGCAGCCCTCGACCAGGCAAGGAACGGGGAAACGATGTCGGTGAATTTCATGGTCACCTCTCAATTTCGGGGGGGCATGTGGTCAGGCTTACCATGATGTTCGAGACATCAGCAATGTTCGCTCCCACCAGCATTCGTTCAAGCAGGGTAAGAGCATGCACGTAGGAAGGTCCTCTTACGTGAACCCTTCTCGGTTTCAGGCTTCCGTCACTCACAACGTAGTATCCGTATTCACCCCTGGACGATTCGACCCTGGTGTAAATCTCACCTGGTGGTATTCTCCATTCGGTAAGGTTCGGAAGGGGCGCCGCGACAGGGCCGCCCGGCATGGACTCGAGAATACGCCGGATCAGATCCATACTCAGATCAATCTCTCTCCGCCTTATAAGCGCCCTTGAATAGATATCGCAGCCCTGCTCGGTTACTACATCAAAATCGAGTTCTCCGTACGCTTCGTAGGGAGCATCCTTCCTCACATCCCGGCCCGAGCCGCTTCCCCGGGCTACCGGACCGACCAGTCCCAGTTCACTTATCCATTCCGGTTTTACAATGCCGACACCGACTGTCCTGTCCTTGAAAACCGAGTTGTTCAGGATCAGCCTGTCAAATTCGGGTAGGCGCTTTCCGATCTTATCAAGAACTTCCAGTACATGTTTCTCAAATCCTTCAGGAAGATCCCTTCTCACTCCGCCCGGCTGGATGTACATGTGGTACACTCTTGCTCCGGAGAGTTCTTCGAACAGGTCCAGAACGAAATCCCTGAATGTGATACCCCACATTGCGCCCGTACCGAGACCGATGGTGCCGGCCTGACCGCCGAAAGCCATCAGATTGACCGCAAACCTTGCAAGCTCCAGCACAAGTGTCCTTATCCATCTTGCCCGCTCCGGTACCTCTATCCCGTCCAATTTTTCAACGGCAAGAGCGTAACACTCCTCATTGATATCCGGCTCAGGGACGCATATCCTGCAGACAAGCGGGAAATTCTGTATCCACAGCCTGCGTTCCATCAGCTTCTCGAACCCTCTGTGAAGATATCCCACATGGGTAATCGCTTTTGTGATCTCATCCCCGTCAAACCACATTTCCACGCTCATATTGCCCGTAACGCCAGGGTGCTGGGGGCCGAAAAAGAGGTGTGTGGTCTTGAGAGGATCAGTAGAAGCGTTCATCGTTCAAAATCCTTCATTGGAACGGGAGTATCCCATTCGTCAATACTGTCGGCTATGTACTCCCTTGGATCCGTATGCGTGCGCTTCCGCCGTTCACCGTATGTACGCAAAGAGTACTCCAGGGTATCAAAATCACGCCTCATGGGAGGCAGTTCCCTCCAGTCCTCCAGAAGGAAATCCTCGTTCTGCCTTGGGTTGCCGGGGAAATCTATCCCGTACATCTCATGCAATTCCCGTTCAAACAAAATAGCGGTTGGCCAGATATCACCGATAGTGGGGACGGTGCAGTTCTCCCTTGGATAATCCGCGGAGATCATGAATACCGAAGTTCCTCCGGAGTCTTCAAGAATCCATGTCAGCTGGAAAACAGCATCCTCGATCCTGTCGACAACTGATATCAGCTGAAGAGTCTCCATATCGAATCGCTGTTTCGCAGAGAGTAATAACTCCAGTACATGAACTCGTGAAACTCTGACATGAAGATATCCTTCGTCCTCTCTGATCGTATCAGACTCGAAGCTGCTTTCGCTGATTATCCGCTGAAGGTTCTTATCCATCATCCTGTCCTACCAGTTGTAATCCGGGAGATCCCAGTTGTGTATTACCTTCTTCTGGTTCTCCCTGTAGTATTCAAGGTTTTCCATATAGTGTTTCCAGCCGTCAGCCTTTCCAGCTTTGATCTTGCTCATCAGAAGGGAAAAGCCGTCGATAATAGCTTCCGGACGGGGCATGCAGCCGTTAACGTAAACATCAACGGGCAGGTACCGATCCAGAATGTTCAGAGTATTGTAGGAATCGTAATACATCCCTCCATTTATAGTGCAGGAGCCCAGCGCAAGAATGTATTTAGGATCCTGAATCTGCTCGTATACACGAATTACTCTTTTCAGGGTCTTGACTGCCAGGTAGCCGGAAATAATAAGAACGTCGGCCTGCCTCGGCGTCGGTCTCATTGCTATGCCGAATCTTTCCATGTCGAATCTGGAGGTATGGAGCGGCCGGAGTTCAATCGCACCGCACCCGGTTCCATAGGCGGTGACCCAGAGGCTGTTAGCCCTTGCCATGTTGTCCACCTTATCCCAGATCTTCTTCCGGTCATCAGGTTTATCGGGCAGCTTGTTGCAGTACATAATCCTCCTAGATCATTACTCTTAAAAGATCTATAGCAGCAAGAGAAGTCGGAACGAACCAGAGGAACCTGATGCTCTGCTCTGTCCTGAACCTTGGAAACACGGTACTGACGAAAATAGGGAACATGTAAAGCAGGAAGGTTTTGAAGAGCAGACTGATCCAGCTGGAAGCTCCACCGAAAAAGAGATTTACGAACAGCACAAGCTTGGCAACTCCGAAGATAGCCCTTCCGCTGAACATGAAGGACAGGAAGCGGCTGCTGTATTCAGTCGGCGGGCCTATGGGGATCTCCTGGGGAGCCAGAACAATACTGAAAGGGTAAGCCATCTGCATGGGGAGCAGCGTTATAAGTGCAGCAGCGGTTGCAAATGGATACCTGAAGAGGTTCCAGCTGAGAATGCCATCCTGCTGCGCCATTATTATTTCTTCGATTGACAGAGTACGAAGCCCGGCAGCCAGCACAAGTACAACAGCGGAGAATGAGAGTTCGTAGGATGACATCTGCGCAAGCCCTCTGCTCACTGCGATAACTGCGTATGGGTGACCCGAATCACCCGCTCCCAGCGCCATACCAAGGCACCCGAAGAACATGAAATAAACAACAAGCAGGAGATCTCCGGAAAAAGACATGTTCACAATTACAGTGTTACCGACTACAAGCGGAACAAGTACCAGAACCCCTATCGCTCCTGCGACCCTGAACATGGGCGCAAGCCAGAACATGGTACCGTGATGAATGGAGCTTTTCTTTCTGAATAGTTTCCAGAGATCGATGAAGTTCTGGGTAAGTCTTGGTCCTATTCTGCCATGGATCCTGGCAGTGACCATTCTGGAAATGCCTCCCAGAAGAAGACCCCAGACAAGTGCAGCGAGGGCGGTAAAGGTGATCGACATGACAAGGGAAATCATCAGATGCCCCCCCGAAGATATATAAGAACAATCACCAGGAATATCAGAGAATGGGCAAGATATGTCCTTGCGTCACCGGTGAAAATGGCTCTCACTGAATCACCCGCAATTTTAAACACCTCTGTAATGCCGCTGAATACTTTTCCAGCGTGAATTCTCGGAAGGAAAGCAAGAGCTCTCCTGTAGGGTTTGAAGAAGTTCCCTGCGTAATGTACTTCTTCGGCAGAGGGCGGCAGCTCCCCGGCGAAACCAATATCAAGCTGTCCCACGTGTTTCGGTCTTTTTCCTGAAAGCCAGTAGAATACGAATGCAAAACCGAAGAGACCCATAACCATCATACCCACCGCCCAGGCATTCCAGTTTCCCAGTGGTGTCGTGACAATGGTACCGTTTATAACTGGAGCTACACCCTTCAACCCAGGCAGAGACTCTATCGCAGGTACGATATGCTCAAGAAACAATGTCGGCCTGAAGCTGAAGAGCATCAATGCTGCTGTAAGAATTCCCTGCGGAACAAGAAGAGCAAGAGGAGCTTCCTTTACCCGGGCGTTCACGGTGGAGAGCTGGCCGAGAAATACAGCATGAAGAAGCCTGAATGCGTACAGGAATGCTACGACGGAGGCAAACATGGCTATAAGCGCAATGGGAAGCCAGCCGGTTTCAATAAGTCCGTTGTAGAGGAACCATTTGCCGCCGAATCCCGCAAGTGGAGGTACACCTGCAAAAGCGATTACTGAAATGAGGGTGAATGTGAACGTAAGCGGCATCCTTCTGATAAGCCCGCCAAGCCTGTTGTAATCCGATGTGCCTGTTCTGAAGATCACGCCTGCAGCACCAAGGAATAGAATCATCTTGAACAGAAAATGGTGGAAAGTGTGATAGATAGCTGCCGTCCACCCCATTACACTTGCAAGCCCTAGTCCAATAAGGATGTATCCCATCTGAGAAACGCTTGCATAGGCAAGCACTTTCTTGTAGTCCGAAGAGAGTGCTGCCATGACAGCCATGGAGAGCGCGGTAAGCACACCTGCCCATGCAAGAACTGAACCAGCCGGCATTGCAACGGCTCCGGTTCCCAGTGCCGCGACGACCAGAAGAAATACTGCGGCTTTGGAAGATGTCCCCGCCATAAAGGCGGACATGGTCGCAGGTGCCGCCGAGTAGGCTCGAACGCTCCAGAGGTGGGCTCCCATCTGTCCAAGTTTGAAGAGGGCGGCTATGGCCACGAGAATAAGAGGTATACCCGGCGCGATAAACATGCTTCGCGAAAGAACGATCGATGCGAGAAGGAGAAAACCGGACGCGGCTGCGAATACAGCAAACCAGAAAGTACCGGCTGCAGCCCTGCTGCCTCTGCTGACAGCGATAACAGCTGCAAAAGCGGAAACCTCCCAGAGGATATAGAAAGTGATCCCATTTCCAGCCATTGGAAGGAACGTCAGGCTGATTCCGGAAAGCAGCATCCAGAACCAGTAGGAACGTTCACCTTTGATCCTGTTCCATGCACCCGGGAGAGTCAGCAGTGTTCCGGCGCCGAATACTGTCATGAAAAGAATTCTCAAAGTTGATGAACTTAAAAGAGAACCTGAAAAGCTGAGACTCCTCCAGAAACCTGCCGTGAGCCAGATCGCGCCTGCTGCCATCAGAAGTGATGTTACTGCTGGGACCAGTCTCCCGTTTTTAAGAAATCGTACCGGTCTTTTTGACCAGAGGCGCAGTAGATAGACAGCCTCGAGAAACAGCCCTAGTACGACTGCGGCAAGCATAAGGGGAGAAACTCCCGCAAGAATCGAAAGAAGCTTGAATTTTGCCCAGAAGACCGGAAGGGGAGGGATACCCGCTATTACCAGGATCGGAAGAAGAAGAAGGTTCCCCGCAGCACTCTTAAGAGGGTTCTCGTTTTCAGGGTCTGCAAGCATAAAAACGGTGAACTTCGCGATAGCGGCAAAGATCATGAGAACGAGGGTAAGCTGGAGGTAGTCATGACCGGTTGTGGTTCCTGCAAGTATCAGGAGAATCGACGCGTATGCAGCGGATGAGTACCCCATCATGCGTCCGGGGCTAGTGGCCCGGAACCCCGCGAACTGTCCCAGAACAAGGCCTCCTGCGCCTATCCAGGCCAGTATCTGCAGATTTGGAATGGGAAGCCTCGGGAGTATTCCTGCCGACCACATCAGAACCGCAAGGCTCCATGTGGCGCTGTACACTCCTGCAAACCCGGGGCTTGCCCCCTCGTAGAAATCAAGCCCCCAGCCGGAGAGAGGGAAGGCTTTGATCTCGGTCATTATCACTGTCAGCATGAGGCCTGATACCAGAAGTGCGGGAAATCCATGAAGCATGCCAAGAGCTTCGAAGCGCAGCTCCCCTGTGGTTTTGTAGATCACTACAATTGCCAGAAGGTACAGGATGGTAACAAGTCCCGATACAAGCGCAACCTTCACCGCAACTTCCCATCTGCGGCGGCATCTGCAGGCAGCTGTCAGCCCGATAGTGATAATGCTTCCTATCTCAAGAAAAACGAATGAATTGAAAAGGTCTGTCGCGAAGAGAAGACCAAGGGAAGCGGTGACCAGGGAAAGAAGCAGAGGCAGGGTCTTTACGTTGCGGCTTGTGAGCCTGCTAATTCCAAGAATGGCCGCCACATAAACAACTATCGCAGCGATAACCGCTCCTCCGGTAGCTTCGAGGTTAATGCTCAGCGGCGGAGCGCCCACCCCGGTACGGAGGATAATAGAATTGCCCAGGTCACTGAAGCTCCATGCGTTCAGTTTTATTGAAAGAACTATTGTACTGTGCAGTCCTCCAGCAAGAAACAGCCTTGATACAATTACTGACAAACGCGGTTTTCTTCGAGACAGCCAGACACTGATGAAGGCTCCAAGCAGCGGAAGGAATACAGCAAGTGCTACTACCATCGGAGCTCCTTCATCCGGCGGACATCTGCCGAACCGGTCCTTCTTGAAGCCAGAACCCCTACAACCACGAACAGGGCGGCCACAGCCACCCCGATAACGATCGATGTCAGAACCATGGCCTGGGGAAGGGGATCGACAACCGCAGATGTAATGCCAGACGCAGAGATGGTGCCATCTACGATAGGCGCGGTTCTTCCGGGAAGATATCCGGACCATACAAGAAGCAGGTTGACGCCCGTATCAGCCAGTGTGAAGGCAAGCGCTATTCTGAGTATGTGCTTTCTGGTGAGTATTCCCCAGAGTCCCACAAGGACAAGCCCGGCAGCCGTACCGGCTATAGACCAGTAGAACGCCGTGCTCATACTGTGCCTCCGGTATTTCTGAAGGCTTTGAACACCCCTGAAAATTCACTCGCGACCTTCGCGCCGATAGCAATTGAGATCAGCGGGATCAGCCCTCCGGACACGATAGTCCCGGGGGTTCCGGTACCGAGAAATGCATTGTTGAGAAACTGCCCGACCGTCATGATCCCCCAGAATCCCAGCAGCCCGAATGACAAACCGGCGAGAGATTCAATTGCGGGAAGCCTTCCCCTGCCGTCCGGTACTGAACTGCTGCCAAGCATGACAAGAAGGAATACCGAGGCAATAACAGTCCCCCCGGGGAAACCGCCTCCCGGGCTTATATGACTGTGAGCGATGAAATAAACACCGAAAAGTAGAATAGGAGCAGGCAATACCTTTGCCGTGAACGCGACAACTCTGCTGGGTTCGGAGGCTTTTATACCGATAGGGTAGAGTGTCAGGATAAGAACCACCGCCGTGGATGCACAGAAAAGAACAACCACTTCGCCAAGTGTATCCAGGCCTCTATAGGCCACTATTACAGCCGTCACGAGGTTCGATGACCCGGTATCGTCCATCCCCCGGGATACGTACGAGTACCCCACCCCCTGCAGCTCTTCGCGCATCTGCATTTCGGGAATGACCGCGGCAGCCACTGCTCCGAGAACAAGAACGATAATCAAACCCGTCAGAGTTCTTATCATCCGTCGCCTCCGATCTTTCCCCTGCCCCAGAGGAAGATCATTGTAGCCAGAACAGCACCGATACTTGCTTCGGTGATAGCTACATCAGGAGCGTCCATTAAAAGGAACATCACGGAGGCGGAAAGGCTGACAAAACCGGTGATGATTATTGCAGAGAGAAGATCCCGTACGAAAAGAACTGCGATTGCGGCAGTAATCATCATCCCCCCGAACGTCACCACAATTACTGTCATCAGAGTTTCAGTCACTGTTCCTCGCCCCCTTCAAAACCTGATTCCGCAAGATCATCCTCCAGGAGGTTGTCCGGTTTCTCCTCGGGTCTCATATGGACAGCCCTCGCAAGCGCGTGACCCGAAACGGGGTTCGTCAGAATGATGAAAAGAACTATCAGAAAGAGCTTTGGAATCCAGGTGGGTTCGAGACAGCCAATCCCCGCCAGGAACAGTATTGAGCCAAGTGTTGTAGCCTTTGTACCCGCATGAAGCCTGTTCCACACGTCCGGCATTCTCAAAATACCAAGGCCGCTTGTGAATAGAATAAAGCCTCCTGATACCAGCAGTACGTGTCCGGCGATCGAAAGAAAAATCATCTCAGTCCTCCATCGAGGTACCTGGCAATTGCCAGAACCCCAAGAAAGGAAAGGACGGAATAGACCAGCGCGACATCGACCAGCATAGACCTTCCCTCGAGGAAAGCGATAAATACAAGAAGGTTTGTTGAGATCAGTGTTGCCGTATCAAGGGCTACCGCTCTGTCCGTACCGTGCTGCCCCTTGAGCAGACGTATGAAAGCAAGGAGAAGACCTCCGCCAAGCAGCCCGAACAGTATCGAAGTGAATGTGTTACTCAAAGATCCTCTTCAATCTGTTCGCAAAGCCATCAACCATTTTCTGTGTTTCCTCATGTATGTCGCCCTCGGGAAGGCTTATCCAGTGTACAAATATTTCGGTTCCGGTCATTTCGATTGTCAGTGTACCAGGCGTAAGTGTTATGGAGTTTGCCACTATGTTTCTCGCTCTCTCACTGTTCATCACGAGCGAGGCTCTAACAATGCCTGGCTTCACCGGGACGACAGGCTGCAGAACCCGCATAAGAACATCGATGTTGGCCATAAACATCTTACCCAGAAAATAGAGAACGTAATTAACCTCTGCAGCCAGCCTGGCGGGCTTGAGGAGCCGGAACCAGTTTCCGGTAAAAGCGCCCTTAGTGGCAACTGCTATAATCAGGCTTACAGCAAACCCAAGCACCAGCTCGTGCGGATGGAAACTGAGTGTCAGGAATATCCATATACAGAGAAGCACTGCTGCTGTAGACATTACAGCAGGGAATCGTTTCATGGCAGGTCCCTGCATTTCATGGAATGTGTAAGAATATCCAGCTCTGTGGATACTTCAACGTATCGCAGAACAACTCCGTCTGGAACATCGAGGGGCTCCAGTGTAAAGCTGAGTATGGAAATGCATCCTGTGCTTACCAGATTATTGACAGCATTCTGCCCCTCACCCGGAGGGACTGCTAATATGGCAATAACATCACCATGTTCGCTGATAACCTCCCTGAGTTCATCAACCGGCTGAACGGTGACTCCCGCAATAGTCTTACCGATAATCTCCGGATCATTATCAAAGATGGCTGAATAGCTGTATCCACCGGTTCCGTCCAATCCCGATTCCAGAAGCGCACTGCCGATGTTCCCCGCTCCGATCACTATCACACCTGGAGGCGCACAGGTGCCAAGTATTCTTTCAATATTTTCAAGAAGATCTGATACCCCGTATCCGGATCCCTGCTTCCCGAATTCCCCGAAAACTGCAAGGTCTTTCCTTACAGCAGCAGATGAAATACCGCACCTTTCCGACAGATGTTTTGAGGTAACTATCGGTATCCCGTCAACTCTGGCCCGTCTGAGACACCTTGCATAGTGGCTGAGCCTTCTGATGGTTTTTTCTGATACTTTTTTCCCGGGCATCATATCTCCGGTTCATATTGTGATAGTTCGAACTTTCACAAATCTATTGATCAGTTTTTTTACAGTCAACCCTGTGTCAGAAAGAAACTCCGAAAACGGAATTCGCCTGACTCCTCCATGGGATTGAAATCACACCTACTAAGAGTGTTGACCAGAATTTTGAATTGAAGAAGATTTGTACTCAGTTTTGCTGGATTTGATCTTCTTGAGATTCCCGTAATCATTGAATTTATATAATGATATCTTTTTGTTAAACTCATAGAGAGAACTGAGCTCCTTAAACACTCTATCTATTCGTTTCACTCTTCCCTTTCTCAAGCATTTTAATGTCTACCTGATCCTGATCAGAATTCCTCTTACGTTTCATCCAGATAAGATCTTCGATTGCCTTTATGATCTTTCTGAATTCTTCAAATATGTTCATGCTTGTCTCCGGTTGAATGGTAAACTCCACATTCTTCGGGAACTTCTTCGCTCAACTTTTATCATGTGCAATGCCGTTACGTCAATGGTGGTTACAACTCTGGTATCTGTATATTCAAAAAGGGACGGAGGTAATTAGATTTTCCAATTACCTCCGTCCCTTTTGGTACCCCGTAGTGGATGCATTTCGAACTCATCACTATATGATCGAATAGATTACAATTACCATAGTGAACCTGTATTGTTTGCCTGATTTGAACTCACCAGTTGAGTGGTTTGGATATAACCCTGCCATCAGGGAGGACAAGAGGATCAGCAAATTGATGTTGTGCGTATATTGCAGGTGTTATATTGAAATGATGATCTACAGCATTCTTAACTACTTTAAAGGGATCTAGCAAACGGCAGAGCTACCATTCGGATTGTACTTGGTCTCATTTCCTTAATAACTTTATATGCAGGTATTAGATCAGCATCTCCTGAAATGACTATTATTGCATCAAGATTATGATTACATACGTTCTGGATGATTCCTACCCCTATAGCTACATCTGTTTCTTTCTCTTCATGATACGTATAGGTCTGTTTACATATTTTGCATGTCGCTGTACGCTTCCGATACTTGCCTAAATGAACCTCTAATCCAGTGTTCCGAAGACAATCCATGTAGAGATCAAACCTTTTTCGAGTGTCTGGAAATGCATGCTTAGGTCTTGCAGAGTAAAAGTGGATACATTCACATGATAAAGAATCAGTAACAAATCCCCGTGCTGGTTGTTTGATGAAATGATCACACATACTATAGATGTTTAACCATCTCACTTTTGAGTAATTAGTTTTTTTGATTGCATCCTTCAGAGAGTGATACAAATTAAAACCATCAATGAATATTCCACATTTTATCATTCGAAAAGCATAAAAGAAATCCCCTCCAAGTGCAACGGCACGTGGAGGGGGAGCCAACGGTAAACCGTTGGGGATGATTCTGTGTTGAATTTATAAGTGACGGTACCGGCGCCGTCAACTATCTAGCTCTGGATAAACGCAATCGATATGATCACTATTGCACCAACTCATCAAAGTTGCGCAGAATACTCGATCAATATAGCGCTAAGCAAATAGAATACAGTATCCTCTTATTTAGCAAGTATTAACATATTCGTTTATACTCTTTAGAATTCGCAAATACACCTCTCTCAAGGTATGAACGGATAATACCCCAAATGGGATTCGAACTAGTGACTTTTGTTCAGTAAACCACGCTCTATCCAGCTGAACATCAGGGCTGCGCAGGCTTGCCCGAGAAGGCCGGTTTGAGCATGTTTTCAACAGATTGATCAATACTCTTTGAAAAGGAAGTGTATTTTGGGATTCTTAATTACTGTAATGCTTACGCTTACCTTCCCCCAGGGGATTATCCATCACGGGGATGATACCGTATCATCCGGAGAGATGATAAGTATGCTTGAAGAAGTCCCCGTAGTATTCATCGGGGAGAAGCACGATGACGCTTTAGCTCACGAATGGGAGCTCTATATCTGGAGAAACCTTGCTTCAGATGAGCGGTGCCTTGCCCTTGAGATGTTCGAGACCGATGTGCAGGGGCTGCTTGATTCGTACCTTTCGGGTGATCTCACCCTGGATGAACTTCTCGAGTCCGCAAGACCCTGGAGCAACTATGTTGAGGCCTACCATCCCATGGTGGAGTATGCCGCGCAGAACGGCTACAATGTTATCGCGGCAAACGTCCCCCGTCATTTCGCTTCTGCTGTTGCAAGAAGAGGTTGGGAAGGTCTTCGGGAGACAGAGGGCTCCGAGTTCTTCGAGAGCATCATCGTGGACTCCACGAGCGTTTTCTACAGACAGCAGTTCCTCGCTACAATGGAAGCCCTGAGCGGTCAGATGCAATCCATGCCCATGGATCCAGTCAACATGTACAGAGCCCAGCTCCTCAAGGACGCTGTAATGGCATCATCGATAGAAGGAATAAGCTGCGTATTCGTCTGCGGGAGTTTTCACAGCGATTACCACTCGGGAATACCTGACCAGCTGGAATCAGGTGTTTTGTATCTGACCGTCAGCGTCGTGGGCGAGGATGAATCCTGGGAGGCAGACCAGGCGGATTTTGTCATCGTCCGGGAAATGTAAGTATCTACTGTAATCAGATTCATGTGCGGATAAATTCGCCGGTCATGCCGGGCTGAATCTTACCGCCTCTGACCACCGAGCAGAATATCCCTTCGGAGGGCATGACACACCTGCCGATTCTCCTGAAGATCGCGCAGCCATCTCCATGACACTCCTTGCCGATCTTTTCAACCAGCAGCAGGACTTTTCCTATCTGTATTCTGTCACCCAGCTTTGGAGTGTCCGGTCCGCTTATCCTGAAGGTTATATTCTCGCCCATCGCGCCCTCTGGAATACTTTCGATGCCGGATGAAACCGTAAGCTCCTCGACCAGAGTCCTATCCAGCAGACTTACATTCCTGCCGGGGGTACCTCGATGCGCGTCTCCGATCACTCCTTCACTGTCAAGCTCAATCGCAGATACGGAATGCTTTGCTGTTCCCTTTGCAAGAGAAATGTTCACTGTCTCTACGGTCATTCTATAGTTTCTGTGAGCTGCCACGGAACTTCCTTTCGAGCCACCAGCTGTAGGCCACCGGGACTATCAGCATTGTCATGAACTCTATCAGCATCCCGCCAAATACTGGGAGAGCCATCGGTCTGGACAGTTCCGATCCTCTTCCGGATACCAGGATCACCGGGAGCAGAGCTATGAGTGTTGTTACCGTTGTCATTACCGCAGGGCGAATACGCCTCTTGCCCGCTATCAGGACAAGCTCCCTCAATTCACTTTTTGAGGATGGTTTCTCTCTCTTTATCAGCTGGTTGATGTATGTCGTCATCAGAACACCGTCATCCACACAGATACCGAGTAGAGCAATAAATCCGACCACGACAGCGACCGTAAGATAGACTGGGCCGAACGAAGGGGAAGCCATTATTCCCGCCCCGAAAAGAAGATTCTGAAGGAATGGCCATATCTGTATGAAGAGGAATCCTCCCGCAATTGCAAGCGGTACCGCTCCGAGAAATATAATCACCGGAACCGCTACCGTTCTGAACTGCAGATACATGATGCCGAAGATCGCTGCAAGGCAGATCGGGATGAGCAGGCTGAACCTCTTCTTCGCCTCCATTTGATTCAGGTAGTTTCCCACCCATCTGAAATAGTAGCCATCCGGAAGGCTGATGGTCCGTTCCTCAGGTGAGAGTGAAGCCTCAAGACTGATTATCTCTCTGAGGATCTCATCCGCTTCCTCTACAAGTCCTCCCTCATCCCTGCCGTCCGCACTGAGCATGACGTAACCGACCAGCTCACCATTGACTGACCTGATCAT
>JAUVIR010000024.1 GCA_030592645.1 Candidatus Fermentibacterota bacterium | reverse complement strand
TCGGCAATGCCTGTACCGGAGTACTCCTGTTCCCTGAGCAGGTTCAGAATGGCGTATGCATTCTTGTTCCCCAGGAGCAGGAGTTCTCTGTGGTCGGACAGAATTCGCAATCCTTTCATGATCCTCCTTGGATCGTACAGTACATATTTTAGCATCGATGTAGAAGCTTGTCAAATATGTGTGGCTTGATATTTCATTATGTCGTATCTATTATAAATTAGATAAAATAATTCTAGAAAGGAGGAGCATATATTTTCAATGTTTCAATACCATTGCTCAATGTCAATGGAATCTCAATCTAAGAAAAGGGGTGTACCATGCTAAAAACTGTTCTTTTTATCGGATTCGCAATCTTCCTGTCAACCACTGTTCAAGCGACACCATCCTCTGGGATGGCAATCCATTGCAGCAAAGTACATGGGGAGAGATAAAGGGGACTTGTTTTTAGGGATTTAGTATGAGTTTGCATATCTAATAATGAAAAGGATATTTGATAGAGCGTATTTTAGGAAATATGGTCAGTTTCTGGTTGGAATTGCAGAAAAACTCTTTAAATCCTTCTGTAGACAGTGTGTCTGCCCTTTCTGCTTTTGGCAAGCACCCCCTGTTTCACAAGCCGCCTCAGAGTGTTCTTCACCTTAAGGTCTCCGAATTGTCTGAACTTGCCCAGTATCTTTGACTCGGATCTCTGCAGAAGGCAGTATTCAAGAATCTCGGATGATATGATACCAGCACCTTCCGGCAATACTTTCTTCGGGTAAATCACAGTTTTCCCTGGATTCCAGGCATCCTGCTGGAAAGAGAGGGTACCCACGCTGGTTTCAAGGAGTTTCAGGAGGGTTCTTTTTATCCTGCCTCCCGAGCCGCTGGATCCGTACCCGTGAATAACGGAGATGGGTGAATGGTCTCCCTCTTTCACCATCCCGTTGTAATGCTTAACAAAGATATCTATTGCTTCAACAACCTGATATCCATGCAGATCTATTTCTGTTCTCATTCTCAGCTGAACTTACCTTTCAGTTCTAGAACAGGCTTTGCAGGAAGTATCTGGCTTTAACTGACTGTGTAGAATCTAACAGCGTTCGGATTACAATACTTCATTCAGGAATTTCCCGGTAATACAGCCGATGTATCCACCATCGATAGAGTGAAGAAAGATCTTCAGGGGTGGCAGCTGAACAGATGCATCACAGAAAGCTTATGCCAAAGCTCTGCGGATACTCCTGGGACTCACTCACGATATTTCTTCATGAAACCCTTGATCGAAGAGATGTTTTTCCCGGCGGTATCATCGTGCCGCAAACCTTCGGGGGAATGGGCAACTGGAATCCCCATGTTCATACACTGTCACTGATGCCTGCTGGGACAGAAATGGGAATGCTCAACCGATCGCAGGGCATCGTCAGCCAGAGCATAGAGAAATTCAAAGCCACGCGTCTTGTCATAGCTCACAGGCTCAGTAAAATCCGCCATGCGGATCGTATTTGCGTACATGAAGGCGGCAGTATTGCCGAATCTGGGACTTATGATGAATTGATGACGAGGAAAACCGTGTTCTACAAACTTGCTCAACGACAGTTGATCTGATCGGGGAGGTACCAGATTAACCGAAGAGGATTCCGCCTTTTCCATAAAAGATCGTCCTGCATGCTCCCCTCCGAAGAAGACAGCTGTGGGCAACGATGTTTGACTGGGATATTCTCAGGTGGTATTGTCAATATTAGGCAGGAATCGGAGGTTTATTGGGACGAATGGGCTGCTTTGTGATCAGATCATAGGATTGCGGAAAATCCATTTTCCTACTATTCTTTCTGGATGACAACCGACAAGATTGGAGTGCCGCGATGAAGAATCAGGTTCTGATGATCGGGATCCTGCTGTTGCTCCCCCTGAATGCATTTTCCTTACCGCAGACACCAAGTTCAGCTGAGGTTGCGGAAGGTGTGACTGTCTACACCGACAACGGCTACTACGTAAATGCCATAAACGAATCGAGCCATGAGTATATGTTCTCGTTCAAATTTGTGACCGAAGGATACACAATATCCTATGCAGAATGGTCCCAATATCCGATCTACACGCTCGTTAGCTCGACCGAGGATGTTTATGAGCATCTCCGCATCCTACCCGGCGAGCAGAGATCACTGTTCACCGCGCCCGTATCGAGCAACAGCGATATTTCGTACTGGATCGTGATAACAGAAGCCTACAACATATCCATAGTGCCGTAGACCGAGCTAGAGCGCTAGCAGGCGGTTCCATTTCGTAGTTCTGTCAGTTATGTCAATTCTGTCACCAAGATATCACCGAAGTAAAAACATGATTCCATTCCATAGGAACCATGTCTACGGTGCTGGTCCGATGGATTGGGTTATCAGGGATACCGTCAGTTTTGCGTCTTTCATCCCATAACGCTTTGTGTATATGTTCTTCGCAGTACGTTTTGCACCGAACGCAGCTCAACAGCAGCATTTATAGATGATAATATCACTGTTTATGGAGAAGTTTTCGGAATAGATATCTGTCCATCAGCTCAGGTGCAGGATGCTGAATGAAGGGTTGTGGAAGAATGTTCAAGCACAGTGCTGTGGAACTAGTGAATCTGCTCTTCTGCTTCGGAAACAATATCTTCGATTCGCGATGCGATCCTGATCGCGTCCTGAATGGCTGTGTTGATGTATTCGTCTTTGTTCTCGGGCGTTACAAGGCCTGCCTCGACATATGATCCGTATATCCGGCCTGCGGTCTGCACCAGCGTTTTTTCGCTTTCCTGAAGATCGAAGTAGTGCGTCTCAGTCTTATTGTCATTGTGCCTGGCCATCATCTTCATGGCTTCGTCAAGAGCGGGATTATCATTCATGGAAGGTCTTCTCCTTGGTGTATATGTGTCACTCGAATCTGCTTCAGTGCTACTTCCTGATGTAGTCGGAAATCATGCCCCACCCGAACATGTACAAAATAAACACTGGAAAAGCGAATAACAGTATCAATAAAAATCATTTCAGTTTAATAATAGGAAAGTGGATTTTCCGCAATTCCACAACTTGCTCGTGAAGCAGTACATTCACCCCAATCATTACCCAGGTGCTTGCTGAGGATCAGGACCTGAGCGAACTGGTGAACGTCGAGCATCCTGATGACCAGATCACCCTTCCAGTTGATACACTTCAGATCGTTCTTGAGATCGGTGAAGAGCTTTGCCCCCCGCATTTCTGAAATGCATTCAGATACCCTGAAGGAGAATTTACTCAATCAATGATCGCTTGCTGGACAACTCCTTTTGCACAATCTCTTCGATTGCCTTAATCTCATCCTTTTTGAGAAAAAAGAAGTGTGATTTCTGCTTACCTGCAGATAATTTTCCATTGTTATTCAGGCAAAACTTGATGATTAGATCAAGCTTCTGGCCAGGCATATCAATCACTTCCTGTATTGCCTTCCTGGCTCTATCGTAATCAACGAGGAAATCCAGTTCAACAACCAGTTCGTGATCTACGGTCAATTTGATGAATTCAAAGAGTATTTCAGCCTGTACAGTCATGTCTATGTTTCGGTAGAAGTTTCCAGTATCTCCCTTTACTGTCATTTGCCCCAATTCATCCAGATCATATTTCAGCAAGGACAGCAGAGGTCGGGAAAAAGCTTCAAGAGCATAATCATACAGCTCAGGTTTCTTCAGCATCGCTGCTGAGATGGGAAACATCAATCCCTCTGGAACTGCATTCTTAAGAAACAGTATATTATGAACAAGAAAGCGGTGGATTCTGCCATTCCCATCCTCGAAAGGATGCATATATACAAAACCGAAAGCTATAATTGCAGCATGTATAACCGGAGGTAACGAAGCTGCATTTCCCAGCATATTCGAATGTATATTTATCAAGCCCTCCATTAGGGACTCAACATCCTCAGGCTTTGGGCAGACGAAATGAATTCTCTGATCCCTGAAGGATATCATTTCCCCAATGTAGTTCTGATTCTTTCTGTAATCCGAATCCCTGAACCGCTCATCAACAATTCTATTCTGTAATCCGATCAAATCACCTTTGTTGCAGAAGTCCCTCTTTGTCGCCATTTCAAGAGATGCTATAAACCGCTCTGTTCTGGATGCGCTTGGTTTCAGATGCTCGATCTCAAAAGAGGATTTAGTTTCCTTGCTGTACAGGTATCTAAGTGCACGACGGATGAGTTCAGGAGGGTAGGACTTGATAAGCTCATCACATTGCTGATAAATATTTATTTCCTCCATGGATATCAGCTTAGCTGTCCTTCTGATAACTGGACAGAATGCTCTGTTACCCAGTAGATTGTTCATCACACGCTGTCGCTTGACTCTTACACCAGGATTCGCTGTATAGTATTTCTCCGGCTCAAGAAGAATGATGTAGTTCCCTTGAGTAACATCATTCATAGGCACAGTCTGGCCTGTAAGGAACTCATATAGAAACCAGATTTTGCGAGTATATTTTCCAGTTGGCTTTGACTCTATCCATAATGCAATCTCGTATGCACTCACAACGGAAAACAAAGCAGACAGTATTCCCAGATTGATACCGTCATACTTCAGTGCAAATTCAAGATGATCCCCGATAGTTTCCCCCGGCCACCGTACAGAGGGAAAGGTTGTTCTCTTCAGCCCATCTTTCACAACAGTAGTTTTAGATGTTCCTGCAAAACTGACTGATGATGCGTGCCAGTGCGGGATTACTCTCAGTTGATACTTCTCGATAAGGAACTCGTATCCTGCAGCTC
The DNA here is from genome assembly GCA_030592645.1 of Candidatus Fermentibacterota bacterium. GTDB lineage: Bacteria > Fermentibacterota > Fermentibacteria > Fermentibacterales > JCC-6 > Aegiribacteria. The sequence continues at coordinate 39,962 of JAUVIR010000024.1, read as the reverse complement.
GCACATTTTTCATCTCGAATACCTCATTCACTCATAAACTGTTAAAAACACAATATTTTAGTTACATTTCTAGGATTTTTATACAATATAGTTATAATTTTGGATTCTGCAAAGTTATCAGTTACATTATTCTTAGTGTTAGGATCAGGGAGGAAAACAGAAATATCGTTACAGAAACTAGAATATCATTAGAAATCCAACTCTATCACATTTTTCCATTACAATACTATTGCGGACTGAAAACCGTAGTTCGGCTCAGTTCCATCTGCAATTGCCTGGACTCAGTCAGTAACATAAACAGCCCAATCGGTGTTATTCATTGTTATTCTTATCTCGTCTGTCGGGAAAGTTCCACCGTGACTGAAGACGTATTATCTGATATAAGCGTCGTTGATGGTTGCTCCTGAGTAAGGTGAGAGATCAAATTTCATAAGTGTATTTACCCAGCCGTACTGATATCCAACCACGAATTTTATTTCGCTACAAAATTATCAGCGGGATTGTACTCCATTAAGCCCGGCCCTGGAAACAAAGCCGGGCTGCCATTCATTCTGCGATAACTATATCTTCCAGCTCATTTGGGCCATCTGCTTGTAGATATTCCATCTACGTGTAACTTCTTCCTGGGCATCCTTCAGAAGCTTTGCAGCATGCTCAGGCTTGGTTTTCGTCAGGCTCTTGAAACGGGCTTCATTGTATGCAAAGTCCTTGAATGAGATCGAAGGATCCTTGCTGTCAAGCATCAGAGGTTTTCCATCGATATCTATTTTCCTCGGATCGAACCTCATAAGCGGCCAGAAGCCCGAGTTTACTGCAAGTTTCTGCTCATCCAGACCACAGGTCATATCAATACCATGGGCGATACAGTGAGTGTAAGCGATTATGATACTTGATCCCTTGTAGCTTTCCGCTTCAACAAACGCTTTCACGGTCTGATTGTAATTCGCTCCCAGTGCTACCTGAGCCACATAGATATTACCGTAGCTCATGCAGAGCATTGCAAGATCCTTCTTGGGCTGTGACTTGCCGGAATCAGCGAATTTGGCGACTGCAGCAAGTGGAGTCGCTTTGGAACACTGTCCTCCCGTATTGGAGTAAACTCCGGTATCGAGAACAAGGATGTTCATATCCCTGCCCTGCGCTAGAACATGATCCAGTCCGCCGTAACCGATGTCGTATGCCCAGCCGTCCCCGCCGATTGTCCAGACACTTCTGTGTACGAAGTAATCGGCAACGCTTTCCAGCATCCTTGCATCCATGGAATCGATCTTCGAGAGAACCTTCCGGAGCTCGATCACCCTCTCGCGCTGCTCGGAAATATCCTTTTCCGTACCATGCTCGGCACTCAGGATAGCTTCTGTGAGGTTTTCACCAACCCCGGAAGCCAGTTTTTCAAGGAGTTCCCTTGCTATCTGAGTGTGCTTATCGGCAGTGAGCCTGAACCCGAAACCAAATTCAGCAGCGTCTTCGAAAAGGCTGTTGTTCCACGCGGGACCCCTGCCATCGGGGTTCTTGGAGTAAGGTGTGGTAGGAAGATTACCTCCATATATGGAACTGCATCCTGTGGCGTTGGCGATTACCGCCCTGTCTCCATACAGCTGGGTAAGAAGTTTAACGTATGCAGTTTCACCGCATCCTGCGCAGGCGCCGGAGTACTCGAACAGCGGCTGAAGCAATTGAGATTCCTTGATTACTAAAGGATTAAGTTCATTACGATTGTATTCAGGGAGGTTAAGGAAGAATCTGTAGTTCTCACTCTCTGGTACTCTGAGCGGCAGCTGATCTGCCATGTTGATAGCTTTCCTAGCAGGATCTGCTTTACTTTTCGCAGGGCACACATGAACACATGTTCCGCATCCTGTGCAATCCTCAGGGGCCACCTGGATAGTGAATTTCAGATCTTTGAATTTGCCGCCCTTCGCATCTGTTGATTTGAAAGTCCCGGGTGCATTTTCAAGAAGAGCGCCATCGTACATTTTCATTCTTATAGCAGCATGGGGACAGACAAGGCTGCAGAATCCGCATTGAATGCATGTATCAGCATCCCATACCGGGATATCAAGGGCAACGTTGCGCTTTTCCCATTGCGTTGTACCGGTTGGCCAGCTTCCATCGGCGGGCATATCGGAAACGGGAACATTGTCACCATCCATCCGGATGATCTTTGCAGTTACCCGTTTTACGAACTCAGGAGCTTCATCAGGTACGGTAGGAGGCATTTCAATGGTGCTTGTGACCTTATTCGGATAGCTGACCTCGAAGAGATTGACCAGTGTCTGGTCAACAGCATTGTAATTCTTCTGAACTATCTCATCACCTTTTTTACCGTAGGTTTTCTTGATTGCTTCCTTGATCTTCTCAATGGCCTCGTCCCTTGGAAGCACGCCCGAGATGGCAAAGAAGCATGTCTGCATGATAGTGTTTATCCTGGCGCCCATGCCCGTTTCCTTCGCAACATCGTAAGCGTTGATGACGTAGAATTTAATTTCCTTCTCTATCATCGCTTCCTGTACGGATCTTGGAAGCATGTCCCATGCTTCATCTGTTCCGTAGGGGGAATTGAGCAGGAATGTAGCTCCCTTTGCAGCGTATCCGATCACGTCGTATTTCTCAAGGAAGATGCTCTGGTGGCAGCCGACAAAACCGGCTGCTGAGATCAGACATGTCTGTTTGATAGGTTGGGGGCCGAATCTGAGGTGACTGACAGTTCGGGCGCCTGCCTTCTTGGAGTCGTAAACGAAGTAACCCTGAGCGTAATTGTCAGTTTCCTCTCCGATTATCTTGATACTGTTCTTGTTTGCTCCCACTGTTCCATCTGAACCCAGGCCGATGAACACTGCCTGAATAGTACCTGGAAGGTCAAGTTCGAAATCGGCATCAATATCTATCGAAGTATTCGTCACATCATCGTTAATACCGAGTGTGAAATGATTCTTTGGTTTCGGTTTTCTGACTTCATCAAGAGCTGCCTTCACGCAGGCAGGTGTGTATTCCTTACTGGAGAGCCCGTATCGGCCTCCAATAACTCTGATATCGTTCCTGCCGTTCTCCGCCAGTGTAGTAACAACATCAAGGTACAGAGGTTCTCCGGGGGCACCGGATTCTTTAGTTCTGTCAAGTATTGTGATGTTCTTCACTGTATCGGGGATGGCATTGAGAAGAGCTTCCTTATGGAATGGTCTGTAAAGCCGGACCTTAATGAGCCCAACCTTGGAGCCCTTGCTGCAGAGGTACTCCACTGTTTCATGAGCGGTTTCGCATCCTGAAGCCATCTGCATGATTATAGTATCGGCATCCGGAGCGCCGACATAGTCAAACAGATGATAATTTCTTCCCGTAAGCTCACCGAACCTGTCCATGTAATCCTGTACTATTCCCGGAGTAGCAAGATAGTAGGGATTGACCGTTTCCCTTCCCTGGAAGTAAACATCCGGGTTCTGGCTGGTACCCCTTACAACAGGATGGTTGGGGTCAAGGCACCTGTTCCTCGCAGCAATGATCAGTTCGTTATCGATCATGCTTTTAAGAACTTCATCCTGTACCAGTTCGATCTTCTGTATCTCATGGCTGGTTCTGAAGCCATCAAAGAAATGGACAAAAGGTATTCTCGATTTGAGTGTCGATGCGTGGGCTATCACCGCCAGGTCCATTGCTTCCTGGGCTGAGGCACTGGCAAGAAGGGCGAATCCCGTCTGTCTGACTCCCATTGTATCACTGTGGTCTCCGAATATCGACAATGCCTGGCATGCAAGACTTCTTGCCGATACATGGAACACTGTCGGTGTAAGCTCGGCGGCGATCTTGTACATCGTGGGTATCATCAGAAGAAGACCCTGTGACGCTGTGAAGGTTGTTGTAAGTGCGCCTGTCTGAAGTGCGCCGTGCACGGCTGCGGAAGCTCCGCCCTCACTCTGCATCTCCTGGACCAGCGGAATCGTTCCCCAGATATTCGTTTTTCCCTGAGATGACCACGCATCAGCGTATTCACCCATGCCGCTGGAGGGTGTGATCGGATAGATGGCTACTACTTCACTCAGCTTATGCCCAATGCGTGCTGTGGCCTCGTTGCCGTCAATGGTGATCATTTTCCTGTCCATTATGCTCCGTTCTGTTCTGTATAGATAAATAGTGTTTCTATTGTCATATCATCTTTCCCTTTGACCTCGGGAATGGAATCACATCACGTATGTTCTCCATTCCGGTGAAATACATAAGCAGTCTTTCAAATCCGAGACCGAATCCTGCATGGGGGGCGGAGCCCCACTTTCTCAGGTCGAAATACCAGGAGTAATCTTCAAGATCAATACCGCACTCCTTCGCGCGGGTGCGCAGAACATCCAATCTTTCCTCTCTCTGGCTGCCGCCGACGATCTCACCTACCTGGGGGAAGAGAAGGTCTGTACAGGCAACCGTTTTCCCATCATCGTTCATCCGCATATAGAATGGTTTAATAATAGCAGGGTAATCGGTTACAAAAACAGGGCATCCGAAGTGCTCATCGGCAAGGAATCTTTCATATTCGGTAGAGATATCGTATCCCCATTCGGGCGTCACTTCGAAACGATCGGTGTTATCCTTCAGCAGTTCAATCGCATCGGTGTAGGTAATCCGGGCGAAATCGCTTTCCATGAGCATACGGTAACGCTCCTTGAGTTCCTTTTCATAGAACCTGTTGAAGAAGGTTATGTCTTCCGGGCACTTGTCATGGAGATAGCGGGCGGTAAATTTAACGAAATCCTCTATAAGAGAAATATCATCATCAAGGTCGAAGAATGCCATCTCCGGTTCGATCATCCAGAATTCCGCCGTATGAAAACGCGTATCGGATGGATCAGCCCTGAAAGTTGGAGCGAAGGTGTATACTTTTCCCATGGCCAGCGCAAGTGGTTCAGCTTCCAGCTGTGCGCTTACCGTAAGAAAAGCCTGTCTCTTGAAGTAGTCCTTTGAATAATCTACATCACCGTTTTCCATTGTAATGCTGTCAAGGGGCATGGAGGTGACCTGAAAGGTTTCTCCGGCTCCTTCGGCATCACTTCTTGTAATAAGCGGCGCATGGATGAAGAAGAAACCACTTTCATCGAAGAACCTGTGAATTGCAAGGCTGAGGTGGTGGCTCATCCTGAATACTGCGCTGAAGGTGTTTGTCCTGGCCCTTAAGTGGGGCAGAGATCTGAGGAATTCGATGGAATGCTTTTTCTTCTGGAGTGGATAATCATCTCCGACCGGGCCTATCACTTCCAGTAAATCCGCGCTGATTTCCCGCGATTGCTCAGAACCGGGTGATTCTACGATCCTGCCGGTAACTTTTATACAGGCTCCTGTTGCCAATCCTGCAATGTCATCGAATTTATCCCGGTCGAACACGACCTGCAGAGGGGAAGAGATTGAACCATCAGTTATGGATGCGAACGCAACATTCTTACCGGACCGTGCAGTTTTGATCCAGCCGTATACGGTTACTTTTTCATCTTTACATTCTCCAGTGAGAATGGATTTGACAGATGTTCGCTCAATCATCGGGTCCCCCAGTTTACAGATAGCTCGGGAATATGATTCCCGGGTCGATTCGATCGTAGGAATTCGGAGAGTTTAATCTATGAAAGGAGCAGTTTTCATGCAATACGTCAGTCCGTTCTCCAGTGAGCCCGGATATTTCTCAGTGGTTCTTTAATGGTCGATTTGCTGAACCCCAGAGCCTTTCCCTGCCAGGTGTCCCGCTCTTTCATCTCTCCGTGGATCCTGTTTAGAATGTGCATTTTATGTAAAGACCATTGGGGAGCTACAGTGAGCTTGTCGGGGGCTTCACCGGTAAGCCTGAGTATCACTACATCAGGCTCAGTATGTTCTAGAAATAGAATCACCATATCTATGTAGGTATCTATTGACATAAGTTCAAATTCACCTGCTGCAAACTGCTCTTCAATGAGAGTGTTTTTTACTATATGCAGATTCTGAAGTTTCAGCCCATCAGTACCTGTTTTTCGGATAAACGCTGCATCAGCCAGCACCGTCTCTCTGGTGGAACCGGGATACCCTATTATCATGTGGGCGGCGGAGAAGATATTTCTTGCATGCAGAACTTCAAAGGATCTCACTGTGTCAAGTGATGTGTGGCACCTGTTCATATCTCTCAGAATTCTATCATCAGAAGTTTGTACCCCAACCTCCACCCATAGAAAAGTCCGCCTGGAAAGATCTTCCAGATAATCAAGTATGGGTTTTTGAAGACAGTCCGGACGTGTGCATAATGAAAGACCCAGAACTCCCTGATATGAAAGAGATTCTGAATAGAGGGTATCCAGATCGGACAGGTTTCCGTAGGTTGTTGTGTAATCCTGAAAATAGGCGATAAAACTGTTTACACTGAATCTCCAGTTGATGTATCGGCAACCATCGCTGAGCTGCTGAGTGATGGATTTTCCCTCTGCAAAGCTCTTTGGATGACTGGAAAGCGGGTTACAGAAGGTACATCCCTCAGTGCTTAGCGTTCCATCTCTGTTGGGACACGAAAAGCCTCCCCAGAGGCCGACTTTGTAGACTTTTCGTCCAAAAACATGCCTGAAGAAACTATTAAGGTTGCGAATGCGCACATCATCCATTAAACTTTCAACCTGTCATGAGGATTACTGCGTTGATCAGGGTACCTGCATGCCCGGACGAAAGGAAACGACTCAAGTGTACGATAAGCAGAGCATGAGGCAGGCTGCGGCCATGTTCTTTGATCATTACTGTATGTCGCCAGGCAGACCCGACAGGGATTCCCTCCGGACGATCTTATCATATTTTTCACACATTCCATGGGAAAACCTAACCAAGTTCCTGATCAAAGCACAGCGGTTTTCCCCAGAGAGAAGATTGAGGCTGGCGGGCACCGTGATAGGCGAGCATATAGAGAGGGGGGCGGGAGGCACCTGTTTTTCTCTTACAGAAGCTCTGGGTGCAATTCTTACCTTTGCCGGTTTTCAATGCCGGCCAGTAATGGCTGATATGAACCATGGCCGGAACATACACTGTGCTCTTTCAGTTATCGCAAGTGATGGTATTCAGTTTCTGGCAGATCCTGGTTACCTGGTGCCGGAGCCTGTATTAATGGAACCGGGTAAAGTATCCCGGATTGACACATCGCTGCAGACACTTATCTGGGAGCCGTCAGAAGGTGATAATTCCTTTGATCTCTATTCCGTTAAGGATGAAATTAGAAACTGGAAATACCGCATCAGAATGGATCCTGTCAGTCCCGTTGAGTTCAGGAGTCACTGGCAGAGGTCCTTCGATGCAACCGGGATGAACAGCCTCCACCTGAACTGCAGAAGCGAAGACGGAAGGTTGTCGGCTCATAACCTGAACCTCCGCAGAGTAACTTCCCATGGAAATACGAACGAAAAGTTGAAGGGAAGCTATCCCGATAAGGTTGAGGAGTATTTCGGTCTTAGCCGCGAAATAGCGGAAGCCGCCGAGAAGGAATGGAATAGATCATGCCAGGACCGGTAGAAGTCCTCCCGGTCATTCCGGTGATAAGCGTTATCTCGTCTGCTGATAAGTTGAAAATGGAAACGAAACTCATCCTTGAATCACACTTCGGCAGAACAGACCCCGCCAGCGGACTTTACCCCTTTGATCTTTCGGACTATTACGAAGAGGAAATGGGACAGGAGCTGACAAGGCAGTGGTTCAGTTTTGAAGTACTCAGGGATGCATCCCTGTTGGCCGAATGCAAGCTTATCTGTGCCGATATTGAGGAGCAGTTCCTGGACAAGTTCAGCAACAGAAGAGCTAATATCGATCCGGGATACCTTGATTATGGAAAGCTGGTTCTGGCGTCATTTAAAAGTGCTCCGGATAAGATCTACATCGGCAGTGGTGTATGGGCGCATATCTGCCTCCGGTACGGCCTATGAAAACAGAAAACAGACTGGAGGGAAAATCATGAAGACAGGATTCTTGCTGGTTTCGATAGTGTTATTAACGGTTGCCGTTGCGGTTGCCGATACCTGGGAACATACATTTGGCAGCGATCTGCCCGAGCAGGCCTTCTTCTCACTGGCCCTCGAAGATGGAGGTTTTCTGATATGCGGGATTTTCGTAATAGACGTGTCTTATTCCATCATCTCATCGGAGAGTGCTGGTGGTGTCGACTGCATGCTGTTTCGGATAGATGACAATCAGGAGATTCTGTGGGAAGCGGATTATTTCTCAGGACCATGGCCTGATCTTGCAGTGGCTGGAGTAGAAACGGATGATGGTTGCTTTGTTCTTGCCGGCATTACAACAACCATGGAGGAGGGGCAACGGAACTGGTTATTCAAGGTTGACGGTACTGGGCAGATTATCTGGGAGAGGTATCCCGGAACCGACAACGATGACTGGACCTACGATATGACGGAAACCTGTGACGATGGTTTCGTGCTGGCCGGATACATCGACTTTACAGACGGAACCGGCCGCGTTGTAAGCCTTCTCAAGACAGATGCCCAGGGATATGAACTCTGGAACCGTCAGTACACTTCAGCGGGTAATGGAGCAGCTGAGGCTTTATTGGAAACTGCCGAAGGTGATCTTCTGATCACCGGGTACCTGCAGGAGGAAGGAGAGGGGAACGTAATTCCATTTCTTCTCCGGACCGATGCAGGCGGGAATGAAATATGGATGAAAACCATTACGGGGCAGCAGGGAAACTGCTATTCGCTTGATATGACCATGAAGGATAACGGGAACATCATACTGGCAGGTTATGCTGTGAGTTCTGCAGGAGACTACGATTTCTGGGTAGCTGAGATGACCACCGATGGAGAGCTCGTGCACCAGTCGATATTCGGAGGTAAAGGGGATGACATGGCATTTACGGCAGCTCCCTGCCCCGAGGGCTGTGTGCTGGCCGGATATACTGCCTCAGCAGGTGCAGGCAGGGATGATATCTGGATACTGTGTATCGATGACTCCGGTGAAGAAGTATGGTCCGTTACCCACGGAGGCCCGGGTAATGAGTGCGCCGAGGATATAATTTCCGTTCCAGGAGGCGGGTTTATCGTTTCAGGATACACCTCTTCATGGGGAGCCGGTGAAACTGACATATGGGTACTTAAACTGAATGAAGAGGGAGAACTGGATTAGAGATTCAGTAACCCTCAGGTTTATTCTGTTCCCCGGGATTAATTATGATATTAAGAGAGAAGGATAAGCATGATACATATATTCAAACTTATTACTGTTCTGACAATCGTATCACTATCTTCTGCAGGGTCTTCAAGCCAGACGGACTGGTCCGGCGGAGATGGAATTCCTGGTCCGGTCTGGGAGTGGGGCAACGAGTTCGACCTGGATTCAGGTATCCAATCATATACAATTCCCGGATCAGTATCGCTTCACAATGCATTGCCTGACCCGATCGAGCATATGGTTGCTGGCTCAATCGACGGAGCTACTTCCGTTTATGCCACCGATATCGATGGTGATGGTGATACCGATGTACTGGGAGTTGCTCGGGTATTCCGTCGGAGAATATGGGATCATGGTCCGATACTCTCTTTACAACCGGGAGCCTCGCCGGAGTCATTGAAGACACCGACAGCCTCTTCCAATACAGAGCTATCATGATCAGTTCCGATCCTGACACAACGCCTGCTCTTCAGGATGTGACGGTCTCATGGGAGCTGTATACCGGCATTGAAGAAGGTATCATAGCGGATGAGTATACAGCGACGACGAGATTTGTGGTTCTGGAGTAGCTTGCAGAGTTCTAACCTGATTACCGTCCTTGTTGATATCCGGATACTGTGCATTATTACTCCCATGACGAAGCAGAGGGTCCTGCGGTTACTCAGGGAATGATACCTCTGACAGGAGTTTCATGGCAGGCTCCAGCTCTTCATCGGAGAGACAGCCGAAGCTGATTCGAAGATGTCCTTCACCGGATTCACCGAAGGCGGAACCCGGGATTGTTCCAATGCCGTATTCATCAAGCAGGTACATTGCTGCGTTCTGAGCTTTCATGCTGCTCTGATATGCCGCAAGCGTAAAGAAGGCGCCTCCGGCTTCCCGCCAGGAGATGTGATCGTTGCCTCTGAGCGCTTCCCTGCAGAGTTCCAGTCGTTTTGAAACTCCGGCGGACATCGCTGAAATCCATTTGTCTTCCTTAAGAACTTCCAGAAGAAGATACTGGGAGGGGGTAGGGGGGCAGATCACAACGGAATCCTGAACCTTTATCGCCTGCTTCAGCAGATCCGAAGGACCGAAAAGGTAACCAAGCCTCCAGCCGGGAATACCAAGACTTTTTGAAAAACTGCCCAGTGTCAGAACATGTTTCTGGTGTCTATCTTTCCATGGATGCCATGTATCGCCGGTAAATACGAATCTCTCGTAGGTTTCATCGATGATAAGAAAAGTGTTGCTTTCCGCAGTCATCTCAACGATCCGTTTCATTTCCGCATCCGATATCACTTTCCCCGTTGGGTTTCCCGGATTGACGATAACCAGAACCCTTACTTCCCGAAGCACCCTGCTTATCTCATCCAGCGGTAATGCCCAGCTTCCGTTCTCTTCGATCATCGGTATTGAACGTAAACCGAGATCACTGAATTTGATCGCGAACACATGATCGAAATAGAAGGGTTCTATAACCGCTACATTATCCCCCGGATCGGTAGCTGCGAGAAGAGCGCTAAGGAATGCCTGGCTTGCTCCGCATGTCAGATGTATCTCGTTGGCGGGATCAAGATCAATTCCCCTTCTTCTTCTGAAGTCTTCCGTCACAGCCTTTCTTGCCCATGGAAAACCAGGATCAGGGCCGTACCTGTGCATGAAGGGTTCCAGAAGTCTCCCGGTAAAGCTGTTCAGCACGTCAGAAGGAGGTGAATACCATGGAGAGGCCTGGGCCATGCTGTAAATACTTCTGCCGGAGGATTTCAGTTCAGATATCCGGCCCATGATCTCTGCGATTGGAGGCATTCTAATCGCCATCATTCGCGAAGACGGGTTAAAGCTGTTCATGCCTGCCCCTTTCCTTTGCTATATTGCAGCCATGATGCAACTATAATAAGTAACCCATTAGAAAAACCGCTGGAGTTTATTTGAGAATTCTTTTGACCATTAACTGCAAGGGCGTTGATGCTTCAGCGGCAGGCGGCCTCGCCCTCGCTCGAATAATGGCAGGAACAGGACATTCTGTTATCGTCCAGGCCGCTCCGGATGGTCCTGTTACCAGAGCTGCGGCTGCACAGGGTCTGGAATGCGCCGGTTTGAACCTTCAGAAATCCGCCTTTGCAACCGGTCTTCTATTATTCAGGAAGCTCATCAGGACTTTTATGCCGGATGTGATCGTAACAACCCGCGCTGACGGTCAGACTGCCTGCGCCATCGCTGCCGGCGGAATTCCAACTGTTAGGATAAGGTGTGATATCCGGAAACCCCGTTCGGGGAGATTCTGGAAACTGGTGGACAGAAGAACTGACCTTGTGGTATTTCCCTCTCCTTTCATGATTGAGAGAAATTACAGCGGTGAGAGAGAGGGGCCGGTTGCAGTTCTGCCCCATCCTGTCGACACTGAGTTCTACAATTACACGGAGAAGAGAGAACCGCTGGAACCTCTTCTTGTTTCAATCGGCAGGCTCAGCCCCATGAAAGGGCACAGAACATTGATAAAAGCTCTTCAGCTCCTGCCGGAGGCTGTAAAAGCTATAGTCGCCGGTGCTCCAAGCCAGCAGTCTGTTTCTGAACTTGAGTCATTCGCGAGAGATCTTGGAGTTGGGAACAGGATCACATTTGCGGGTAAGGTTGCGGATGTAAGGGAGCTGATCTCAAGGGGAACAGTTGGAGTTGTTACAAGCCTGGGAAGCGAAGTTGTTTCAAGGGCTGGAATGGAGATGATGAGTTCAGGGCTCCCTCTTCTTGCAGCGGCAACAAACGGACTGCTGGACCTTGTGGAAGATGGCAGAACAGGTCTGTTTCATTCTCCGGGAAACTATCGGCAGCTTGCCTCACAGGCGGCATTTATGCTCAGAAACCCCTCCATGACACTGAGAATGGGCAAGAGAGCCAGAAAAACGTGTATTGACGGATTCAGCTATCCCGCAGTAGCGGAAAAATGGAACCACATCCTTGCGTTGTTAACCGAAGGGAACAAGAACCCTTCTCTGCGGTATCATCAGTGAATAAAACAGAAAGCAGGTCGATATGACAGCAGTTCTTATTGTGATGAGTTTATTGTTAACGGATTCACTTGAAACAGTCTCCTCTTTCGAGGAATGCCTGCCAAGATATGTCGAGAACAACGCTTTCGGAGCGGGAGAGAGGCTTGAGTTCAGTGTTGAATACGGTATTATCAAAGCAGGAACAGCGGTTCTTGCTGTAACCGGACCTGAGCAGTTCGAGGGTCTGATGGCATACCGGATATCAGCAACTGCCAGATCCAACCCCGCGTTCAGTACGTTTTTTGAGGTGAACGACGTTAATGAAGCTCTAATGGACATAGTCCAGTTTCACACTCTGAAATTCTCTAAAGATCTGCATGAAGGTGACTTTGAGTACCATGAGGAAGTGTTTTTTGATCAGGACGCAGGGCTGGTGTACTATCCCAATGAGACCGATTCTTCACTTATGCAGATGGATATTCCGCCCCATGCTCTTGACGTTCTGAGCTGTCTGTATTTCGCCAGGACGTTTCCCCTCGAGGTCGGGAATACATACTATATTGACAGTCATGTAGATAACGAGAATTACCCACTCGAGATCATCGTCCATGAAAGGGATCGTATCAGGGTACCAGCGGGAGAATTCGACTGTATACTGGTTCAGCCTACTCTGCAGTCGCAGGGTCTTTTTGATCAGCAGGGAGAGATCTGGGTCTGGATGACTGACGATGAGAGACACATGCCGGTTCTTATGCGAAGCGCCATCGTTATTGGCGAAATTGTGTGCGTACTGGAAGATTATACCCTCGGTACACCAATCGAAGTTGAAAACCCCGGCTTTGATGTATACGTCGCGGAAACTCAGTGATTCCCGGCGAAGAACTCTCGCATCTGGTTGATTCCGCGGCAGGTAAACTTGAGAAATCAGGAATCAGCGCCGCGGATAGAAGAATACTGTCAAACGGTATTCGTATGACCTTCACGATGAACGGCAGAAATTGCGGTATCAACTTCTACTACTCTGCGAAAAAGGGATTCTCTGTGGTTTCATCAGGTGGTGATGCTGATCTATCGAAGAGAATAAAAGAGATCCTGCTGCCGGATTCTCCCATTATCCCCGGCGGTACCTGGACAGGTTCCGACGAAGCGGGGAAGGGAGAGTACATGGGACCGCTGACCGTGGCCGCAGTTTATGTAGATCAGAATCGCGCGGAGCAGTACCGCAGAATCGGTATAACCGATTCCAAACAGCTCAGCAATGATTCAGTGCGGGAGTATGCGCAGCGGATCAGAAGTTCCTCCAGCGGATATTTCTCCATTGTATCCGTATCACCGCTGGATTACAACAGAAGGTTCGATGAGCTCTCCAGAAAGGGAAAGAACAGTCTTGATCTGCTGGCCGAGTGCCATGCAGAAGCCATCCGTGATCTTCTGAGTAGAACATCAATGCCGGGCAGGGTCATCATAGACAAATTCTGCAGCGAAAAACGGATTGCATACCTTCTTCCCGAAGGAGACTACCTGCTTGATCTTCATATCAGAGCTGAATCGGACCCGGCTGTGGCGGCAGCATCCATCCTCGCCAGGGATGCGTATCTTGATGGACTGGATCGGATTTCGCGGAAATTCGGAATCGCTGCCCTCTCAGGCGCGGGAGAAAAGATCGATACAGCTGCAAAGAAGTTCGTCAGGGAGTTCGGAGCGGATGTTCTGGACGAGATAGCCAAAGTACATTTCAGAAACACATTGAAGGTGCTGTCACTGTTCAGCTGATAATCCGCAATTCAAAGGCAGCTTACTCCGATGTCAGTTCTTGACATAGAAAACACAATTCCTTATGTATCCCGCTTGTATATGGAGATATTCTTCTCATTTATGATTTAGATATCAAGATTAGAAACACCGAAAGGAGCAAATGTGAAGTATTTGTTAACTGGAATCATCACCGCTTTCATTCTTGTGCTTGCCGCTGGCTGTGGAGAGCCTGCCGAGGATACAACTGACGTAGTCGAGGAAACAGTCGAGACAACAGAAACTGTAGAGACTACTGAAGAAGCCGTTGAAGAGGCTGAGGAAGCACTGGAAGAGGCTCTTGAAGAGACTGAAGAAGCTCTTGAAGAAGTGGAAGAGATCCTTGAAGAAACCACAGAAATTCCAGAGGAAATCGTAGAAGAGATCGAAGAAGTTATTGAAGAGACCGAAGAAGCTGTAGAAGAAGTCGTAGAAGAGACTGAAGAAGCTCTTGAGGAAGCCGGAGAGGCTCTGGAAGAGATACTTTAAGAGAAACGATTCTCTCAATAGATCAGGGCGGCGCTTTTGTGCCGCCTTTTTCTTTCCTCAAAAAATCCGTGATTCCGCTGACCCCGCCGCAAAGCAATTGAATCGAACCATCCCTGAACCAGTGTTCCGGAAGAAGATCGAGATAGGGATACTTCGTGAATCTTTTTCCGATCAGCACCAGAGCTTTTCGTTCCATACTGTTTCTGATAAGTCTTCCAGCAGCCTGGATCACCCGGACCATCCCGGGAATTGCCCAGGTATGAATAAATGGATCCAATTCTCGTAAACGGTAGCTATCCGAAAGTAGTTTCATGCGGAGGTTCATGCCCGGGAGTGATGGTCCGACTACTATCGCTCCGAGAAGATTCTCCGAGCGGAGGTCTATGCCTTCGGAAAAGACTCCTCCGGAGACGGTTAGAACAAGCTGATTCTCCGATTCGATGCGTTCGATGAACCCGGCTCTCTCTTCGCGGCTCATCCCCGGAGTCTGAATGAGAAGCGGAACTGAACTGTCCTTAAGGTGATCAGCGATGAGTTCAAGGTATACGTAAGAGGGAAAGAACACAAGCCATGTGCCTGTCATTGAAGAGTATATCTCGCATATTTTACGCGCAAGAAAGGCAGCGGACTCCTTTCTGCTTCTGTATCTGGTATCGATAACAGGAGAAATCCATACTCCCAGATTCTCTTTAGGGAAAGGCCATGCGATCTTCCTTGAAACAGTCCTGCCTTCATCCGGGAACCCCAGAAGGTACTCGAAATGGTTGAAAGGTGTCAGTGTTGCTGAAAAGGCTATCGAGCTGTGACAGGTTTCAAGCCTTTCCCGCAGGAACAGAGATGGGTCAGTACAGAACCACTGCAGTATACGATCATCATTTTCCCGGCGATAGAGCAGATGATATCTGCTGTCAGAAACCCCGGAGATCTTTGAGAAATCAATTATCGCCTTGAACATATCTCTCAATGGTTCGGGAGGATCGCGCAATTCGGTTATCTCTCTGAACCAGCTGTCTGTCTGGAGAGGAATTTCAGTATCGGATGGCAGTTCGATCTCGTCTTCTCCTGAATTCTCAAGAAGGATCGCCCATTCTCCGAATCCTTTCATCCAGGGGCGGAGAAGCTTCCTTCTCCGGGCCGTGCAGCTGCCGTATTCCATAAGCTCCTCTATCCAGGAGAGTCTGATCTCCGGGGAATAGTAATCCATTGCCCTTGAAGGAAGGTTCGCTGCCTCATCTATAAGAAGGGTACACTTTTCAGCGGTGTTTTGCTCAAGAAAGAACCGTTTCAGAAAGACGTGAGGATCGAATACATAGTTGTAGTCACAGATCACAATATCGCACTGAACAGCCAGGTACAGCCCCAGTTCGAATGCGCAAACACCGGTATGCTCCGCCATGGCTTTCAGGATATCCGGACCGATTATCTGATGATCGAGAAGTTCCTTCATAACCCCTGATTCATGTATTTTATCGCGAAAATCCATAGCGTAGGGGCAATCGTCAGGGAGACAGCGGGGCCTGTTCCTGTGGCATACTTCCGATCTGGCTGTTATTACAATCCCTCTGAGCGGTACTCCTTTTTCGATGATTATCCTGAGTGTCTCAAGGACGATCGATTTGTGTGTATTCTTGGCAGTCAGGAAGAAAAGTGTGAGCCTTCCCGGCAGGGTCGCCCGGAGCGCACCTGTGAGAACCGCGGCTGTTTTCCCTGTGCCGGTAGGCGCCCCGATCATGAGGTATCCATGGTTTTCAATGCAGTATTCGACATCGCTCAGTATTTCCTGCTGTCCCGGCCTTGTTGAATTGTACGGAAAATGGAATCCGCCCAGAGCGGAAAGCTGAATGCTCTTCCTTGAATCTTCAGCTATGAGGAATTCCGCCGTATCCCTGATGTGATGCAGCCATGATCTTTCCAGTTCATCAGCTGACAGATCCAGCGGGAAGTAGTGAGCCTCCGGCTCCGCGGTGTCGTCCATTGAAAGGAAGACCAGGCTTGCGCTGATGGAATCAGGAGTGAGCCCCCGCGCAGAAGAGAGAGCCTTCGTGTAAAAGTATAACTGAAGTGAATTGTTTCTTCTGCTTTGAACGGGATCGGTGAAATCCGGTTTTCCATCAAGGGTTTTGATCTCCAGAACTTCCACAGAACCGTCCGATTCACGGATCAGATCAAGCCTTCCCCTGATTAAGAACCTGATACCCATTACATCGAGATCAAGATTTACTGAAACTTCCTTCTCCCAGCCATTTCTGACCATGCTGCGTGCAAATGCAGAGTGAACCCTCTGTCTTGCATGGATGCTGAGGGGGTTATCGGAGGGCACAAGGGAATCCGGCAGCCATCCGAAATTCAGGAGGTCTCCGATTCCTGTTCTGAACGTTTTTGTTTCAGGATCGTATCCGGTAATCATACGTTTACTATATACAATACCATAGGTGCTGTCACCACGAAAAAACCCGCTCCGCCGGAAGCGGAGCGGGAATCACATTTCTTTTTATTAATGATCAGTTAATAAGCACTACCTTATGAATTCCTACGGTTCCATCACTTGAGGAATACTTCACCATATATATACCCGCAGGCGCCTGCGAGCCGCCGCATGTACCGTTCCAGATGAGGTCGTGCGAACCCTCTGCCAGTTCGCCGGAATGGAGGGTTTCAACAGCTCTGCCCGTAAGGTCATAAATGATCAGCTCGAAGTTACCTGTCCCTGAGACGGTCACAGGGAAGATCATCGATCGGCCAGGATTGGGGAATGGTGTCCCG
The DNA here is from genome assembly GCA_030592645.1 of Candidatus Fermentibacterota bacterium. Classification (GTDB taxonomy): domain Bacteria; phylum Fermentibacterota; class Fermentibacteria; order Fermentibacterales; family JCC-6; genus Aegiribacteria. The sequence goes on along the minus strand of JAUVIR010000024.1, from coordinate 22,794 downwards.
GAGCTGAACAGTGCTGGTCCTGATCCCCCCGCTATTCCAACGGTGTTTATTATCCCTGTTTCGGGTAGAGCGTTATGGGCGGTAACCATCCAGTCTATTTCAGGCAGGTCACCTATGGGATCGAATACCAGTGTTACTGCTCCGGTTGCATCTGTAAGGCCCGTGGCGTAGAGACTGTCAGCATCCTTGCGAAGACAGACCAGAGCTCCGGATACTGCGCCATCATCAGGCATGGAAACCTGGAAGAGAGCTTCACTTGTGCCCGGTGGAAGCGTGGCTGGAGGTGTGACATTGAGCTCCACCGGAACTTCAGTTCTCATGTCCATGGTTGGATCGCCAAAGACCATGAAAAGATCCCATTCATCCTCGGCGTATGCCTCCCAGTTGCTGCTTGAGTAAGGGTTGAAGGGGGCGGCAGCCTGCATCTCAAGTTTGCCGTTCATCATCATCTGTCCGGCCAGGTAACCTCCCGAAGGATTGGTGTAACTGAAAGGAGGCGAGACGAAATCATCGTTGAAGCTCATGTAGCATCCGTAAACCATGTAGTCGTTGAAATAACTGTAGGATGAAGCGCATGCAGCCACAACGGCAGTTGCTCCGCCCTCCATTCTTGCAAGAGCCTCGGCAAAGCAGAGGTTCTGGTAGAACTGTCCGGTAAGGCAGTTGAAGCTGAATACAACGGGAGCCTCCATACCGTTGGTGAGGCTTGCGAAATTTGAAATGTGGAACGACGGATTGCTCCAGCCGGTTACACCTCCATGGTCTCTGTGCTGAATAATGAAGATTCCGTCGTTTATGGAATCAATAATATCCGATGTGGTTCCGTTAAATGTTATCTCTGCTGGAACCACTTCTCCATTTGAGGGAAGACCGGGGTTGTAGTAAAATGGGGGGGAAGCCGATGAGTTTTTAACATAAACCCTTGTCGCGACTTTGCCGTATAGATCCTCATAGGTGTCATGTACGGTTTCGCAGGTGTAGAGGAACCATCTGGTGGAGGTTTGTCCGGAGAGTTCCAGCTCACCGGCGCAAAGGACTGTATTCCAGAAATCATAATCCATTATCGGGTCGAACTGCCATTTCAGCTGTTTTGCCTCGATGTTGGGATAGAAATCTGTGGGGGTGGCGAATCTTCCATGATAAATGTCAGCCATATAATCGCTTCCATCCACACAGACAAATCTGTTATCACTCCAGATACCGGTGGGTGCATTATATGCGGTCAATTCAGGACCGTCTCCCACCATGAGAACGAAAGAAGGGGGGATTATCCAGTTATCGTAGGCGTACTGTATGTAATCCTTTATTTCGGTATACGTCCAGGTTCCCGCGGCAACTACAGCCGGAAGGTAACCCTGTTCCCACTTGGCGGTTACGAAATCTTCTATTAAGGTGTCAACAAAATCGTCTCCCGCGATGATCAGAAGATCAGCGGCATCGATATCCCTGGCTTCTCTTATGTTACGCGCATATACAGGTCCTGATGTGTTTGCATACGATGTTCTCTGAGGTTCTCCCAGAATGTCCGCATTCACAAGAACCTGATTGTAGGTTGGCTCGAAGTATCTGGAGTACAGTCTTTCGTCAACACTGACTGTGCCTCCGAAATCTATATTTAATCTGATATAACAGCATACTGAAAGCTCATTTGTTGAGGGGTCCCAGATAATGGGATTGACCGCGAAGCGTCCTACCGTTACTCCCCTGAGGATGCCGTCGACCTTGCAGTGGGCCGTCTCATCCGGATAGCTTCCAGCCTGATATGCGGATGGCACGTATGTGAAGGGCGGCATATCATCGTTATCGTACGGAATGGGCTGCATAGGGTAAGGTGTGATCTGCCCTATTTCCACTGTTTTCATCGATTCAACAGTGAAGGTTACCGACGAGTTTTCAGGCAGCGCCGCGAGGAACGAAACTTTTGGAAGCTGCGGGTAACCTGGTTCAAGAGCGGAGATGGTCATACCGGGCACGTTGAGAATGGTGAAATCCAGCCCGTCCTCGAAGGTCTCGGTCAGACCTATGCCCGGAATCACCACATCAACAACCATGCCTGAGGGTGTGGATTCAATAACCGTTACCGTTGCATGATCAACAGCATCGAATCCGAAATCGATCCAGTCCGCGAACAGAGAACCGCAGAGGATCAGAAGAACAAAAGCAGTCGTTTTCATAATACTTCCATTTCATTGTGAGTAACCAACAGCAATTTATTCAATCAAATACATTTATCCAATATATATCTTTATACAGGATTTGAACTTCAATGTCCATACGATATCCCGTATGAAATTTATGGCTGATCCTGCGGATTATGAAATCTGTCGTATATTTACTTTGAATAAGAGTTTCGTGGTTCAGTGTTTATTCAGGAAAGGGCATCATTATGTGTTTGATAGTTGCAATTTTAATAATCCTGTCCGGTTCAGACGGAAGTGCGTCGTCCGGTTATATGGAGCCTGATCAGGTGCTGATAGACATAGTTGATGTTCAGTGGGCTCCATGGACCAGCGTTTCTCCTGATTTTCAGAGCTGGCTTCTTCGTTTTCCTCAGGCGAATCCCTCAATTGCAGAGCTTGCGCAGGAAGAAATGAAACTGGCCGGTATGCGTTTCAGCCCTCGGACTTTTGCTCCAAGCCGGACCAGACGGTTCGTCGATCTTACACTTCTGAGGTACCCTGAACTTGAAACCGTGGAAGTACACTCCCTGCCGGATAATCCCCGGATACTCAGCACAAGCTGGTCGTCTGACGGCTCGATGGTTGCTTTTACCAACGAAACCTCCGAAGGTGTGGAACTCTGGGTAATTGATGTTGAACCGGCTGAGGCCCGGAAGCTGACAGATGCAGTTCTGAGCCTTACCGCCAACGAATGGCCGGAATGGCTCTCAGATGGTACGGGTATAATCTGCTGCATTATCCCGGAGGATCATGGAAACCCCCCTGCTCCGAATCCTGTTCCTTCGGGTCCCGTTATACAGCAGACAACCGGGGCTGCGGCACCGGCACGAACCTACCAGGACCTTCTTGAAAATCCCTGCGATGAGGATCTTTTTGAATACTACCTCACTTCGCAATTGTCTGTTGTCCGAATGGATGGCAGCATCGATAAAGTCGGAGACCCCGGAATCATCTGGTACTATTCTCCGTCACCTGATGCCCGGTACATGCTGGTCTCACAGCTGGTGAGACCTTTCTCCTATATGGTAACAGCCGGAAGATTCGCGGAACTTGTTGAAGTCTGGGACTCTGAAGGAAATACTGTTTTCGAAGTAGCGGATTTCCCTGTAAGGGATGCAATCCCAATAGCTACGGGGAGTACATTCGAGGGACCGCGAAGCATTGTCTGGAGAAGCGACGCGGATGCCACTCTCTGCTGGACTGAAGCGCTTGATGGAGGAGATGCGGGAGCGGAAGCTGAACTCCGGGACAGGATTTATCTGCTTGAAGCACCCTTCGATGCAGAACCGGCAGAGCTTCTGGACCTGACCAGCAGATTCGGCGGAATAGTCTGGGGGAACGATTCTCTTGCCATTGTTTCCGAATGGTGGTGGCCCACAAGGAACGAAAGAGGCTGGAGAATAAGACCGGGACAACCGGATTCCGAAGCCGAACTGCTTGCCGACCGTTCATGGGAGGACAGGTACAGTGATCCTGGAACACCGAGAACACGTCTCGACAGCAGAGGAAAAAGTGTGCTTGTTACATCTCCCGATGGCGGTTCAATCTACCTTGCGGGTGACGGCGCTTCGCCCGAAGGTGACAGGCCGTTCCTTGACAGACTGGATCTTTCCACACTGGAGGCTGAAAGGCTCTTTCATTCTCAGCCTCCCTTTTTCGAGCGCCCATCCAGGTTCATTAATGATGAGTGCACCAGGTTCCTGTTTCTAAGGGAATCGGTTAACGATTACCCCAATTACTATGTCAGGGATCTTTCGAGCGATGCCGACATACAGGTGACTTTCTATTCAAATCCGGTAACGGTCCTCGACGGCATGCATAAGGAGCTCATTACCTACAAACGTGAGGATGGTCTTGATCTTTCAGCGACACTCTATCTGCCTCCGGGTTACAGCACGGAAGATGGTCCACTTCCAATGGTGATGTGGGCCTATCCTCAAAACTATCGTTCGGCCTCCGCCGCCGGCCAGATATCAGGTTCACCCTGCAGGTTCGATTACATCGGCTGGTGGTCACCTTTGATCTGGCTTACCCAGGGATACGCTGTTCTTGATGACCCGACCATGCCCATCATCGGTGAGGGAGATGAACAGCCCAACGATACCTTCATAGAGCAGCTTGTCATGAGCGCCGGGGCTGCAGTTGACGAAGTTGTCAGGATGGGAGTGGCTGATCCTGAGAGAATAGCCATCGGGGGGCATTCCTACGGCGCTTTCATGACGGCGAATCTCCTTGCCCATTCGGATCTCTTCGCGGCGGGACTGGCAAGGACAGGGGCGTACAACAGAACCTTAACGCCCTTCGGCTTCCAGTCCGAGGACAGATCGCTTTGGGAAGCCAAGGATATATACATCGAAATGTCGCCGTTCATGAACGCGGACCTGGTCGACGAACCGATACTTCTCATTCATGGAGATGCAGACAGCAATTCAGGAACCTTCCCGATGCAGAGCGAGAGGTTCTTCGCTGCCCTGAAGGGGCTTGGGGGAGTTGCCAGACTGGTTATGCTTCCCCTTGAAAGCCATAGTTACAGAGCACGGGAATCAATTCTGCATGTACTCTGGGAAACCCAGGAATGGCTGCAAACTTATGTGAAGGGTTAGAACCATATAAGTAAACCTGGATTCTGGTAGTTGTTCTCGAACTTACTTGAAAAGGGCACTCAATTATGCGGAGTGCCCTTTTTCTTATCAGCTCGTTTCTCTTTGAGGGTTTTCTTTGGTTTTGTCTTGGTTTCCTTTTTCTTATCCCTGCTTTTTGACATAGGGCTTAACCTCCAATCTGTGCGATGTCGAACCTGAACTGGCATGTTTTAACAGTTCCACATATTATGCAGGATTTTTGACCTGATGACTTCTTCTTGAGACGAACGAGTAAAATGCTTACCTGTTTCAGATATCTATTAGGATTTGTCAGTTAGACCCTTCGCCACTCTGCATTGACATAAGAGGAATTGCGACAGTATTGTCAGTTCCGACAAGATGATTGATCGGATACAGAACAATAGGGGTGAACATAGATCTTGTATTGGAGAATAGTGTGTAGTTCGTGGGGAATATCTTATCAAGGGAGGGGAAAATGCCGCGCAGTACAACCAGCAGATCCAGGGAGAAGAAGGTCAATCCGCACAGACTCCTGGGACAGATCTCGAAGGCCGAGTCTGACTTCCAGACCCGGCGTTACAAGCTGGCCATAAGAGATAAATCCACAGGAGCAGTCAGTTACGATATGAAGAAGCTTGAAGGTCTGATCGCTGATTTTGCGATTAAGCGCAATGAGCTTATAAAATCATGGGAGAAGCACCATACTCCCTTGTTGTTTTCGAGCAAACAGAACTGCTGCTGTTGCTGCTGCTGCGACGGTGAATCTGCGGGTGAGTCCTGGATAAAAGACCTGGACTACAGCAAGTATATTCTGTTTGACAGTCAGGGTGTAACAGACAATACCCATGCAAACGATGAGAAGACGGCGCACGGATGTGCTGGTGATGCGCAGCTATCCGGACCGCCTGCCAGATCTCTCAGCAGGATCTCATTCGGATTCAGGACATTATTCGATCTGCCTTTCGACTTCAATGAACTGACCATCCGTTCAGGTGTGCATCTTGAACTGGGCTGGATTGAAACACAATCCTTCTGCGTTTCAGCCATAGGGCAGGTTCAGATCTTTCACCAGATTCATGTGACGTCCGGCGCTTTCCACACGAGTCAGACTATTCCCGTTTTCATGCAGATGGCCACGCCAAATGGAGGCAGCGGTGCATTGTCTGGCGAGGGGCGTGATTCTGAGCTAACGGTGGGGTTTGAAAGATCAGGTCAGGGATCAGGAATCGTGGTGGACGAAGCCATTATCATCGAGGCCCGTCGATTCGGTACTCTAGATATGGCTAACGCTATGGCCGGCCTGTGGTCCCGGTACGAGCCTCTGCACGTTTCCATCCGCAGAGGCACCTGAGCACAGTTGTCTTCAATTCGACCTCCCGGAAAACTTAATGGCGATTTAGCTTCCGACTAGAACGTGTGCCGAAATATGTTCTTTGTATTAAAATATATGTCCATATGGTTCACAGATTCTAAGCGATGTCGAGAGGAGAACTGAATGACATTTCTCAGATATGCAGCTACCGTTGGATTCATTACTTTCTCTTTACTGGTTATTTCTGGAAGTTCGAAGAGTTCAGAGGAAGAATACAATACAGTTGATAATTCGGTGCTTGAGTCATTTCTGGATGAGTACGGATTCGCCACATTTGATGGGCTTGATCCGCACAATGGAGAAGGAGAACACCCTCTTAAGCTTGCTGTAGATATTAAAAACTATGAAGTTGCCCGAATGCTGATTGATGAAGGAGTAAATACTGACATTATGTATGCATTGGGAAAAGATCATGCGGGTCTTTTTGAATGCGGTATGCCGGCAGAAGATGTTGAAGCAGTGTCAGAGCTTTACGGGGAAGTTGAGATCGTAGAGGTTGATCGAATGACGGAGGGCATGTCAAATCCGGTTCTCGAATTAACCTTTGAAAATGAAATATCAAAAACTCTGGTTCTGGAATTGATTGAGACTGATCATTCAATCTGGAGAATCTGGAGAATAGGAATCTTCTCAGATAGATTCATAAATAAAGAAGGAATCAGAATAGGTTCTACTTTCGAAGATATTGAGGACAATTATCTGATTAATGGTGTATACTGGGGAGAGGATGGAGATCCCTGTGCCGTTGTAGAGTCGCTTTGGATGTCATTCATACTGGAACAGGGAGACTGGTGGCAGATGGGTGAAGTAGTTGGAGAAATACCCGAAAATACGAAAATTATCCGTATCTTAGTGGTAGGAAATTAAATGAAAGCCGTTTTACTCGGTTCTGTTTTGACTGCAGCACTCATTATTACTTCATGTCTGGATGAAGAACAAACAGAAAGCCTTCTGGATTCCATGCCGGCAGGACACGATTTCTACCTTACGGTCAATCCCCGGGAAGCTGATCTTGAAGAACTGCTCTCAATACTGTCTGATTCACTGAATATGGAAAATATACAGATCAATGAAATCGAGGAGATACTGGGACTCTATCCTCTTGATTGGAGCGGATGGGTGGAAGCTCTCGCCCTGCGGCCGGATAGTGATATCGGACTTGTTATGGATCTGCACCCGGATGATATGGGAGTATTGTACATTATTCTGCCTTCAGAGGATCCGGCTGGAGTAGAGAGCTTTTTCAGCGGGATATTCAACCGTCTGGATGGGTTCGATTCTGATCTGAGGTTCACTGAATCCGGAGGTTACACCATTGTAACCGTCTCCGAGAATACGATTGAACATTCCCTCTTTGCTCTGGATTCCGGAATCCGGAACGATGATGATTACGTCAGGCTGCAGGAAAATGCCACTATGCATAATACAGCACTGGTGCTTTACGCGGAGCTGGACAACTTTATTGGTGCGGAGGGTACCGAAAGTGTTCTTTTCACCTGCACAGTAGACAATTCGGTTCTGAAGCTTGCGCTTAATATTTCCTTTGAGGACGATGATATTACGGTTTTCACCTCTATGCTGGCACCTTCTGCAAACGCCGGGGATATTTTGATTCCTCCCGATATTACCGGAATTCTCAGAATCAGCCTGAATATGCAGAATGTAAAAGATTTTCTTTACTCTCACGGGATCGATCGGGAGGTCGACCCGGGGCTGGAGGATTTAGGTTTTCCATCCTTTGAGGAGCTGCTGGATTCCTTTTCAGGTGACATATATCTCGGGTTAAGCCTTGCTGAAGATTCCCATGCAGGTTTCCTGCAGTTCGGTATCAGAGACCAGGAGGCAATTGATAGAACGTTATATTTCATATACACTGCCATAGCCGGCTTCAGTGATCCAGGAATGACTACATTCGATCTGAATGGTCACAGATGTTACCGGGTAAGTGGAGATCCTTCAATGGGAATCGATTTCATCGAATTCGGGATTATCGATGACATGATCATCATGACCAGTGGCTTCACTCTTGAGGATATTGCGGCCGGTATCAGCTTCAACGACTACATCCGGAGGAACGGCCTTGGAATGGATAATGAGACCAGCATTCTCCTTGCTTCGGAAATAGAGCCAATTGCAATTAACCGGGACCTTCCCGCTGCAATGCGCAGGACTGCCAGCATATCCGGTATTACCCGTTTTGCTGCATCAGTTGACATGGATAACGATGTTATGATGATTTCGGCTGCAATGGAGTTTTCCGAGGGGAATCCAATTCAGCACATAGTCCGCGCTGTTGTTTCGGCTGGTTTCAGATGATACTATTAAGAGATTGTACCGTACTTTCAGCTGTTTGTCTATTTATCGCAGGGTGCGGAGAGAACTCTGCAGGTCCGTCTGATCCTTTCGATCTCTGGTACACCCAGCAGAACGAATCGATAGTCTTCATCTCAAGAGCGCATTCTTCCGAAGGAGAACTCTATCTGCTGGATAAATCCGGTGAGATAACCCGGCTAACTTACAACAGCAGACATGAGAATAATCCTGCTATCTCCCGTGACGGTTCTCAAGTGGCCTATCTTGCCGGTGACGAATCAAACATGACCACCTGGGAGATCTTTGTTCTGGACATCGGTTCCGGCGTGGAAACAAGACTGACTTACAATGCGGTTATTGATGCCCACCCGGACTGGGGGCCTGGAGACAGCCATCTCGTCTTCAGTTCGTGGCATGACTCAACCGGGGCTCCCACAGGAGCAGCAGATATTTTCATCATGCGTTCCGACGGATCTGAGGTTATCAGGTTGACATCGTCCGTCTGGGAGGATAACGATCCCGAATGGTCTCCTGACGGGTCACTTATAACCTTCAAATCCAACCGGATAACACAGTCGCCAGCGAGAGAGGAGATCTACGTAATGGGGGCCGACGGCTCGGACAAGACCCGGCTTACGACAACTGCCGGCTGGCAGTCCGATCATGACCCGAGCTGGAGCCCGGACGGCGGCATGATAGTTTACAGCCACTACGATGGTTCACGTCCCTGGACCGATATTGCCGATCCTTCTATTCTGGTGGAATACTGGGATGAGCTGATTCCCTGGAACGTTTGCTCGGTTGATCTGCAGGGAAATTCCGTGCAGCTTACCGATGTGCAGTATGTAGCAAGCCTTCCTGTGTTCTCGGCGGATGGGGGAAGCATTCTCTTTCTTCGCATGGATTATCTATTCGATTCTTCCGAAATCCTGATCGGTGCGGAGCACCTTCTGATGCTGATTCCCGAGAACGGGGGTTCGGGGCAGCAGCTGATACCGGATGGTGAACACACAGGCACAATGGAATTCTTCGATTGGTAGGCATATATGAACATGAGGAGAAGCAGAATACTGTTATTTATACCAGTGTTGGCTTATCTTTCTTCAGCTGCCAGTCTTCACCTCCATCAGCATTTCAGATGCTGTTCATTTGATTAGCAGGATAATGCTGTTGCTGATTATCGGTGTGACATCTGCCAATCCGCCGCCAATGCCCGATCCGACCCTGATCAACTGGTCTCTGGTGCAGACACTGGAGTTTGCTCTCCACAGGGAGACATCCGGTGAATCCAGCTGGAGCACAATCGCCTACGGTGGCCCGTTCCTAATGTACACTTACGAACCAGCTGATGCACGAGGACTCGGTGGTGGAGCGTATTTTGGTCTGGAGATACGCTATAGATTCCTGCAGGAGCCCAGAGGACCCTTCCTGGGGTTTTATATCGGTGCTGGAGGTCAGCTTTATGAGGACGAATCGGACGATCTTGCATTTATAGCAGCGTTTTCATTTGGACCCAAAATTGGGTGGAGAATACCTCTGATGAGGGGCCGGACAGATATTGACATAGAACCCTACACCTGCATCGGTTTTCAGGGCAGTGGAAGTGGTGCCGGATTGGGTGTCTACCTGGGATTGAAACTGGACTTTATCATATAGCGAACCTCCGTGCAGCTGAGTGCAGATCTCAGACCCGCTGACTTCAGGAATTATCGCCTATTCTTCTATAACAAGCCCAAGGATGAACGCGTACTGTTCAGCGTAGTCACGCAGCCAGCTGAAACGTCCAGATGCACCACCGTGACCGGTCCCCATGTTTACACGCAGAAGAACAGGTTCGCTGCCTGTATTGATGTTCCTGATGCCGGCTACCCATTTCGCCGGTTCCCAGTAACCTACCTGATTATCGTTTACGCCAGTGTAGACGTAGATGGCCGGGTAATCGACAGCATCCAGGTTATCCACAGGTGAGTAGGAGAGGATATACCAGTATTCCTCTTCATTTTCCGAAGGATTTCCCCATTCGTCGTACTCGTTGGTGGTAAGCGGAATAGTGGGGTCAAGCATCGTAGTCAGGGCATCGACAAAGGGAACCCCCGCTATAACTCCGCGCCAGATGTCCGGCCTGAGGTTGATTATCGCTCCCATCAGGAGCCCTCCGGCACTCTCACCCATGGCGAATACATTATCCGGGTCACAGTATCCTTCTGTTATGAGGTATTCGGTGCAGTCTATGAAATCGGTGAAGGAGTTCATCTTGTTAAGGACCCTTCCCTGGTTGTACCACCAGCGACCCATTTCACTGCCACCACGTACGTGTGCGATAGCGTACACGAAACCCCTGTCCAGGAGGGAGAGCCTTCTGGAGCTGAACATTGGATTCATGCTGGAACCGTACGCTCCGTATCCGTAGATCAGCAGAGGGTTTTTACCTTCTCTGAACAGGTCGGTCCTGTAGACCAGGTTTATCGGGATGAGTGAACCGTCGTCAGCCGGAGCCATCAGCAAGTGGGATTCGTACAGGGACCTGTCGAAATGTTCACCGATATCTTCCATCTTAAGAACCCGCATCGTGTCTGCGCTTATATCGTAAGCCACGGTAGACCAGGGTGTTGTCATGGATGAGTAATAGCATCTGATGGAATCGGCCGAAGCATCGAAGTTCGAGGAAGGATAGACAGTGGAGGCTTCCTCTCCCAGATTGGCATAGTACCCGCAGCCTGATTCTCTGTCCACAATGTAGAGTTTCCGTATACCGCCTGTTCTTACCATTGCGGCAAGAATATCATCAAAAATGTCGATTCTTTCTACCTGAGCACTGTCGGAATAAGGTATAAAGGTTTCCCATTCCTGCATTGAAGATGATTCCGCCGAAGCCTGCATAACCGAATAGTTTTCACCTTCGGCGTTCGTAAGAATGTAGAATGTGTTCCCGATGGGTTTGATGTAGTATTCAAGCCCCTCTGTCCGGGGATGAACTACACGGAAAGAATCCCTGGGGGTTGCCGCAGACAGTACTCTGCATTCGGATTCAAGTGTGCTTGAAGTTGATATAACTATCCACGTGTTATCATAGGAATTCCAGACCCCCGGCCAGAATGTGGGATCGTCCTCCCTGTATACGCATGCCTCATCATCGCACCCTATTGTCCTGCGCATGATCCTGTCCGTTCTTCCGGTCGGGTCGTTCAATCCGTAGAATACCATTCTTGAATCGGCTGCCCATGCGATGTCACCCGAGGCGCTGTGAATATTATCCAGCCTGTGACCCGTCTGAATGTCCTGGAAAACGAGCGTATTCCAATGCCCTCCGGTGGTATCGAATGCCCATGCAAGGATGGTATTATCAGGACTGACACTCATTGCCTCAACCTGGAAGTATTCCCTGCCTGCAGCAAAGACACTCTCGTCCAGCAGTATCTCTGGTTCACCATCGGGATGCTGTCTCCTCATGTTCACACTGTACTCATCACCCACCCGGTATTCATGCCAGTACCAGTAACCGTTTCTGTAGTAGGGTACGGAACTGTCCTCTTCGGTAATTCTTTCCCGCATTTCCCCGACCAGCATGTCGATCAAAGCGGTGTACTCTCTCAGCATGGAATCTGCATAAGCATTTTCCGCTTCCAGGTATTCTATAACCGCAGGGTTTTCGATATCCCGAAGCCAGTAGTAGTTATCTATGCGGGTATGGCCGTGTGTCGTGATCTCATGGGGAACGATGTCCGCAGCAGGGGGCTGCAGCGAGAGAAGTAATAACGCTATCAGTTGCACAGTTATCATGATAACCTCCGAAAGGGAATTGGCAAATACTAAAAGAATATATACAATATATTATCAGGGTCTTCAGCAGTTCCACTTAAGAGAACGCTGATCAAGGTCTTACGATGGGAGCTGCAAGTTCATATATTAAGCTGAAGAGAATTGTATGTATTTCTGACTCGGTATACTCTGGAAGAGGTTGATTTGAAAGAAAAGAACAAAGGGAAACGGGTTGTTATATCTGCGTCCGAGCGGGTGAGTATGCTTCCGCCGTACCTGTTTGCCCAGATAGACAGGCAGAAGGAAGTTGCAAAGAAGAAGGGTATGGAGCTTATCGATTTTGGAATCGGGGATCCGGATCTGCCCACACTTTCTGCAATAGTTGATGCAGCCAGAGAAGCTGTTGCCGTGCCTTCCTATCATAGATATCCGAAAGGTTCCGGAAGCGGGTTCTTCCTTGACGCTGTAAAAAACTGGATGAGGGAGCAGTTCGGTGTATCGATAGATGGCGGGCTGGATGTTGGAGCCGTAATCGGAACGAAGGAGGGTATCGCCCATGTTCCCCTCTTCTTCTGCAATCCGGGAGACCTCGTACTTGTTCCCAATCCGGGTTATCCAGTATACAGGGCATCAGCCATACTTGCGGACGCCATTCCGATCGACCTGCCTCTGCTGAGGGAAAACGGGTTCATACCGGACCTGAATTCCTTTTCAAAGGAAGTGATCGACAGCGTAAGGCTTATTTTCCTCAACTATCCCAATAACCCCACTGGAGCAGTTCTCACGCTTGACAGGATGAAAGAAATCGTGGAATGGGCAAGGCGGGAAGACATTCTGATAGTCAGCGACAACTCCTACAGCCATATAAGATTCGATGGAAAGCCCCCGGCATCGTTCCTTCAGATACCGGGCGCTGAAGATGTCTGCCTGGAGTTCCACAGCCTTTCCAAAACATTCAACATGACAGGATGGAGAGTCGGGTTCGTGGCAGGTGGCACTAACCTTGTGAAGACCTTCATGAGTGCCAAAGAGAATATCGATTCCGGGGTATTCACTGCAGTTCAGAAAGCTGCCGAGAAAGCTCTCTACTCGAATATATCCTGCCTTTTCGACATCTATGCAAAACGGAGAGCAGTGCTGGTGGAAGGTCTCCGGAAGCTCGACTGGGATATCTGCGAATCACCGGGCACATTCTACGTCTGGGTTAAACTTCCCAAGGGCACCCAATCCATGCGGTTTGCCCGCAAACTGATAACTCATACAGGAATTGTGGTCACACCCGGAAGCGGTTTCGGCACATACGGGGAGGGGTATATTCGTTTCGCACTTACAATACCCGAGGAATCTATTTACCAGGCAATAGGAAGACTGGAGCAGAAAGAGCTTTTCAGACATAAGATAAAGGCATGGCTGAAAAAGGGAGTTGAATGAAAGGCAGACTTGTACTGAAGAACATAATCCTCCGGCTTAAGCTCGGGGCTGATGATCGCGAGAAAATTTCTTCCAGGGATGTTCCTGTCACCGTATCCTGGAGCGGTAGAATTTCCAGCGGACCTTCGGTCAATTACGCTGATGTATGTGAAGCTCTGGTTAAGTTTGATGAGAAGGAATACGATTACATTGAAGATCTGGCAGAGGATATTCTTGGAATGCTGCGGATGGAGTATCCTGATGGACGCTGGGAGGTGACCGTTACAAAACCCTTCCCCCCGGTTTTTCCGAAAATGGAATCCGCTTCATTCACTGTTGAGGGAGGTTAGAATGCCTGAGTTTGCTCTTGGAATGGGCAGCAATCTGGGAAACAGGAAAAAGAACCTTGTAGAAGGTATTCGATACCTGCTCACGAGATCCTGCATGGGTATGTTCAGACTATCCGGGGTCTACGAGACAACTCCAGCAGAAGGAGTTGAAGGGGGCGATTTCCTGAACTGCGTCTTTGCGGGTAAATTCTATGGATCTGTTGCAGAACTGCAGAAGAACTGCAAGGAGGCTGAGGTTCTGCTGGGCTCCAGAGTACGGAAGGATAATTCCGCACGAACACTGGATATAGACCTGCTGTTCTTTGGAGATGTAAAACGGAATGACGAAGAACTGACACTGCCTCATCCGGGAATACAGCGAAGACGGTTTGTGCTTAAACCGCTTTCCGATGTATGGTCCGGAGAGATTCCGGGATTGAAATCCACACCCGAGGAACTGCTTAAGAATTGTTCCGATAAAAGCGGTATCCGGAGTATCTGTGAGATGCCTTCGGAAGGCTGCTTCTGGGAGGTGACCACTGAAACCTGATCTTGGATATGTGGTTGTTGAAGGTCCTATTGGAGTGGGCAAAACAACAGTCTGCAATCTGCTGGCATCCAGCTGGAATGCCGGAACGATCCTTGAAGAAGTGGAAGAGAATCCATTTCTTCCACGGTTTTACAGGAACAGGAAAGCCTGGGCATTTCAGACTCAGCTCTTCTTCATGCTCAGCCGCTACAGACAGCAGAAGAAGCTGGCGCAGCTCGACCTGTTCAGAAAGAAATTCGTTGCTGACTACATGTTTGCAAAGGACAGAATATTCGCCTCTATCAACCTCCAGGATGATGAATTTGTCCTTTACGAGAAGTTGTCCGCAGTACTGGTATGTGATATTCCCCAGCCTGACCTTGTGATATACCTTCAGGGTTCCTGCGATTCTCTTTTGCGAAGAATATCCAGCCGCGGAAGATCCTTTGAATACGATGTAAGCCGCTCCTACCTTGAGAAACTGACTGATGCCTACAACGATTATTTCTTCAGAGCAAGAAAACACCCTACGCTTGTTGTCAACACAGATCATGCGGATTTCAGACACAAGGGAGAGGATTTCAATCAACTCCTTGAGGCTGTCGAGAATCATTCAGGGGGTATTGAGAGCTTCGTCCCGAAACTTGGCGGTCGGAGATAAAGGGTATTACCGTTCTGCGGACTGCAGTGCAGGTTGGAAAGCTTGTAGAGCGGTGGCGCGGTGCAGGAATGAAGGTTGGGTTTGTTCCCACAATGGGAGCGCTTCATCAGGGTCATCTCAGCCTCGTCTCACTTGCCCTGGGGGAAGCAGACAGGGTTATCGTCTCCATATTCGTGAATCCGTCTCAGTTCGACCGGGGAGAGGACCTTTCGTCCTACCCCTCGAATTTTGATGAAGATTTGAAGAAGCTCGATGAAGCAGGTGCTCATTGTGTGTTCTTCCCATCCGTTGATGAGATTTATCCTGAAGGGTTCTCTACCTCGATTCATGTTTCCGGCCTTACCGATACCCTCTGCGGCAGGTTCAGATCCGGACACTTTGACGGGGTCGCAACCGTGTGTGCGATTCTGCTGAGCATAGTCCGGCCGGATATCGCACTCTTCGGAAGGAAGGACGCCCAGCAGCTTGCTGTCATCAGAAGAATGGTTGATGACCTCAGGCTCGGAGTTGAAATACATGCTGGAGATATAGTAAGAGAACCCGATGGTCTTGCGATGAGTTCGAGGAACTCCTGCCTCGATCCGGAAGAGAGGAAACAGGCGTCTGTTATTAACAGTGGATTATCAAGAGCCGCGGAGCTTGTTCTCGAGGGGGAAAGGGATGCGGAAAGGATTTGCAGCGCGGTACGGGAAGTCATCGATAAAGCTTCTCTGGCGACTCTGCAGTATCTGGAACTCGTTGATCCTGACAGCATGAAGCCGCTTTCGAAGCTCACCACCCCCGCTCTTCTTGCAGTTGCTGTATATTTCGGCCATACGAGACTGATAGATAACTTGATCCTGGAACCCTGAGGGGTACCGAAGGAGGAAATATTTTGCACAGGTGCTTTCTAGGGGCTAAGTTGCATAGAATGGTTGTAACGGAAGCCGATTTAAACTATGTAGGCTCTATAACTATTGATAAAGATCTTCTTGATATGTCAGGAATACTCCCCGGTGAACGGGTTCTGGTTGCTGATATAGAGAGTGGTTCAAGGTTTGAAACCTACGTTATGGAGGGCGACAGGGGAAGCGGAGTGATATGTATCAACGGTGCGGCTGCGAGGCTGGTTCACCCCGGTGACAGGGTGATCATTCTGCAGTACGTTTGGGTTTCCGGTGATTGCGCTCCTCCGAAGGCAAGAGTCGTAGTTGCAGACGACAGCAATCTCAACCCATCCTTAATTAACGCATGACAGCCTGTATCATTCTTGCCGCCGGCCAGGGAAAGAGAATGAGATCGCCTCTTCCCAAGGTGGTTCATCAGGTACTCGGAATTCCGATGGTGATAAGAGTAGTAAGACAGGCACTTGAAGCCGGTCTTGCCAGCCCTGTTGTAGTTGTCGGTCATGGCAGGGAAAGCGTTGTTCCGATCCTTGAGAACGAGGGAGTTTCGTGGGCACTGCAGGAGGAGCAGCTGGGAACCGCGCATGCGGTTACCTGCGGATTGAAGGGCATTTCCGCGGAAAGCGTAATGGTCCTGCTTGGTGATGTCCCGCTTCTTCGCAGCTGCACGATTTCAGAGCTGGAGGAATCACGCAGAAAGGCCGGAGCTGCTATAGCTGTTCTTTCAACCCGCCCGCCCGACCCATCGGGATATGGAAGGATCATCCGGGAGGGTGATTATCTCCGGGCAATAGTTGAAGATAGCGATTGTACTCCCGCACAGCTGAAAATCTGTGAAATAAATACGGGTCTTATGTCATTCGACGGCGGAGTACTTCCCGAACTGCTGAGGGAGATCAGGACAGATAA
The DNA here is from genome assembly GCA_030592645.1 of Candidatus Fermentibacterota bacterium. GTDB lineage: Bacteria > Fermentibacterota > Fermentibacteria > Fermentibacterales > JCC-6 > Aegiribacteria. The sequence goes on along the minus strand of JAUVIR010000024.1, from coordinate 5,845 downwards.
TGACCAGGGGGAATATTACCTTACGGATACCGTTTCAATTGCCATGAGCAAGGGGATGCCATGCATTGCCGTTACTGCAGATGATTACAGAGAGGTTTCCGGAGTGAACAACCGTGTTCAGCTGGCAAGCGCAACCGAAAACCTCCGAGAGCAGGTTCTTGACGCTCATTTGCTCAGGGGAGTTAATATCCCGGATCGGGGCGGGGTGTGGATAGAGGAATCTGTCAACATCGGTAAAGATGTCTCGATTGGAAGATCGGTCAGGCTCTCCGGGGCAACAACGATCGGTGATAAGTGCTGCGTAGGAGATGGAAGTATTCTGATAGATACTGACATTCCTCCCTGTACGGTTATTGAACCCTATTCCGTAATGGGATGGAAGGGTGACCCGTGAAGCATCTTGCTGCACCATGGAGAAGCACTTACGTGACCGGTTTGGAAGAGGAAGACGGATGTGTGCTGTGCCGGATCGGCGGGGAGCCTCAGAAGGACAGAGAGAATTTCGTACTGTTCCGCAGTGGAAGCTTTTTCGTTGTACTGAACAGATACCCTTACATCAACGGTCATCTGATGATCGTACCTCTGAGGCATGTCTGTGATCTGTCCGGACTTGACAGTCCGGAGCTTGATACATTGATCAGGCTTGTTGTGAAGTGCGAAAATGCACTGGCAGAAGGTATGAACTGCATGGGAATGAACGGAGGGTGGAACCTGGGAGGTTGTGCCGGAGCCGGAATTGAGGGGCATATACATATTCATATGCTTCCAAGGTGGTCCGGGGATACGAATTTCATGACTACAACAGGTGAAACAAGAGTCATATCGGCTTCACTGGAAAGCAGTTACGAAAGGCTTAAGCCCTTTTTTGTAGCGGAGGTTGATAAGTGATGGCCCAAGACAGAGGTTTTCCATGGAGGTGGGTTATAGCCGGGCTTGCAATCACCGTTATAGCCCTGACCTTGCTCATCCCTCCCCCCGGAACAGTTCGGGAAGCTGAGAGTGCTGATAATTCCACCGAAACGGACTTTACAGAGGAGATTGAACCATTCGAGGAAACCTGCATACCTGATTCTATCAGGGTTCTGGTTCTTAACGGTACGCTGACAGACGGGCTGGCTACTCGAACTCAGCGGCAGCTGTTGGGGTCCTCCTCGGATTCAACGGTGATCCTCGCTCCTTTTGATCCATCGAATACCGATATAAAACCGTACGAAGAGACTATCATCATATCCCATCTTGCCGATGTTTCGGCAGCAATAATCATAGCGGGTATCCTCGGAAGATCGGAAGACTGTATTGTATGGGAGGTTCCTCTGCACGATGTTCCCCCGCTCGTGGATGTGACGGTCTGTATCGGCAGCGATATTGCGGATATGATACTAACCATTGAATAAATCCAATGAGGACTATGGAGGTGTTTTTTGTCAAGAGATATTCTTGATATTTTTGTAGAAGCTATCCGTCAGCGTCACGGTTACAGGGTTGTCGCCCTTGATATGAGCGAAGTGCCCCTTACGATGGAGGCTTTTCTTGTGGCAACCGCCGAGAATCGGATTCAGGCCAGAGCTGTTGCCGATAACGTAATGGAGATCGCAGGCAGGAATGGATTTCGAAAGCATCATATAGAAGGTTACGACGAGGGCAGCTGGATCCTCATAGATTACATTGATCTTGTTGTTCATATTTTCCTTCCGCGAACCAGAGAATTTTACAACCTTGAAATGCTCTGGAGCGATGTCCCGAGTATTGAATACGATGATATGGAGGATCCGCCGGATGATGACCCCAGCCATTCTGAGGGATGAACTTGAGAATGTTCTGGGATCTTCCGTCCGCAGCATCTGGGGCGACAGAATACCCGATGATTTTCGCGCAGTTGTGTCCGGGTCTAAAAATCTGGAATTTGGAGATATTTCCTGTCAGGCTGCGATGAGGCTGGCGGGGATACTGAAGGATAATCCCCGTTCAATTGCGGGAAGAATTGCCGAAACTCTGATTGACGGTATAGAGTGGATTTCATCCATCAGCATCGACGGTCCGGGGTTCATCAATTTCAGACTTTCGGATGAGTATCTTGCTTCAACTGCCTTCAATCTGGCTGCCTTAGGATTACAGTCCTTTCTGCCGGATAAAGGTGCCGGAAGAGAAGTGCTGGTCGAGTTCGTCAGCTCCAATCCAACAGGTCCATTGACAGTCGGCCACTGCAGGCAGGCTGTTCTGGGAGAAACCATCAGCAGCCTCCTTTGTGCTTCCGGATGGAAGGTCAGCCGTGAGTATTACTTCAACGATACCGGAAGGCAGATGAACCTTCTCGGGGAATCACTTTGCGCAAGATATCTGTCTGCTGAAGACGGCGAAGCGGTAATACCGGAAGACGGCTATCATGGAAGTTACATTATTGAGTGGGCTTCCGATCTGCGGGCGGAGCGTGGAGCCGGATTGACGTGGAAGAATGACCGGGACACCTTTATACGTTTTGCCGAAGAAAAGGCTATGAAGATGATACTGTCGGATCTTTCCCTCCTCGGTATAGAATTCGACAGGTTTTTTGCCGAGAGTGAGCTGATACCTGAAGCTGTAACGAATGCTATTGATAAGCTATCCTCTGTCACAGTTGATGGAAGGAGCCTCGTCTACAAGGATGAGTCAGGGAAACTCTGGTTGCGGTTCACGGCTTTAGGCCGCCCGAAGGACAGGGTGATTATCCGGGATAACGGTATGTACACATACAGGATGCCCGATATCGCCTACCATCTCGACAAGTTTTCAAGGAACTATGACCTGATGGTGGATATCTTCGGAGCGGATCACCTCGATACAAGCCGCGATGTTACGGCTGCCCTGGAATGCCTTCTCGGCAGAGAGAGTGTTTCAGACAGATTGAAGGTTATCATCCACCAGTTCGTTACCCTCGTTAAGGATGGCAGGAAAGTAAAGATGTCGACCAGATCCGGAGAATTTGTAACACTCAGGGAACTTATTCACGATGTCGGTTCATCTGATGTTACTAAGTATCTTTTCCTGACCAGAAGGGCGGAAGCCCACATGGATTTCGATCTAGACCTCGCAAGGATGCAGTCCAGCGAAAACCCGGTTTATTACGTTCAGTACGCCCATGCAAGAATAGCAGGTATACTTCGTGCAGCCGGGGAAGCAGGAATAAACACTCCTCTTGAGTTCTCAAGTGATATATCCTCACTCCTGAATGGGGAGTATGAACGGGAGCTGATGCGCCTTCTCGAATCTGTGCCTGTTCGGGTAGCCGCAGCTGCGGACGAAATGGAACCACACAGGCTTACGGAGGTACTTGCGGATCTGGCAACCGGTTTCCACAGGTTCTATCAGCACGTACGAGTGGTTGACACTGACAGCAGGGACGTCTCAGAAGCCCGCCTGGTACTCTGCAGGGCATGCAGGCGCTGTATCAGTGATCTCCTGGGAATACTTGGAGTTGATGCTCCGGACAGAATGTAAACTCAGTAATTATTATATAGACAGGACGGGTTTAATATGGCACTTCTGGTAGTAGGTTCCGTTGCTCTGGATACAGTTACAACTCCTGCTGGAAAGGTGGAGGAGACTCTGGGCGGTTCCGCTATCTATTTTTCACTTGGAGCCGGATGTTTCGATGTGGTCAGGATCGTAGGTGTTGTAGGACCGGATTTCCCGGTATCCGAGAAAAGATTTCTTGCAGAGCGCAGAATAGACGTCAGAGGATTGACCACAGGCCAGGGTCCTACATTCCGCTGGGAAGGTGTTTACGGTCCCAATTTCGGAGACGCAAGAACGATAAGAACCGAGCTGGGTGTATTCGCGAGTTTTGAACCGAAACTTCCGGAAGATTATGTAAACACTCCGTGTATTTTCCTTGCTAATATTGATCCTGTGCTGCAGCTCCAGGTGTTGCAGCAGGTTCGCAACCCACGCTGGATAGCTGTTGATACCATGAATCTCTGGATAGATCAGCAGAGGGACAAGGTTCTTGAAGTTTTCAGCAAGGTAGATATCGTTTTTGTCAACGCTACCGAATCGATGCAGATATCCCGCAAAAGTAATCTTTTCGATGCAGCCCGGTTTATTATAAGCAGCGGACCACGCTACGCTGTTATTAAAATGGGCGCGGCAGGCGCAGTGATCTTTGGAGGAAATGAACCCTTTGTCCTGCCGGCTTATCCGCTGAAAAAAGTAATAGACCCGACCGGAGCGGGGGATACATTCGCCTCTGGTATGCTTGGATACCTTGCCGGCAGTGACAGCGATCTGAACTTTGAGAGTATGAAGAAGGGGCTGGCTTACGGATCCGTAAATGCCAGTTACGCCTGCAGCGGTTTTGGTGTGGAGAAACTCCGGGAATTGACCCGCGATGATATAGATTCAAGAATGGAGTACTACCTCTCCACAAATCAGCTGGGAGAATACAAAATATGAAACCTGTTGATTACAGGAGCAGCGGAGTAGATATAGCGGAGGGAGAGAAAGCTGTATCCCTCATGAAGGCTAAGGTGAGAAAGACATTTACGAAGGATGTCCTTTCCGATCTGGGGCACTTCGGTGGACTTTTCAGAGCCGATTTCAGTCACATGAAAGAGCCTGTCCTTGTAGCCAGTACGGACGGCGTTGGCACAAAACTCAAAGTTGCCTCTATGGTGGGGAGTTACGGAACCGTCGGCAGTGATCTTGTTAACCATTGCGTGAACGATATTCTGGTTCAGGGAGCATCGCCGCTCTTTTTCATGGATTACATAGCCTGCGGCAGGCTCGATGCCCGGGTCGCCGCGGATATTGTATCGGGACTTGCCTCCGCCTGCAGCGGGAACGGCTGTGTTCTTCTCGGAGGAGAAACAGCGGAAATGCCCGGTTTTTACGGTGAAGGAGACTACGATGTAGCGGGGACCATTGTAGGGCTGGTGGAGAAGGATATGATCATAGACGGTTCGGACATCGAGCCCGGGATGATTATCATAGGTCTCCCATCGAACGGGCTTCATACGAACGGTTATTCTCTCGCCAGAAAAGTGATCTTTGAAACAGCGGGGCTGTTCTCATCAGACAATCATTCTCTTCTTGGAAACAGAACAATCGGGGATGCTCTGCTTGCCGTTCATAAAAGTTATTTAAGAGCTCTCCAGCCGCTGCTCATAGAGAAGCTTGCAAAAGGTATTGCCCATATCACCGGAGGCGGCATCCCGGGGAACCTGCCGCGGATACTGCCCGCGGGCTGCGGCGCCCTTATCAGACCGCGATGGAAAATACCCGCGATATTCGAGATCATTCGCGAATCGGGGCAGGTGGATATCTCCGAGATGAGAAAAGCATTCAATATGGGAGCTGGTATGCTTCTTATCGTGGATGAAGGTGAACGGGATCGCGCAATGGAGCTTTTGAGAATAGCAGGGGAAGAGCCCTTTATAGCCGGGGAGATAATCCGCGGCGAGGGGATAGTGTTCGAAGATTGATATCCGGATGATCGGGAACAGACTAACTACTTCAGCAATATCATCTTCCTGATATTGGTATTCTCACCAGCCCGGATCACACAGAAATAAATGCCCGATGATGTTTCATTGGAGTTCCATATAACTTGATGATATCCGGCTATATGCTGATTGTTTACCAGTGAAGTTACCTTTCGCCCCACCAGATCATATACATCTATCGTCACGAAGGTAGCTTCAGATAGAGTATACCCTATCAGTGTCTGGGCATTGAAGGGATTGGGAGTATTTTGATGCAGTTCGAATGCTTCAATTGGAAAATCCTCGTTGATGGTGACATAAGGTCCAGTCAGATTGAGCAGAATTGACATATTATCAGATTCAGAATTCGTAGTCATCAGATCGTTGTC
>JAUVIR010000009.1 GCA_030592645.1 Candidatus Fermentibacterota bacterium | reverse complement strand
CAATGGTGGTCTTTCCACATTGACGTGGACCAAGCAGTGTTGTTACAGGGTTTTCTGTAATACACCTATTCAGTGATTTGAACAGATCTGGTCTTTTTATCATATTTGAAATATTACCTTGTAAATCCGGATGTCAAGTCCGGATATTCAAGGATATAGCTTTGATTCCAATTCTCTGATCAACTGCTTTGGGCTGAGCATATAGTGACAGGATCATAAGTTTCTATGAAGGCTAAGGGATATCTGTGACATCTGGGTTGAGCAATTAATTCATTTACAGTATTGACGGGATAGAATAATTGAATTATTCACATTATAAGTTTCGGGAATAGTTGCCGCAACTATTTGAATAACATATGGTTAAGGTAGGTATTTAGGGGTGGGATGGATGATCATGAAGAATCTGTCAGTTCTTCTACTTTCTGCAGCTGTGTTTCTGCTTGTTCCGGGTGTGTCTGAAGGCTCAGAAGGCTCGATAGTAGCTTGGGGTGACAATAACTACGGCCAGTGCAACGTGCCCGCGCCCAATGAGGGTTTTGTGGCGGTTGCGGGGGGTGAGTTACACAGCCTCGGCCTGAATGCAAATCTTCATGTCATAGAGCCGGACAGCTCAACCATATGGACGCAATATGCAACGAATCTTCCCGTTGGCTGGGCAGGTGTTTACTGCGACAGCGTAAGCATTGTTCTCTACGACGGAGCAGTATTTATTGACACTCTGGCAGCATCAGCGCCTAACACCGGCTCCTGGGTCTTCAGCGGTCCCGTGCCTTTGAGCTGGGACCCCGGCATTGAGTATATGATCTATATACAGGACGATCTCGGCTATTCCGGCTGGAGTGATGAGTTTACTGTTGCGCCGCCTGTTCCGATTGGTGGCGATGAATCAACCGGTACATGCAATTATGCTTTGCATAATGCAGCGCCAAATCCTTCATATGGAATGGCGCTTGTTGCATTCGAGATCCCTGTTATCGAAAATGTTTGTATAACTGTTTACGATATTTCCGGAAGAGTTGTTACTGAGCTGGCGTATAGCGCACTGACTCCGGGCATGCACGAGGCGATTATAAGTGATCTTCACGCAGGGCTATACGTTGTTCGCATGCAGGCCGGCGGTTTCATTGACTCCGGGAGGATGATTGTAATTCGATGATCAGGTGATCTTGCCTGTTCGGCTCTGCCATTGCGAAGAATCTTTTCAGTAGCAATATTCAGTTTGCACAGTATCAGAAAGTCTCAAAAACGGGGAGGAGGTTGAATTTGAGCCTGATTATTATTATCGCTCTGCTATCGGGTGTCGTTGCCGATGATTTTGAGTTTTCGCCAAATGTAGTGTACGATTCTACAACTGTAGTCGGTATTATGCTTGGTTACGAGGTCGGCGATTACATTCACCCGGTCATTCGCGATGAGAGCGGGGATGTAAGATCCTTCTGGTCCACCGATCCTCTTATGGATTATTTCCTGACTCTTCATGTCGGTGAAAGGGTTATCCTTGAGATCGAAGAAGCTGACAGTTACATACCGGAAAGCGGCGGCATGATGCGTATCTTCCGCGTCATAGGAGCCCGAACGGATGCCATGTCCTTCATTGCGTGGAGAGATTCGCTTGAAGCCCGGGGTGATCCTGATGAGCTTCTCGGAGATTACCATATGGCACCTTACGACTGCCTGATAGAGGTTCCGGAAAGATAGATCAGTCGGTTATGTCCAGCAGTTCCTTCTCCAGGTAGGTTGCCATGGGAGGGGTATCATCGGTATCTCTGCCCGGGGCGTAGTCAAGAGATTCCTGAACCAGATTAGCCGCCCTGATAAATATATCGGAGACAGGAATATCCACGGGGCATACATCGCTGCACTGACCGCACGCCGTACATGAAGGTGAGATATGCATGAGCCTTCCGAGCTGGAACTGGAGGGTTCCTGCCGGTACTCTAACTGATCCTTTTCGCTTAGCTTCCGACCGGACGAGTTCAGGTGAATGCAGGGTGCGTGCAGTTTCGTAATCGCAGAGAACGCAGCTGCATAAAGGACATGCTTCCCGGCATCCCCGGCATCCGATGCAGGCTGCGAAAAGCGATACCAGTGATTGCAGTCCATCAGCAGGTGCCGGAATATCCCTCATAAGATCCTTCAGAGATTTTTCTCTTGCTTCTGAAATACCGGATGTGAGTTCAGCGGCAGGCTTGCCTGTTTCGCGCGACAGGGAATCGAGTTTCCCGGCGATTTCAACAGCCCTATCGGTATTCAGATAAATAACAGTACCGTCGTGCGGCTCATCCGAAGCTAAAAGAACAGTCATATCGGCCTGCGGCCCGGGAATGAATCCGGTGCATGTCCTGCATGCGTTTCTGATGTTTCCGCCATGGTTTGCGAGAACGTCCTCCCGGTCTTCCCCCAGTAATTTCGATGCCGGTATCACACCGGGACATGTGCAGCTGATGATGAAGATATTCTCCAGGCTCCCCTGAGACTGTTTAACATTCTCTACGAAAGCCCGGATCTCGCAGGGCCGGAGAAGTGCGGCAACAGGGCGCCCGAAAGGTTCGGTGATTGTCATTTCCGAAAGAGCCCTGGCTCCCTGAACAGGCATAACCGGGTGGAAAGGCAGAGCTTCCCTGATAAGGGTGGGATCTGTTATGAGGGAATAGCAGTACCTGCCCTTCTGCCTGGTTTCACGGAGAGCGAAAACTGAATCGATCTCCCCGTTCTCAAGAAGTTTACCCAGCAGATCTCTCAGAGTATCCCCGATTGATGATTCGGAAACCAGTACGCTAGTCTTCGTATTCATGAAGTTCCTCCAGGCGGAACGTATTCAGGGGCAGCGGATCTTCAGGATCACTTCCGGCGCTGTAGTTAAAGACAGCTGTGGTACCGGCGGAAACCATGCTTACGAGCCTGCCTACAGGGATATCCGACGGGCAGGCATCCTCGCACATTCCGCACGATACGCATGAAAGGCTCATGTGCGCCATTCTACCGATATGAAATAGAAGTGTGCCGGACATAACCCTTGCAGCTCCGCTGCTGCGGGAGTTTTCGAGGTGCGCAGAAGCAGGGCAACGTCTGTCTTTCATATCGATGAAGCAGAGTCTGCAGTAACAGATCGGACATACCGTTCGGCAGCTGCGGCAGGAGATGCATCCGCTGAACACCTCGACCAGACCCTCGAGGCCGCTGTAGGCCTTCTTCAAACTCTTTCTGTTCTCGGTACTGACTGCTTCCCTCTCTGCCTTGAGGCTGCTTGCCCATTCTATCCATGCTGACGTGTCCGGTTCTGCTTTCATCCCGAGAGAATCAAGGAGTTCCTGTCCCGCGGGTGTAAGGGGAAGTACCTCACGAAGACCTCCATGCATGGCAAGGCATAGATCACCGGCAGAGGTGAATTCGGTACACTGCCTGCACAAAGGACGAATGGTCTCGGGTATGCTGATGTCCGGCTGAATGCCGGCATCCCTGCGGTACTCCTTAAGTGGCACAGCGCCAGGGCAGTCCATTGTGAGAAGGATGATATTGTCGAGATCTATCTGCTCAAGCTTTGACAGCTCCACTGCGGCTCTGGCCTCACATGGACGCATAACAGCAAGGAGCTTTCCCTCCGTCATGGATTGAGTGAAGGAAGCCAGTGCTTTAGCTCCCTGAACGTACATGACAGGCGGAACGGGCTCCGCCATAGCGAGAGCGGAAACATCGCTTATAAGAGTCCACGGAAAAGTATTATCAGGTCCTCCTGATGGAACCAGCACGGAGCTGACGTAATCACTGACCAGTGCTTTTTCCAGAAAATCTACGATTATTGAATTCATCTCAGAAGCCCCGCCATCTGATAGCGGATCTGATCCGGAGTGAAATGCTGGGATTTAATGGCTCCGGAGGGGCATGCCGCCGCGCAGTTACCGCATCCTTTACACAGGACGCTGTTTACAGTGCAGACAAGCCTTTCATCATCGAAGGATATGGCGCCGTAACCGCAGACTTCCAGACAGGTTTTACATCCGCGGCAGAGTGTTTCTGAAATAACTGATGTTCTCGGTTCGGTTTCGACTTCCCTGCCCGGTATCAGGGAGGAGAGGATAGTACCTGCAACCGCCTCGGATCGAGATACCGCCTCGCCGGGGCTGCAGAGTCCTCCTGCGCAACCGGTTACATATACACCGTCGATAGGAGTAGATACGGGGGCAAGTGAAGCATGTTCGCGGCCCGGGAAACCATTTTCGTCAGTTGTGATCCTGAGCATTTCCGTCATTTTCCGAAATCCATCCGGAGCAGTGTCCCTGCCGTTATCATCCACCATGCATCCGGTCGCGAGAACTATAGATCCGGCACGTATTTCCTCTATATCTTCACCGGGTTTAATGATGAAATTTCCGAAGAAACCGACGATCTCCTCCGGTTCACATCCGGTTATGACAGTTATCTCTTTCCGTTCTTTCACCGCTTCGCAAAAATGTGCAGCAAGATCTTTGTTCCCAGGGTGGCCGCCCAGAGAGGAGTTTTTCTCAATGATCGTTATTTTCCTGTCCGCATCCGCGAGAAGAAGGGCAGCGGACATACCAGCAATTCCCCCTCCTACTATTACAATTTCGGGGTTGCAGACGATGCTTGTTTTTTCCAGGGGTTTGTGACGGATGGTTCTGTTTATGGCGCCACGCACAAGTTTGAGTGCCTTGCGCGTTGCAGATTCTCTGTCCGGTGTTACCCATGCGACCTGTTCACGGATATTCGCCATCTGCATCATGAAGGGGTTGAGCCCGGCCGTTTCGCATACCTTCATGAAGGTGATCTCATGTTCCCGTGGAGAACATGCGGCAATAACAACCCGTTCCAGGTCGTTTTCCTTTATTCTCTCTTCAAGGTATTTCTTTCCGTCAGGGGAGCAGAGCAGGCCGTGAGTTTCCGCGAGTACTACACCCTCTATACCGGAAACTTCATCAGCTATTTTTTCAATATCAATTCTGTCACCGATGTTGGGACCGCAGCTGCAGACAAAAACACCCGTTCTCATTTCCCCCCCCTGTTCGCATCTGCAAGTACCCTGCCTGCGGCGGCAGCGGCTTCTATGACAGAAGAGGTTATGTCCAGCGGACCGCCTGCGCATCCCGCAGCAAAAATACCGGGAACAGAGGTCGTTACTGATGAAAACGCTGGTTCAGGTTTACCGATGAATCCTTCATCACTGCACTGCAGGTCCAGCAGCTTGATGAACTTTGAAGTTCCCGATGAAGGCAGCATTGATGTACCGAGCAGCAGCAGGTCTGCTTCCGCCTGGAAAGTACCTTCGGCCGTGCTGCATGTAATACTCAGGGTTTTACTGTCTTCTGCAGTTTGCACCCGGGGCATCTGTGTGTACAGGATCACATCAGCTTCAGCGGCAAGCCATTTACTATGGTTCCTGTCTTCGAGTGTAACCGGTGAATATGAAGCATCCAGAAACACCACAGGTCGGATATCCGGGAGTTTTTCGTGAAGGTAATGAAGGAACTTCAGAGAGTACATTGTATTGATCCTTGAGTGGCTTCCTGTGCCGTCTGCATGAACTATTATCGCTGCAGATGCAGGTTTCAAGCCATCTTTCGTTACAAGTTCTCCTGATGTGGGACCGTTCGAGGAGTAGTACCGCTCGAATTCCGATGCGGTAAAAACTCCCGGAGATATCCCCAACTGGAATTTCTCAAATACCTCTCCCGGAGCAGGCTGGTAACCTGTCGAAAGTATTATGTCGGATACGGTTATATCGAACTCCGAGTCTGCCTCTGAATAATCTACCGCTTCGAAAACACATGCGTCGGCACACAGGCTGCAGTTTTCATCGCCGTTCCATCTGAGACAGTGCTCTCTGTCTATCCAGGGGACATTCGGCAGGGCTCCGGCACAGGGGACTGAGATAGCCTTTCTGCTCGAGAGGTTCTCTTCGAAGTCATTGCTGATCTCGACCGGGCAGGCATTCCAGCATTCGGCGCAGCCGATGCATGCCACAGGGTCCACGCAGGATGCCTGCTTACGTATCCTTACCCTGAAATCTCCGATTGAACCTTCAATTGAGAGTATTTCCCCCAGTGTGATCACATTGATGAGATCGTTCCGGAGAACTTCCTGCTGCATGGGGGAGACCATGCAGGTAGCGCATTCCATCGCCGGGAATATATCCTCACAGCGGATGAGCCGGCCGCCGATTACGGAGGAGTTCTCGACCAGATGAACTTGCCTTCGGGCCGAGGCGAGCAGTAAAGAGGCCTTCATTCCAGCGACCCCTGCCCCTACAACGAGAACATCATCCACTACAGAAGGGTTTCCTTCCCGGTGGGATTCGGACCCATTTTTCGTATCTTCTCGGTGAACTCCTCCACGACCTGCTGAAAGCGGGCTCCTTCAGAAGCGGAAATCCAGGAGAGCCGGAGCCTGTCCGCCTCCAGACCCAGGCTTTCGACTACCTTTTTCAGTACCGCGAATCTGCGCCTTGCATAGTAGTTTCCCTTGTCATAATGGCAGTCACCCGGATGACACCCGGCGATAAGGACACCGTCAGCACCCCGGAGGAAGGCGTCCGTCACCATTTCAGGATCAACCCTGCTGGAACACATGACCTTTATCGGAACCAGGTTCGGGGGCATTTTCAGCCTGCTGGTACCGGCAAGATCTGCTCCCGCATAAGAGCACCAGTTACAGAGAAACCCTATGATACGCGGTTCGAAATCTTCCATTATTGCAACTGTCCGGCTATTAGAACTGAACCTGTGCTTTGTGCTTTCCGTCTCCCTCGGTGGCGCAGAACAGAAGGGTTTTCCCTGTTCGTTCGCACCATGCTTTAATATCAACCGGGAAAGAGGGGCAGTCCGCGAGAACTTCAAGCATGTCGCCCGGCTGCAGTTCTTTTGCCTTTATAGCTATTTTAAGTATCGGCTGGGGGCATTTCAGTCCAAGTGCGTCAAGTACAATAGAAGCCATTATTAGTTTCCTTCCGTGTTAGAATGAGAATGTTGTTTTCGCGTCTTGAATTTCGGCCATGAAGGTGGTCGCGCCGCCTATAGTGATATCATCCCTAAGGTCGGAAGCTGTAACGTCATGTGCCTCAAGGCCCAGTTCGCACAGCATCATACGGCCGCCGAGAACCATTACTCCTTCAAGAAGATCCTTCATATCGGGCATACCTTTTCCGGTCATGCTTTCCAGGAAGCCCGGTTTAAGAGCCGGAACCGCCGCAGGTGTGAAGAAAATGATAACATCATCGCCTGATGCTATAGCTGAGGAAGCCAGAACGAATGCAGGGTACAGATTGGACTTTTCGGATCCATTACATATGAACGCTACTTTACCCATTTAAGAGTCTCCTTCCGGGGTTAGATCCCGAGTTTATTCAGGCGTATTTTCAGCGCCCGTTTGAAATTTCCTCTAACATCTTCAATGTCCGCTTCCGGCCATTCCCTGTTCATTGATTTCAGTACAGCTTTGACAAGACCGGGCTTTCGGAGGTAGTAGCATCTGTAGGAGCCGTCCCGGTCCGAAGCAACTATTCCGGAGTTCTTCAGAATTGTAAGGTGCTGGGATATGTTTGGCTGCCTGACATCGAGTATCTCATGCATGGCTGAAACGCATCGGGGATTCCGCAGCAGCTCATCCATGATCATAAGCCTTACAGGATGAGCCATTGCTTTGAGTACTTCAGTAATCGCTTCAAAATCGATCTGATCTGGTCTGCTATCTGAAATATTCTTACCATTTCTGTGAAAGGATATTCTAATATTCGAATACGGAATCGTATTCCAATTTTATGCTGCTGTCAAGTTCCATTCGAACAGCTGTTCTTTTCATTTTTCCGATAATTTCAGTGCGAAAATCGGTTTCACTGAAACCTGTACTCAGATGAGTTCAGAGTCGGAGATTAAAGATCAGATCTGCTGATCTTTCCGGCTCACTATGTCATCTCCGCTTATAGTTTTTCTTCTTTCATCTTTGTCTTTGTACATGAGAGAATCGGCAAGGCTCAGAAGCATCCCGATCTGAGTCTGATAACAAAGTACCGTGGAATAGTATCCTATACTCAGGGACAGCGTGAATGGAATGGGTTTAGTATCAAGGGTATCATTAAGCCGATTATCAATTCTGGCTCTGATGGATTCTGCGGTAAGGCCCGGAGTATCGAGGAAAAGCACAACGAACTCGTCTCCACCCAGTCTGGCTATGATGTCCGAATCCCGAAAGCAGCTTTTCAATACCCTTGCTGTGATCATCAAAGCTTTGTCACCCTCCGGATGACCAAGCTTATCGTTTATCAGCTTAAGGTAATCGAGGTCAACGTAAAGAAGGCCGATCTCAGGTTGCTTTCGAAGAGAAGAATCAAGAAGCTGCTTGCCCAGAGTCATGAACCCCCGCCGATTATACAGACCTGTAAGACTGTCGCGCAGAGAAAGTTCTGTGAGCCTTTTTTCAAGGCGGACGCGCTTTGTGATATCGAGGAAGGAAAGAATGTAGCACGGGTCTTCATCATCAGTATCCACAGCAATGGCTGTGGCATGAGCCATGAAAGTCGTGCTGTCCCTGCGCTGACACTCTATTTCATCATCCCACTGTCCTCTTTCTTCAATACAGTTCATAAGGGTGTCGAAGTCGCCCATGTAGGGAAGAAGATCCGATATATCCAGATTCAGCATCTCCGTTCTGCTGTACCTCCAGTAGTTCAGAGCTTCAACATTTGCGTAGTCTATCTTCCATGAACTGTTGGTTATGATCATGGCACTCAGAGCACTGTCCAGCGCGCTGTTCTTCTTGATCATATCACTCTGGAGGCGCTTTCTCCCGGATGTGTCTCTCAGGGTTATAAGGATGACGCTTTGATCGTTGCTGCTGACGAGACTGATGGTCATGTCCATTAATTTGGTGGAATTGTCATGACATTTCACTTTCTGATCAAGAAAAACGCCATCAACGATCTCGGGGATGCCATCTTTCAGGCGCAGATGATTGGATGTTTTATCATCAGGGAGGATCTCTGTCAGTTTATTGCCGATCAGGTTCGAACGTTTGTAACCGAGCACAGCTTCAACGGCATCGCTTATCCTCTGTACTGTGCCTGAAACTGCATCGACTACCACCAGAATATCAACCGCGTTCCGAAATACAAGCTCAAGGCTGTTAAGCTGACGCTGCAGCTGAATGTTCTTCTTTTTCAGGTCGGCAACGGTATCAGATGATGCTTCCAAAATAACTCTCCTCTTCCTGAAATACTGAAAGGTACAATAATCAATTCTGCGCGAAAGGGGAGTAGTTTCGCTTTTCGCCTCAGCTGCTGCGGATTGAAGTTATGGACAGGGTTCCGGATCGTTTCTGCATTGACAGAATTACTATGTGAGATATATCGTCCTGCATGCAACTGGGAATCAGCCCGCGCAGAGGCTCACAGATATCAAGGAGATGAAATGGGGAAGAAGCTCGAACTTTATCCGGGAGAAAACATACTTGTCGATACGAAAAGATCTACCCTGCAGGGGAAGAAGGTGAAATTCCCTGTTTATTCGCGATGCGTTCTGACAGATCAGAGATTCGTATATTTTGATCTTGGTAAAATGGCTCCTTTTCACATGCAGCTGGGCATTCTGCTCATTCTGCTTGTAAAGGGCAATCCTGTAAGCTTTCCTCTGGAAGGCCTCAGGGCAAGTAGAGGTAAGTATGCCAGGAACAACAAACTACTGGAGCTGAAAGCCATTGATGGATCGGTGGTACTGCTTAACGGATTTGAGAAATCCCTTGAATGGTTCAAAGATTCTCTCCTGAGCAATGGCGTAGGTCTTTCCCAGACCGGTGAGG
Source organism: Candidatus Fermentibacterota bacterium (assembly GCA_030592645.1). Classification (GTDB taxonomy): domain Bacteria; phylum Fermentibacterota; class Fermentibacteria; order Fermentibacterales; family JCC-6; genus Aegiribacteria. The sequence continues at coordinate 49,684 of JAUVIR010000009.1, read as the reverse complement.
AAGAGTGGCAGGTTACACTCTAACACGATCTTAATTCGTGTATATCACAAGTATCAGGGGTGTTTCTTCGCATTACCCTTTGAAGTTTCGACGGGATATCTCTCTTTGTTGAGCTGAAGCTTTCTATTGACGATCTGTTCGATATCCAGCTTCAGTTCATGAGCGAGAATAGTAAGGAATATCGCTATATCGGCTATCTCTTCTCCGATTAAGACGACGGAGTCATCATCAAGGTTACTGGATTCATCGCAGGTTTTCCATAGGAAATTCTCAAGAAGTTCTCCGGATTCGATAACAATCGCTTCAGCCAGGTTCTTCGGATCGTGAAACTGTTTCCAGTCGCGAAGGTCACGGAATTCGATAATTTTGTCTCTAAGCCTGTCAAGCATAACGCCTCCCGGGTGGATAGGATTTAATTTACTCTCTGAACACTCAGTTCAGTTACAACCATTTTGTTGAATACACTTTGAATGCCAAGTCATCATAATGCCATGCAATGTAAACCAGTAGAACGTACGGGGCAAGTCCCCGATGCTCCGGGATTAACAAAGTTTCAGCGAATATAGCTTTATACCGTGACACTGTTTCCATGGAAATGTAGTATTGAAACGGAGAACAACCAGAGAGGTGAGTGGATCGATGATAAGTAATCCTGTAATTGATGCCTTGATGAACAGGAAATCCATAAGAAAATACCGGGAGGAACAGCCTTCAGACGAAGTAATAGAAACCGTTGTCCGCGCCGGTCAGCAGGCTCCGTTCGCCATGCAGCTGGGCAGTGTTCTCCTGTCCAGAGAGATTGAGCATAATGTATTCAGGGCTCCACTTCTTTTCACAGTATGTGTCGATGTGTACAGAATGGAAAAGATCATGAAGAAACGGGGCTGGAAAAGAAAGGCTTCGGATATTTATACGCTGCTGTTCGGGATACAGGACGCTGCCTATATGGCACAGAACATGGTGGTAGCTGCGGAAAGCCTTGGACTTGGAAGCTGCTATATAGGAGCTGCTCCATTCATGGCGAAGAAGATCAGGGAACTGTACGAACTGCAGGACAATATTTTCCCCCTTGTGATGTTGACGATGGGGTATCCTGCGGAAGCTCCCCCAGTCAGACCCAGATACCCCATGGACTTTCACCTGTCCGAGAGCAGATACACCTGTTACTCTGATGATGAAGTTTCCGAAGCCGCGGAGGTAATGGATTCCGGATACCTCAGCCAGAACTACTACAGGGAAGCCAACTACATGATACCGCTGCCTGAAGGAACGGAAGAGAAATTCGATTTTGACAGCTACTCCTGGACGGAGCACATATCCCGGAAGCTGGGACTCTGGGGCGAAGATCCAGAAGATCTTCTGAGTAATCTTGCACTGTGCGGGTTCGATATTGGATATGCCCGCGGCTCCGGCGAATAGAGATCCTATGCGGTATTCCGGGATTGACTCCGCCCGGGAGTGTAAATATCGTGCATGAGATTACAACCGGAAGTTATAGATATTAAAGATCGGACTCCATTTCATGCCGGAAGAGAAGGCAAACTGTACAATTCGCTCAGATAACAGAGCCGTAGTACACGGAGCAGCACCTGTAGCAGCAGCGCTTCTGCTTGCAATGCTATCGGTTTTTCCAGGATTGTTTGATTCGACTCTCACATCCCGTCTCGCGGTCTACCCGGTTTGCGCTATGCTTGTTCTGTTCGCAGGTAGAAAACGCATTCCTGTCTGGGCAGTAGTCGCTGCAGCACTTCTTTCTTTTCTGCCCATGATTGGAATACTTACGGCTTCCATCCCGATACAGGGAATACTTCCAGCCGTGAAGTGGATCTCCTTCGGGCTGATGATTGCCGGAGCTGCAGGGATCGTAAGGGTATTCGGTTCCCGATCGATCTGGATTTCACTGCTGAGCGCATCAGTAATAGCTGCAGTTATCGAAATACTTGTCCATAATGACAGTATATGGGGAAACACCAACCGGCCTGGAGCACTCCTGGCTGTCGGATTCGTATTAGCGGTAACAGGCGCGGGATTCAAAAGAGCCAGGATAAGGATTCCCGCAGCAATTCTTACTGGTACTGCTCTCGTTCTGACAAATTTTGTTCTCGCATGGATAGCTGTGATTCTGGCACTGCTCTGGTTTTCCCTGAACCTGCGGAAGGGACTTCATCCCGGAGTTATCATAGGAATTCTTCTCGCAGGTCAGATCGCCATTACGGCTGTTCCCGATATCACTCGAAGTATCGCTCCTTCTCTCGAAATCAGGTGCCGTACATGGCAGGCGGGAACCGGCCAGCTGATGCGGAACCTGCCGATGGGAACCGGTACCGGTCAGTCACGTCTGACCCTTATCCAGGATGCCGGCGAGAGGGTGCAGATACTTGCCGGAGATCCTGAGAAAAGGATAGACCACCTTCATTCCGATATTCTTACACCTCTGGTGGAATGGGGACTGAGCGGTTTACTTCTTATCTGTCTTACCGGATGGCTGATAGTTCGAAAAAAACACTTTGCAGCTATCGAGGGAGCCCTTCTTCTCTGCATATTTCCTTTCCTGGCCGCTGATCTGCCGCTGGCAACTCCCCTTGGAGCTCTTCCTGTTTCTCTCTGTATCGGTGTTATCCTCAGCAGGCCATCGGGAGACAGAACGATCCGTATCCCATTACCCGTACTGTTTATTTTGCTGGCTGCAGCTCTTTTCTGGAGTACGGTAATTGTCAGGGGTTACAGCCTCCTCGAACGAGGTAGAGTGTTTGGTCTGTCCGGCACCGGGTCAGCCGGCAGCGCTGCGCAGACACTCGAGAGTGCATCTTCATGGATACCGTTCGAAGAGAGAACCTGGCTTTTTCTTGCCCAGGCTTATCTTGATGACGGGATGCTACTTGCAGCCGGAAATGCTGCCGGGAAGTTCAACAGTATCTACCCTTCATACTGGAAAGGATGGACGCTTCAGGCGCAGTCGGAGGCTGCGTGCGGAAAAGATGAGAAAGCAGCCGAATCGTTCCTGAATGCTCTGAGGGTTTCTCCCGTAACCCTTCCCGAACGAAGTATTCTTGCATTGAACGCGGCAGCATTCCCTCCAGATGATGTTCAGAACCTGATCATGATAGGAGAAGTCTGCTGTGAGGTGGTACTCCCGCCGACACAGGAAACAGCTGAAATACTTGTTACCCGGGCCGCAAGGCTGGTCAATATAGCGGAGGCACTTCCCCAATTCGAAGGAGCTCTTGCCGAAAGAATGCTTATAATAGCTGGTGAATCCCTTCTCAGGGTGTACCCGAATGGGGAGGGTACCACTCCCGGGTTCGAGGCTGTCCTGCTGCGGATCCGCGATCTGGCTTTTCTGATCGATCTGGATAGATTGAGCTGTGATCTTCACAATCTTCTGGTTGAATGATCATTCTGCAGCGGTCACATAATGAGTATTGACATCTGTTTTTTATTTAGTAAATATAATAGTGATAAAAATGGTTTAACACAAAGGAGGAGAAATTATGCGGTTTATGTTTGTACTTATCTGTATAGCGGGTGTTGCTCTTGCATCCGATACAGATATCAGCCCGAATCCAGGTACACCTGGAGCAGCCGATGCTGACCTTACTCAGCTCGACTATTTCGATTGCGATGCTCTCGGAGGCTCCGGCCGTTCCGTTGGCGTCGGCTTCGACGGCACAAACTTCTGGGTAACTGACGCCGTGAATACCGGCGGCCCGCTCAAGATTCTCATCATTACGGGTACAGCCCCGCACACCCAGGTCACCATAGTAGACCAGAACGGTACTTCGGGCTGGGGTCTTCGTGACATGTGCTGGGACGGTACATACATGTACGCCAGCGAAAGTACTGTCGTACAGTACTACGATGCAAGCTATGCCAGAGCCGGTACCTACACTCACAGCGCCGTCTCTCCTAACAGAGCTCAGGGCTATGACGGTACCTATTTCTACACAGGCAGTTTCGCCAATACCATCTTTCAGGTAACCTGGGATGGTGTCTCCGGCAGTTCTGCATCCTCAACAACATGGTCCACCGCAGTCGCCAACGGCGGCCTGTACGGATTAGCATGGGATGCCGGCGGCAACTGCATGTGGGCTTCAACAGCTTCTTCTGATGGCATGCTCTATCAGATCGACGCTGCAGGCGTTCTCATTACTTCGTATGATCTTACCCCTGAGTCTCCCACTTCCGGTGGATGCACCATGGCCGACTACACCGTCGATATCGATCAGCTCTGGGTTCTCGCCCAGGGTTCACCTGACGGAGTATACTGCTGGGAAACCGCTGTTTCTCTCGAAAGAGACACCTGGGGATCCATCAAGACTGTATTCTAGGTTTAGTACACAACTTGTTCTGAGGGAAGGGGCTTCTGCCCCTTCCCTTTCTAAGTAGCCGCTATGTTGAATGCCTGCAGAATTGTATATTTCAATCCTGTTCATAAAATCAGCGTGATCCATCAATAACGAAGTATCACTGAGTTTCGTTTTTGCATGAATTTAAAGGGAGGCTTCTCTTGAAAACAATTCTGACCATAGTCACGGCATCGGTATCAGTGCTGCTATTCCTGATTTCAGGATGTCTCGGTTCAACAGCCGCGAACGGAGATACGTGGCTCATCATCGTCGGGATGGACACCGTAACGGTTTCCCAAATCGGAGATGCATGGAACGGACTGAATCAGGAGCAGCGGGAGTACTTCACGAGAAATGCCGATCCGGTGGGGCAGTACATACTGACTTACACAAGAAAACTTGTCCTTCAGACTGAACTTGAATCCGAAGGCTATCTATCAGATCCTGGTATCGTATCCGGCAGTGATTCCTGGCTTGGGTTCATGACAGTAGAGAGAGCCCATGATTATTTTTTGTCAGTTGCTGAAACTGCGGTTACCGTATCCGATCTTCAGTTTTACAGAGATCATATCGGTAAATCCGTCTGGTACACACTCAATCCGGGTACAGATTCCTCGATCTCACACGGGCCTGACCACCTGCCTGAACTCAGTTTTGGGCTTGCCATTCATCTTGACACATTATCCACAGGGCAGGCCGGCAGCACTGAATCCGGAATCATAGTGAGACTTGATTCAGTCGAAGTAACGGATCCAGCACTTGTTGCCGAGGCGCTCGCGGACACCGCAGCCTGTAACCAGATGGCAACCAACCGTATCGCTAATGGTAGAAACAGTCGGTGGATGAACGGGATAAGGAATTCCATGGTAGAGGAATACTCGATCTCAGTGGATACCGCCGCCGTAAGCAGGCTTGTTGATTTCTATTCGGGAAATGGAGAACTGATCGAAGAAATCGTTGTAGAGTCTGATCTGGGCAACTGGAGCTCAATCATGGTGAGGGATGGAATAGATTTTCTTGAATCGAGAACGTATGTGCAGCCAACGTCTTTGACATGGCAGTTCTATTTCATCGAGAATCTTACATTCGGCTCATTTCTTGCCGAAACGCTGCAGCAGGCCGCACCCCTGCTGGTGGATTCGCTTCGAGCCGAAGCTGAATCCTATTTGTTCGATCTGGCGTCTGAGAAATACTATGATGACATGGTTTCTTCAGAAGTTACCGTTACCGATTCTGATATCGAGGACCAGTTCAACAATCTTGAAGCACCCTTCATCATAGAAGAGATGCGTTCACTGCAGGCTGTCATTATACCTCCGGATCATATGGATGATTATAGGGCCGCTCTGAGCAATGGAAACATTGAAGATTATGCAGCAACGCTCAATGGACTTCTATATCTCGCGGCAGATTCAGCCCGCCCGCAGATTACCAGGTTATTGAGAATGAGCGATATCCCAGGCGGCTTCGGTAGAGAAGTGTTCCTTATCGATCGATCTGACATAACAAGCTGGGCAGGACCGTTTGAACTGACTGAAAGTACAGGATATGTCCTGTTCAGGCTGATCGATGTCGCACCGGAAAGAGAAGCCCTTCAGGAAGAGGTCAGAATTCCCCTCGAATTAATGGTCCGCGCCAGGCTTGAAGAAGAGGCAACCGTAGTATTGATGCAGAGGCTTGAACTTAAATACCAACCTCTGGTAAATGATGAGGTCCTTGAGAATCTTCCTGTCGACCCCGGTCTCTGGGCATCTCTTTAGAAACCTGAAAACACTGCTGTTTGAGTGAACGGGAGTAGGGATTAGAATGGATTACTTTGGATGGATTCTTGTGATGTTCTCCTGCGGGATGGTGAATTTCTTTATTGCTCTGTCAGCTTTGAAGAAATTTCTAGCCCTTAATTCAGGTATCGACAGCCTCTTGAATCTTGAGAATCTGAAAGAAATGGTTCGAAAGCAGATGTATCAGGCACTTCTGGCTATAGTCTTCTTTGGAGGTATGGGTGTTCTGGGTTGTATCGGAATAATCACAGGAAGACTTGATTTCACCCAGTTTGTGTTCTTTCTCATACTGAACGGGATCGTGTGGGCTGCAGGGAAATCAGCGAAACCAATCGAGAAGAGGGCACAGAACCTCTCTGTTTCAAATCCGAACCTTTCAGATGAGTATAAGTCTATCTGTAGAACCTGGATGAGGAAGCCCTTTCCGGATTTCTGATTCCTCACAGGTTTTCTTACTTTTGCAGCCTTTCTCTGAACCTTGACAATGGTTCGGGGAATGTTAAACTCAATGAAGTTCAGATATTCGAATTTCCTTATATGCATTTTCAACTGTGATCGCTTTTTCTGAACCACTGAAAAGGAGGAACTATGCAGGGTGATGTGATTCTCGATTGCAAGGGGTTATCGTGCCCGATGCCGATTCTGAAGCTGGCTATGGCAATCAAGAAACTTGAGGTCGGAAAGGTTCTGGAGATGTACGGTACCGATCCCGGATCAAAGGATGATGTGCCGGCATGGTGCGGCAAAACCGGCAATTCTCTTCTTGAGGTTGTTGACACTGAAGATGGGTTTACTTTCTTTATCCGTCGCGAAAAATAGGTTTTCGAGTCAGTGTATTTTTTGCGGAAGAGCTGGGATTGAATACCCCTGACGACCGCTTCATTTTGCCAAGGAGATAACGATGAGTGAATCCGGTGCAAAGAATAAAGGAAGCCTTCGTGAACTGTACGATGTGTTTTTCTCCAAATCATGGCCTATGTGGGTGGGTGGAATCCTGCTCGGTGTGGGTAACATCTGCCTTTTTATAGTTCTTAAGCCATGGGGCGCCTCCGGGGGAGTCAAGAACTGGGGAGATAACCTGTTCAACCTTATGGGCGGGGACTTTGCCAACATGGGAGCGGTTAATCTATTCCCATACTCGGTTCTGTGCATAATGCTATTACTGGGCGCGTTCGCTGGAGCTCTTTTCTCCAAGCAGTTCGCTCTCAGGTTTCCTCCTATTGGCGAACTCTTCAAAGGGCTTATCGGAGGCCTCCTGATGGGACTTGGAGCCGTTGTAGGTGTATCCTGCACGATCGGCGGTTTTTTCAGCGGTTGGCCCGCGCTTTCACTGGGCGCAGTCGTTTTCACAGGAGGACTCGTAGTCGGTACATGGCTTGCTGTTAAGTACCTGCTCTTCGAAGTGAATAAATTCCCGAAATTAAGCAGCGGAAAAACATATTCGATTCTTGACGCCGGAAAAGGCAAGGGATCCTGGCAGCCGATCCTCGGATTTGTTGTAGTAATCATAGGTATGATCGTAGCCTTCAGGTACACAGGCACCAGCAGCGTACTCGCATGGTTCGCACCAATTGGCCTTTACTTAGGCCTGGTCTGCCAGCGTTCACGCTTCTGTGTTGTCAGGGCACTCCGTGAGCCGTTCATGTCCGGCAGCTCTAAACCGGCACTCGCTGTAATGGCGGGTATCCTGGTCTCGATGTTCGGGTTTGTCGTCCTCAAGTTCATGGGTGTCAGGGGCGAAATGATCTGGGTCTGGCCCCATTTCTGGGTCCCTGCCATCATCGGAGGAACGATCTTCGGATTTGGAATGACCATTGCCGGTGGATGTACCGTTGGCTCACTGTGGCGCGCCGGCGAAGGACATATCAAACTCTGGGCTTCAATAATCGGTATGATGGTTGCAATGCCCTTTACAGCGAAGTTCATCAAGCCTGCATTTTTCGATGCGCTGCCTGACAGCATGAAGCAGATGTTTTTCCTGCCTGAAAAAATCGGGTACGGACCAGCAGTTGGTGTATTCCTGGCTATCATGCTTCTCTGGTATCTCTTCGTGAAATGGAATGAGCGGACAGGAAAGTTTTCAGCGTATTAGAGTAAACATCCTGAGCCGACTGATCTGATCGGAAAAAAAGCTGACAGGGACGAGAGAATTCTCGTCCCTGTCTTCCGTTACGCATCCCGCATTCTTGACCGGGGCTGCAGTTCTGAATATCAGTTATGCGGAAACGGAGAGGTGATATGCCGAAATATGTTGGGAAGTGCCCCAGTCTGCGCGAAGCGGATCTCTACACAGGGTGCCCATTTAACTGCGTTTACTGTATTGGGAAGCAGAGACACTCGGAAGAAATCAGGCCGACAGACCGTGAGCGGGAGATATTCGAAAGTCCCATATCCTCTGTTCCACTCTATCTCTCCCCATGGACCGATCCATACCCTCCATGCGAGGAAGAGCACTTTCGAACCGGTTCGCTGGTAAGGCACTTCTCCAGAACGGAGCAGCCGTTCTACGTTATCACCCGGAGTCTTCTGGTAAGAAGAGATATCGGGATAATAAGGGATAGCAGTCGATCCTTCGTGGGTATTTCACTGAACACTCTGGATGACGGTATCACCGATCTGCTTGAACCAGGAGCTCCGAAAGCCGGAGAGAGAGCCGAACTGATCCAGGACCTGGCCCAGATGAAAGGGCTCCGAACTGTTGTAAGAATTGATCCGATCATACCTGGAATCACGGATGGGGATAGGCTGTCTGCGCTTCTGCAGTGGGTGCTTAGGATAAAGCCGTTCGCTATTGGTATTGAAACTCTGAGAATGGACGGGTTTATTGCATCAAGGATGAGGAATTCGCTTCCGGAGGCGATGTTCGATCGCTTGATTGCACATTATCCGCTGCCCGGTGATGTTCCGGTTCATCCTGCAGAGGAATGGCGCCTGCCGCTTTTCAAACGGATTGCATCGATGTTCGAGAAGACGGATGTCAGGGCATGTTTCTGCCGTGCGACACTGCCCGAACAGATTACGCCATGGGACTGCAGGGGAGGGTACTGATGGTGACTTCACTGTACCTGATGCCTACATGTGAATGTAACTGTGCATGTACCTATTGCTACTGCCCTTCCGGAGGGAAACCTGGTGACCCCGGTATGTTCAGAAGAGCAGCGGAATCATTTTCGGATCATATCCTCAGATCCAATCCGCAGGCGAGACCTCAGATAAGGTTCACCGGCGGGGAGCCATGGATAGAGAAGGAGCTATTACTGGATATAGCCGATCTTTTCTTCTCGAGGGTTCCGGATGGATTAGTGGTAGTGAACACGAACGCCACTCTGCTCACCGCAGATCGGCTCAGCGGTTTCAGGGGGGATGAACGGTTGATACATGTAGTCTCGCTTGACGGTCCGGAGGTTCTTCACGATTCAAGGCGGAGAACCGCGGATGGCCGGGGTACCTTCCGAAAGGTCATCGAAGGTCTGAAACTGCTGATGGATCTGGATCTACCCGTTTATCTGAATGCGGTGCTTGATACTGAGAGTTCCCGTCATCTTCCGGAATTGCTGAATTTCATCTCTTCCGAACTTGGCTTGTCGGAACTATCTATCTCCCTCCTTTATCGGGAGAGATATCCGTTATCTCCAGCGGAACGCTACATCCTTCTGAAGAATGCTTACTCGGAAGCATCTTCCCGATCAATACGGCTCGGAGGTCATCACAGACTTCTTCTGGGATGCTGGATACCTGAACTCAGGTGTAATGCAGGCAGCGCAACTGCGCTGATCGATCCGGGGGGGATGGTTCATGCATGCCAGAGATTTGTCGGCCGAGCCGAACCTGATTGTATCTGGACTGAAGATTTCGACTGGAACAGTTTTAAATCCGGGCAGCAGTGCGGGTCAGTGTGCGGCGGTGACGACGACTGCTTTGTCGGGAAGAAGCTGCATGAGCTGTACACGCAGAAGTACCCCGAATATCTTGTTTCACATGATCTTGACAGGGTTCTGTTCGGGGTTCTGGCGTGAGACTCTGGAGGTCCTCTGATGATCTGCAGGATAAGAGTGTCCTGATAATGGGACTGGGTACAAAGGACGGAGGGGTGGGTGCTGCGCTTTTCGCCCTTGCGCGCGGCGCCAGAGTTACCGTAACAGATCTTCTGGATGAATCCGTTCTTGGGGATTCCCTTGCTGAGCTGGCAGATATGGATATCAGGTTTGTGCTCGGCGGCCACAGCATCGAGGATTTCATTAAAGCCGACCTGGTGATAAGGAATCCCGGCATCAAACGCAGCAACAGATTCCTGGTTGCAGCTTCGGATTCGGACTCGGCGGTCGACAGCCCGACAGGTATATTCTGTGAGATCGTAGACAGACCATGGGTCGGCATTACAGGTACAAAGGGCAAAAGCTTCACCACTCACCTTGTCAGCCATATACTCCGCTTCTCCGGGGTGAAGACAATTGCAGCAGGGAATAACTGTGTCTCACCCCTTCGGTTCGTTGATGATGATTCGATCTACCCGATTCTCGAACTTTCCTCCTGGCAGCTTTCGGAAATGAATCTGCACAGAAAATCTCCCCATATAGGCTGCTGGCTGAATTTCTTTGCCGATCACATGAACTGGTACAGTTCGATGGAAGAGTACAGGTTCGATAAGGAGTCCATCGCGAGGCACCAGAGCCCGGGTGACATCATTGTCCTGCCTGTTGATGATCCGGCTCTATCGGAGATCCCCGGCAGTTCGGAAAGGTATTACTTTTCCTCGAACCATGTTCCGCCGGATGGCACAAAAGGCTCTTTCCTGGAGGATGGCTGGCTGACTTGGAGGGATCCCGGGGTTGTCAGACTTACCCGTGTTGATACTCTTCCTGACCACATGGCTGTACCTGTGCATCTCGATCTCATCACTCCCGCGGTATGCTGTGCCGTTGCGGCAGGTGCCGATCCGTTGAGAATCGCAGGGGGGATAGCCACATTTCCAGGCATTCCCCATAGATACCAGTTCGCAGGAAGATACGGAAAAATCCGTATCATCAACGATTCCGCAGCCACCACGCCGGACTCAGTAATAAAGGCTATAATGAATCTGGACAGCGGGAAGATCGTGCTTATAGCAGGAGGAGGAGGGCACAAGAATCTGGATTACGGTCCCCTTGCATCGCTTATCAGAGCGAGGGTTCACCGGATCATCCTCTTCAGCGATGATCCTGCTTCGGCAAGGCTGAGGAACGCATTGAAGGGGATGAATGAGAACCGGCTCAGCCTCGCCGGGGATATGAATGAAGCCGTTAATATCGGAATCAGTTGTCTGGATCCGAATGAAGAGGGTACTCTGCTGCTCTCCCCTGGATGCAGCGGTGCTCCTCTCTTTGTCGATCTCTTCGAGAGGGGGGATCAGTTCATCTCATGTACCGGAGCTTATGCCGCCTCCGAGGAGTCCTGATGCCGCGCCCGCTGGAAGCCCTCGCAGCCTTTGTTCTTATCGTTATCACCCTGCCTCTCACCCTTGCTGTGCTTCTGATATCTTCGATTTTCATCGGTTTTCCTCCTTTTCACCTGTCGAAACGCATCGGGCGGTATGGAGTTGAGTACACCCACCTGAAGATCAGATCCATGAAGAGCGGGAGGGAGACCGGACGGGTATTTTTCGAGGCGCACAGAATCAATTTCTGGGGAAGGCTTCTGCGCCGGTCGCATCTGGACGAACTCCCCGAGCTCTTTCTCATACTGACAGGCAGGATGAGTTTCGTTGGTCCGAGGCCGCTGCCCGCCTCCCTGCTGAGGGATCTGGATACGTCACTCCGCGAAACTGTAAGGCCGGGCTGGACCGGCCCCGCGCAGTTATGTCTCCTCCGGAAGGGCAGTCTGGATAAGAGATTACAGATGAGGCTCGACTATCACTATGTGCGAAGCCGCAGCCCATGCTACGATCTGAGAATTCTGATGGCCACATTTGCAGGAGTGTTCAGGTCCCGTGCAGTGAATCTCGACCCCGGCGGTTCAGCGGACCGGATAGTATTCGCAAAAGATCTGGAACGTGATGAAACGTCCTTACCGCACGAGCAGGAACCTCGTTCCTGAGAGAATGCCGTTTCCTTCATACCTTGCGAAATAGATACCGGTCCCTCCATCCCATGAGAGTGTATGGTCACCCTGCGGCAGCTCTCCATCAAGGATTACTGCGACCACTCTGCCGCTGATATCGAAAATCTCCAGCGATGCTTCTCCTCCCGGGTGGGAGATATGGAAGACAGCCGAGCCGTTTGCCGGATTGGCTGCCATCGTAAGGACACCGGGGGCATCTGGGATATCCCCTTCAGCTATTCCGGTCTGCGAGGCGCTTAAGAATACGTTGACGGTATCGGCGCTCTCCGGTATGGAGGAGACCTCTACGTATGTATCCTCGAAGAAGTAATCCCTGCTGTCCGGAACGGTCCAGTAGTTAAAGGCATCCGCGTTCTGGGAGGACGGGCCCGGGAACGGATCCTCCTGGTCTCCGTAGCTCTGTTTCTGTTCGAGCTCCCAGAGGCCGTCTGCCTGTTCCAGAGCGACATGGTAGTGTCCGTAGGAAGTGTGGCCGGGGTACCATTGGTTGTTGTTGCTGGAGGTGGCGTCGTCTACATGCCAGATGAGGACGCCCCACCCCGGGAGGGCGGAATCGTAACCTATGGGCCTGCGGTTCTCGACAAGATAGTATTCGTTACCCCCGGAGCCATTTGTCCATAACCGGTAGATGGTTCCAGACATCTCCACGGAAGGGACATCATAGTAACCTGCCGAAGTGATGTTCACCGGGATGGATATTCCGAGGCCGATCCTGCTCCACGCACAGAAGTGGGCCGGGCTCCAGCTGTTCCCGTTGTAGAGGCCGAAGGACATGATGCCCCAGTCGCCTATACCGTTGGAGTCATAATCGTAATCGTAGAGGTCCGGCAGTCCCATTACGTGCCCGAACTCGTGGCAGAAGACTGCAGCGGATTTATCACCGGGATTGTCATCGTACTCGTTCTGGACGCTGAAAGAGTAAACCTTCACTCCGTCGAAGGTTACACCGCCTCCGGGCAGGGACCAGGCGTGGGGCCAGATGGTCTGGGGGGTGCCGTCGAACTGACCGGCGAACATCACATTCACACCGTCGACGTAACCATCGGAATCATTATCGTACTGTGAGAAGTCTACAAAAGGATCCACAAGCTCGCAGACGTCTTCCACCATGCCCTGGGAGTTGGCCGGGTAATTCCCCCACCCGTAGTTATCATCCACATAGTATACGTAAGTCTCCGGTGCTCTCTGCCAGGCGGTGCTGGAGGGATAATCAAGAGTTACAATGTCAATCTGACCGAAGGATACTTCACTGTAGTAATTCTTAAGAGAGAAGGTATCCGCGGCGAAACCCATGGAGTCGAAGTATACCGAAGGTGTCATGGCCACATTATCAGTGAAATCCACAAGCAGTATAAGGACATTCATCCCTTCGTCTGTGCCGCTCAGGGCACCATCCGGTCCGAACGGAGGGTTGTGCAGGCCGTATATCGGATTTGCCGCGTCCACGCCTCTTGTTCGGGCCTCGGTGTAAGATTCCAGGTAGAGCTGCAGATTCGTTTCACCCCGTTCCGTTTCCCACGGGAACCAGGGAGGGGGCGGAGCTGCCTGCAGGCTGGCTGCCAGAAGCAGCAGGGATAGTAATGTCAGAGTCTTCATTTACACTGCCTTCCATGTTCATTCGTGATCACTGACACATGCGGAGTGTCAGCTGATGAGGTAGTAAATTCCGTAAATATCATAACACGTTACAAACACTACTTCAACACAATTTGTTCCGCATCAATAAATCTGCTGATTTCCGAAAAGCGGATACCCTGCCTCAGATGACCGGCATGCGTCAAAGTGTTGACTGGATGATGCAGGGTAGATTTGACGGACACACCGTTTCTTGGGTATTTTCCAGTCACTGGTTACAGTGTTACTGCTGCATTCACTTACTGTTCTGAAGGAACGGAGACTGAAAATGCTGCTGGTTCATTTTTTCATGCCTAAACTCGCCCATAGTTCATATATGCTGGCGGGAAACAGAACCTGCGCTGTTATCGATCCCTCAAGGGATGTCGGCGGTTACATCAGGGCAGCTGCGGACCATGATCTGAAAATAACTCATGTTCTCCTGACCCATCTGCATGCGGATTTCGTGTCTGGTCACATGGATCTGGCAGCCTTGACAGGGGCTTCGGTGGTTGTGCCGGCATTGGCATGCTGTGCATTCGACCATTTACCCGTTTCCGAGGGTGACAGTTTCCTGCTTGAGGAGATGAAAATAGATGTAATAGAGACTCCGGGGCATACACCGGAACATGTAAGTTACATAGTATCTGATACAGGCAGAGGGCCGGATCCAGCCGGTGTATTCTGCGGAGATACATTATTTGTCGGGGATGTGGGTCGGCCGGACCTGTTCCCGGACATGGCGCAGGAGCTTGCATCCCGTTTATATGACAGCTTGAGAAAACTCATGGAACTGCCGGATTTCTGCGAAGTATATCCTGCGCACGGCGCGGGATCCCTGTGCGGCAGGGCTATGGGCTCCAAATGGCGCAGTACAATAGGCTACGAACGCAAGTACAATGCCGCCCTGCAGATCGAAGACAGGGATGCTTTTATTCATTCCCTTACCACCGGAATGCCTCCGGCACCTGATCATTTTTCCAGATGCAGTGCGTTCAACAGAGCAGGATCTGCAACAATTTCCTCCCTCGGGGAGCCTGAACCGATGAAGCCGGAAGAATTCAGAAAGGCCATCGGTGGCCCTAATTCAATTGTATTGGATGTACGGAGGTACGATGCCTTCGGCGGACAGCATATACCGAATGCTGTAAGTATTGACTTCGAGGGGAATATCCCCGTCTTTGCCGGTTGGGTTCTCCCCCCTGATGCTGATATCTACCTCGTTGCTTCGAGCCTCTCTGAGGTATCGGACACAACCTTATGGCTCAGAAGAGTAGGACTTGACAGGGTGAAGGGATACCTGGACGGAGGTATGTTTGCGTGGTCTCTTGCAGGTCTTCCGGCTGCCCATTTACCTCAATTGTCGGTACTTGAGGCCGACCTTGTGATCAGGTCATGCAGTAACGGTCTGATACTGGATGTGCGATCTTCCGCTGAGTATGACAATTCACACATCGATGGTGCTGTAAACATCCCTGCACCGGATCTGAGGACCCGCTTTCGGGAGCTGGACCAGGATTCGGAGACCCTTCTTGTATGCAGCACCGGATACAGATCAACTCTGGCCGGGAGTATCCTCCTGACTAACGGATTCAGAAAGCTTCAGAACATTTCCGGAGGTATGAAAGGGTTCAATTCGGCAGCTCTTGCCCCTGCATGCCTGATGTGTTCCATACCTCATGGTCCGCGACTGCTCACGGGCAATTTACACGACCGGGTCACGGCGAAAACCGGAGTGGATAAGCATTGATGAACTGGCTTGAAGCGGGAAGATGGTCTCCATATCTGGTTGGGGCCGGTATTGGTGTTCTCAGCTGGGTGACTTTTCTCCTTTCAAACAAAGCCATCGGCTGTTCTACTGCTTTTGCCAGAACGAGCGGAATGATCGAGAAGCTGTTCAGAGGTGATAAGGTAAAGGAAAAACCCTACTATATGGAGTTCGTTCCTGAAATTGACTGGGAATGGATACTTGTTCTGGGCGTGTTTGCCGGGGCGTTCATATCCAGCATCCTCTCAGGTTCCTTCAGAATAAGCATTGAACATTCGCTCTGGACTGCTTACTTCGGAGACACACCGATCCTCAGACTCCTGGTTGCTCTTGCAGGAGGTATTGTAATGGGTTTCGGTTCCAGATGGGCGGGAGGATGTACAAGCGGCCACGGAATAAGTGGAACACTTCAATGGACCCTCAGCAGCTGGATAGCAGCAATATGTTTCTTTGCAGGCGGTATTGTCACAGCACTGCTGATATTTGAAGTGTTTGCAGGAGGTGCATCATGACCCTCGATGAACTGCATGCGAAAAGAGGTCTGCAGTTCGCTATTGCTCTGCTCTGCGGGGTAGCATTCGGCTTTCTGCTGCAGAAGGGAGGAGTCACCGATTACGATGTCATTATCGGTCAGCTTCTTCTGAAGGATTTCACGGTTGTGAAGGTTATGCTGTCAGCAGTTATCACCGGTTCTCTGGGCATTTACGCTCTAAAAAGCGCCGGTCTTGTCAAACTTCATCCCAAACCCGGATCACTCGGATCATCAGCGGTTGGCGGCCTTATCTTCGGTGTCGGTTTCGCGACTCTCGGTTACTGTCCCGGAACCGTATCGGGTGCTGTTGGGACAGGTTCTCTGGACGCATTGCTCGGAGGTGTAGCGGGTATTCTGATCGGGTCCGGTCTGTACGCTTCTATCTACCCCGGGCTTAAAAACGGCATTCTTCAGAAAGGTGATTTCGGGGCGAAGACAATCCCGGAAATTCTGAATGTCAATCCATGGCTGGTAGTGATACCCGGCTGCCTGATTTTAGCAGCCGTACTCCTCCTTCTGGAAAATGCTGGATTATGAAAAGGAGATGATTGGTAATGTTATTGATGATATTGATTCTTACCGCAAGCGCGCCGGATACACTGTGGGCTAACGTTACAAGCGGTGGTGTTTATTCAACGATTGATATTGGTGATATTGACGGGGACGGTGTCCCGGATGTAGCGAGCGGTTTGAATTACTTCGATGATGAGCCTACACTCTGGTGCTTATCAGGTGCCTCCGGTGATATCCTCTGGACCAGTGATCAGTACAACGGAATTTACCAGGATGAGGGTCTTGCAGGAGTACCGGATATGAATGGAGATGGATACGGAGATATTCTTATGGCTACACCTGGCGGATACCTTCCCCCGGGAAGATGCCTGATACTGGTTTCGGGGATAGACGGATCCCTTATATGGTTATGGAGCGCGTACGAGAGTATTCCCGGCGGAGCCGGCTGGGGCTACAGCTGCTGTTTTATGGAGGATCAGACCGGCGATAACCTTCCGGAGCTTCTCGGGGGGTTCGGTTCTACGGGGGCTGCCAACACATCCGCAGCAGCCTGCTTGAACGGAGCTACCGGTGATACCCTCTGGACCAGAACTACAGCGGATGCTGTTGAGGATGTACTTGCTGTACCTGACGTAACGGGTGATGCTGTGCAGGAAATTTACCTTGGAATAGGGGGAAGCTCCCACACGGATTATACACTTGAACTGGTTGACGGCTCCGATGGATCCCTTATCTGGAGCAGGAACGGCGGCGGAGACGTCATGTGCGTATCGGCTGTTGATCGAGAGGATACCGTTCCCTGGATGGTCAGCAGTTCTTTCAGCGGAGAAGTCCAGTGCTACAGCCTTGGTGGTGATTCACTATGGGCTAGAGATCTGGGTGGAATGCTTCTTGATGTCGAGGGGGGACCCGATATAAATGGAGATGGGATTGCAGAGATCGCTGTTGCCGGGGATAATGCGGGAACGATCTGTCTCGATGGAGCCACCGGCACCACTCTATGGAGCTACGCCACTGGTTCGAATACATGGAGTGTAGCCTGGGCTGATTCAGTTTATACCGGGGGGGCATGGGTTCCGTGTATCGTTGGTGGAAGCATCAACGGGAGAAGGATAACACTTGTTGATGCATTGAGCGGGGATCTTATCTGGGAGCAGCCTTTTACTGAAAGAGTGTACAACGTAAGCACCGTTTATATGGAAACTGTATCACCTTCACCCATTGTGTTTGCAGGCCTGCAGGATCAGCAGAGTCAGCCCTATCATACCTGGGCTTTTCTCTCCTCTGAAGGGACGTCCTGCGGAGATAATCCTCTGGAAGGTTTTGCGGGAAATATAGTCCTGCAGAATCCTTTGGCAGGCGTTATGATTCTCACTCCGCCGCAGGGAGAATGGAATTGCGGGATCTACGACCTTTCCGGCCGTCTCGTATGGTCTGCTGAACTAAGCGGCGAGGAGACAGTTGATGTCTCATCGTGGAATTCCGGAGTTTTCTTCGTTGTCCTGTCCAACGGCTCGTTAGAGCTTAAGAAAACGGTAACAATCCTGAACTGAACAGAGGAATTGAGGTTGTTTTGCCTGAAGTAGTTGTTCGTGTCGAAGATCTAAAAAAATGCTATGGTGAGGTGCATGCCGTCGATGGCATCTCCCTTTGCGTATCGAGGGGGGAGATCTTCGGCATTGTAGGGCCCAATGGCGCAGGTAAAACCACAACCATGGACTGCATCGTAAGCATGCGCAAACCCGATTCGGGATTTATCAGCGTATTGGGCTTTGACCCCCTCAGGCAGCGAAAGGCTCTCCTGGAAAAGGTAGGTATCCAGCAGCAGGAATCCGAACTTCCAGATAGAATGAAAGTATGGGAAGCAATTGACCTTTTCTCATGCTTTTACGGGAATCCTGCTGATACTTCCGGGATACTCTCAAGATTGGGATTGTCGGATAAGAAGGATTCGCATTTCTCAGCCCTGTCAGGGGGGCAGAAGAAAAGGCTATTCGTTGCCCTATCTCTTGTTGGTGATCCTGAAATAGTATTTCTTGATGAACTGACGAGCGGTCTAGATCCCCGGTCAAGGTGTTCGATGTGGGATCTTGTCAGGGCGCTTCGGGATGACGGCAAAACCGTCTTTTTGTCTACACACTACATGGATGAGGCGGAGAAGCTCTGTGACCGGGTCGCCATAATCGATAACGGGAAGATCGTTGCCATGGATACTCCCGAATCACTAATCAGGTCACATGCCTTTGCCCTCAGTGTGGTCATGGGAATTCCCGAAAGCTTTAATGAGAGTGAGCTGGAATCAATAACCGGAGTGGTGGAGGTTTTCAGAGAGGGCGGAAAGACTGTCGCCCGTGTTCGGGACAGTTCTGCTGTAGTTGGAATCGTGAAGCTGCTTGTAGACAGAGAAATTGAACTGGGGGACTTTCATACAGAGAAATCCACTCTGGAGGATGTTTTCCTGAAACTGACCGGAAAAGAGATAAACGACTGATATGTTTAAGCGGTATTTTAACCTGACACGAATGGAGTTTGTCCTTTACCTGAGGGAACCTTCAGGCTTCTTCTTTACACTGATATTCCCGCTGCTGCTTATGATGCTGTTCGGAAGTATCTGGGGTAATGACCCATTTCCGGGTGAAAATTTTGGATACATAGATTTCGCCGTTCCCGCTTTCATAGGGATAGTGATCTTAACCACCGGTATCTCGGGTCTTACAACAAGCATCTCTGCCTACAGGGAGAAGGGAATTTTAAGGAGGTTCAAATCTGCTCCGATTTCTCCCCTTCTGGTTCTCACAGCGGAGTTATCTTCACTATTCATAATTACGGTTTTGGGGATGCTCCTTCTCCTTGCAGCTGGAGTGATTGTTTTTGGAATGCGTTTTTACGGCAATATTCCCGAAGTATTTTTCGCATTTGTTCTGTCCACTCTCTCTATTTCCGCATTGGGGTTCATTCCGGCCAGCCTGGCCCCCACCGCCCGAAGCGGTATGATAATTTCCAATGTCATGTATTTTCCAATGTTGTTTCTTTCCGGAGCTGCCCTTCCAAGGGAAATGCTCCCATCTTTCCTGAAATCCTTCTCACAAATTCTTCCTCTTACTCATGTAATTGAGTTGTTGCAGGGGCTATGGCTCGGCGGGCATCTGTGGGAGTATCCCGTTCAGATATTAGTCCTGTGCGGCGTCACGGTAGCAGGTTTCGCTTTTGCCGCAAAATACTTCAGATGGGAATAGAGCCCGCCTGTTGAAGACGGGCCCTGTTATGAAGGACAGCAATCACCATGCAGCTGCTAAGTGCTCCGTAACCGGCTCCATCTTCTCGAAGGGCGCACCGGCTTTTTCAAAAAGTTCCTTGAGACTGTCTAGGGAGGGAGAGTTCCAGCAGCAGCAGACAAATCCTTCATCCCGGTTCGTATATGCCCGGTCCATAGTCATTCCGCTTCCACCGGAAGCTTCAATGACCTTTGCTCAGGATCTGTCTATCTCATCTGGCGAGAGCTTCGGCATTGTTACCAGGAATTTCATAGAAAAACCTCCATTCGAATTGCAGCAGTAGTAACATTGATCGCTGCTTAACAAGTGCCTGCTATTATTTAACAGCGAATCAATGTAAATGTCAAGGCAGTCCGATAAGTGTTCCGAATGTCAGCTTGACATCTCGATACGTATACATATGTTTACCTATAGGAATAATTGAGAAGGAGGCAGCATGAAAAAAAGTTTCTTCGTAAGGCATCATTCCTTTGCACGGTCTGATACTCTTGAGAATAGCTGGTCCAATGAATACACTGATGAAATGTTCGATTCCCCATTTGAATGTCTTGCACATTACCGATGGCACGTTATTCCGGATAAACTCCGGGAAGTATCGGGATTATGGGAAGAAACCGATCTGGAGCTTCTTCTCGACAGTGCAGGCTATTCGGCATCACTCATTGCAGAGGAACTGTTCTGTATGATTGACATTTGTCTTGAATCAGGCCGCTGCAGCGGAAAAGATCTACAGCGCATCCGCCAGGCTTATAACGGACTGTCAGGCTTCCAGGACGACTGTGTCCGCCGGATAACACAATGGGGCAGCATTTCAAACCATGCTCAGAATCCTTTTCGGGAAGGCTTCTATATTGGTTGTACTTCAAAGTTCATCACCCATATTCCAGTCGCTTCTATCAGCTGAGTATTCGCAGCCCCAGACACCTGCAGCATTTCCCCCGAGAGCCGATAACCAGCATATAACAGGTTTGACCTTCATCGAATAATATGCGATTATCGTACGATAGAAATTCCAGGGAGAAATTGGTAAGATTATGAAGATTGTACTGGTATATCCTAGTTTCGGCGAGGGAAATCATTCACGTTATTTTCCATTTGGCCTTGCATATGTGGCAGCCTGCCTTCTGGAGGCTGGGCACAGCGTTTCTGTAGTCGATATGGAAGGTGATAACCTTTCAGTTGCAGATGCAGTGAAATACACTGTAGAGAAATCACCTCAGGTTATTGCATTTGGTGGAATGGTAACAAGATTCCGATTTGTGAAGCAGCTTGCCGGCAGGTTACGTCAAGAGCTTCCTGGAGTTTTCATGATGGCTGGCAACAGTGGCGCCACGACCGTTCCAGGGATTTACCTGAAGTCCTGCGGATTGGACTGTGTGGTTCTGGGGGAGGGTGAGATTACCTCCGTTGAACTAATGAAATCGCTGGAAGAGGGAACTGACTGGCATTCCGTTCGAGGGATCGCATGGCTTGATGATGAGGGCTCCACGAGGAGATCGCAGCCGCGGGATATGATTCAGAATCTGGATTCAATTCCCTGGCCGGCCTGGGATCTGTTTCCGGTGGAGAACTACGTATCAAGCCTGGATCACCGCCAGAATAAGGTGCGTCATATGGAGGTGCTTGCCAGCAGGGGCTGCCCATTCAACTGTGTGTACTGTTACAGAATCTATGGACGGAATGTAAGAAGAAGGTCTCCCGAATCAATTGTCGCAGAGTTGAAGGAACTGGTGAACCGTTACGATATCAGATATTCCGGTTTTCCAGATGACCTTTTCACAAGTGACAGAGATTTTGTAATGAAGATATGTGACCTCATGAAGGAAGAACTGCCGGACCTTAAGTGGTCCTGTCTGGGAAGAGTGAATACCGTTGACAGGGAGATGCTGCTTTCGATGAAGGATGCAGGCTGCGACTGGATCTCATACGGGATCGAATCCGGCTGCGATGATATGCTCAGAAGGATGAAAAGGGGAGTTACAGCACAGCAGTGTCTTGATGCCATCAAACTGACAGAATCTGTGGGTATCCACGCTGATGGAAGTTTCATAATTGGAATGTTCGGAGAGACGCGCGACTCTGTAGCAAGGACAGTGGAGTTCTGCAGACAGGCTGACATTACCGCTCCAATGTTGTTTGTAACTCCATACCCGGGAACCGCTATCTTTAATATGGCCATTGAACAGGGCAGAATTCCGGACGTAGAGAAATTCCTGACAGAAATGAACAGTGCCGATAGTCTTCTGGTAAATTTGACGGATTTCACCGACAGGGAACTGATAAACCTCCGAGACTGGGCACAGGGCATCATAGGCAGGAATTACCTTCTGAAAAAACCCTTTTCCCGGATCCCGTCTCTTCTTCTGAAACACTTTAGACTCAGGGGTTTCATGGGCCTGTTTCATGACATAAGAGCATTCCTGTCTTCGCTTCTTCGAAGGGAATAGTCGATATCTTCAGGCTGAATCCGTTATTTAGAAAACAACCTTATACAAAGTAAATAACCCCAGTATAACCGTGGCTGTTCCGACGATGAGTGTGAAATTCTTTACTTTCAGTTTCTTAACAACCCTGGTAGAAAACGGTACCGAAGCTGCAGCCCCTGCAAGAAGGGCGAGCGTAATTGTCCAGTCGAATTCAGTTCCGAGCAGAAGGAAAGTTGTTATTCCCACAGCGCAGGTGAAGCTTTCGGCCAGTGATGTTATGGCAACTGAGTTCTTAGTATCCACCCCGGAGAGTATCTGCCCGGAGGTAACGAGAGGACCGTAGCCTCCCCCGGAAAGACCTTTGTTGAATGCCGCTAGAATCCCGAGCCCTACGATTTTTTTCCATGAAAAGTGCGGTTTCGAATTGCGTTTGAGCAGGATCAGAACACCCATTGAAGAAACCATAACGCCTATGAACACCTTAAGGTATGTTTTTGGAATGTTAATGGCCAGGAAAACTGCTATTACAGCGCCCGCAAGGCTGCATGCTGCCAGTACAAGAGCAATTTTCGAGGCATTTGACCGGGGAATGTAACCGAGCAACCTCATCTTTTTCACTAGAATGTGGTTCACATCATTCCGGAAATCGAACTGCACGTTTCCAGCCCTGTGATGCATAAAGGCTGCAAACCCCCCGGTAATAAGCTCAGAGGTCAGGATTGCAGGCACGACTATCAGCGGGTTGTAGCCCATAATGATCAGGAGTGGCGTAAGTGTTGTTCCGTAGCCCATGCCAAGAGATGAGTCTACGAATTCACTTGCGAACGCAATAACAACCAGGATCAATACGGGCAGGACAGTATCCATATAATCGGTATTTCTATATCCCGGTTGCAGCTGAGGATTCAGATGAAGAGTTTACCGTGGAGATAGAGAGTTTTCCATCATTGAATAGAACCCAACGAATTTTATCACCGTCTGAAATACGCAGTTTTTCAACGATCTCCTTTGGGATTGTGATCCGGCGCCTGCTTTTCCGGATTGTTACCGACGTCTCTCCGATATACGCAACGTTATCAAGATCGATCTGCATATTTCCTCCGTCTATGATACATTGGTGCAACACCAATAATGTTTGGTAATATACCTATGAGTTTTGGTGTGTCCAGATCAGGTTATCGAGTGGATGCTGTGCCTGCATCAGGATATTGTGGCTATATTCCTGAAAAGGGACGGAGGTAATTGAATAATCTAATTACCTCCGTCCCCAATGCCGGAAATACCCGCATACTGTCTTACTGAGATCAAAGGAAAGCTGATGAGGGACAGAAAGCTCGATGAATTAGTAGGAAGACGCGGATCTGAAGCTATACCCTTCTACACACTGATGTCCAGACGGATCAGAAACATACTTCTGGTCTCAAGTTTGTATGATTCGTATACGCTGGAAGAAGACGGTAAATTCACAGAAGTACTGTTCTCCGAGTACCTTCAACTTAACCTCAGGTACGCTCCGCGCATCGTAAGGGTATCAACCGGTGAGGAAGCGCTGCAGCGTCTTGAACAGGAGAGCTTCGACCTGGTTATTTCGATGCTCAGCATAGGTTCGATGCAATGTGATGAACTGGGTGCGGCTATTGCTGAGGCGGCTCCTGGTATTCCATTCGTGGTTCTTGCGTATACCGGGCGTGACCTCAAAATCCTGATGGATGAGGGCAGGCTGGAGTCCGGCGGGCAGGCTTTTGTATGGCAGGGAGACGCAAGACTGTTCCTCGCTATAATCAAATCCATTGAGGACAGGATGAACGCCGAACATGATTCCCGCGTTGCAGGGGTCAAATGCATAATCCTTGTTGAGGATTCCATAAGATTCTGCTCCTCTTATCTGCCCATGCTGTATACCGAGCTTATGCAGCAGACACAGGCATTAATGACTGACGGTGTGAACCAGATGCAAAAACTCATGCGGATGCGGGCAAGACCCAAGATTCTGCATGCCAGCAATTACGAGGAAGCTATCGAACTATACAGGCTTTTCAAGGATCATATACTGGGAATGATACTTGATGTGAGATTCGAGAAAGAAGGTGTTGAATACCCCCGTGCCGGTTTCCAGCTTGCTGAAGAGATACTGTCGAACGACCCGGAATGCCCGATTCTGTTCCAGTCTGCAGAAGAAATCAACAGGGGGAAAGCCAACTCAATAGGAGCGGCATTCATTAACAAAAACTCACCTACTCTCCTGGCGGATCTGAGGGAGTTCATGAGGGATTATCTCGGTTTCGGTGATTTCGTATTCAGAAATCCAGATGGTCATGAAGAGGCCAGAGCCGGAGATCTCAGAGAATTGCGACTGGCATTGAAGAAAGTGTCCGATGAGAGCCTGTTCTACCATGCAGAGAGGAATGACTTCTCTACATGGCTGATGGCCAGGACCGAATTCGACCTTGCCCGTGCCCTTAGACCTCAGAAAGTTGAGGATTTCGAAACTACTGGAGATCTCCGTTCCTATCTGCTTTCGTCCCTGAAGCAGTGGATGGAAAGGTACAGAGCAGGCCAGGTTGAAGAATTCTCAAGTGAGACGTTTGATTATGACACGGAGTTTGTGAAAATAGGTTCAGGCTCTCTCGGTGGAAAGGGACGTGGACTTGCCTTTATAAATGCTCTTCTGAACATCTACAGTATCAATGATGAATTCCCCGATGTGAATATTTATGTTCCTCCAACCGCAGTTGTGACTACAGGGGTTTTTGACCGGTTCATGGAGAATCCCGGACTTACCGAACTGGTTTTCGGCAGGGATGATTTTGACAATAGCAGCTCCAGTATCAAGAGGGACAGAGCAATTGCCGGAGCCTTTCTGGACGCACCCATTCCGGCTGATGTAAGAGAAATGCTGCTGGCTTTTCTTGAGGAAGTCAGATATCCTCTCGCGGTACGATCCTCCAGTCTTCTCGAAGACAGTCCCTCCTACCCTTTTGCAGGGATCTACAGAACTTACATGCTCCCTAATAACAGTCCGGACATCGATGTTAGAATGTCGCAGCTTCTCAGCGCAATTAAGCTGGTGTATGCATCCACATATTACAGTGAATCGGTTGCATACATAGAAACCACACCTAACCGCCTTGAGGAAGAGAAAATGGCGGTGGTTATACAGCAGATTGCAGCCAGAGAACATGGAGATTCGTTCTATCCGAATTTTGCCGGAGTAGCAAAGTCGTACAATTATTATCCCCTCGACGGCATGAGTGAGGAATGCGGTGTCGCTTCGGTTGCCCTGGGTCTTGGGGGCACGGTGGTAGACGGAGGCAAATGTGTAAGATTCTCACCCGAGTCTCCCGGTAGACTGTACCAGTTCTCCTCAACTAATGAGTACCTGAGAAACTCTCAGCGTGAATTCCTTGCTCTGGATCTTTCGGGGGATGCCAGTGTGAATGCTGATGATCCCGGCCGGGATATGCACCTTGTGACCCTGGATCTGCAGAGGGCTCAGGAGGATGGGACACTTGCTCCGGTTGGCTCAGTTTTCTCCGCAGATAATGACATGATAATCGACGGCACTTTCAGGCCTGGCGCGAAGCTTGTCACAATGGCTGGAGTGCTTAAGGGGGACTATTTCCCGCTTGCGCCGCTCCTGAAGCACCTTCTCAAAATAGGGAAGGTAGCATTTTCAAGCGACATTGAAATAGAATTTGCAGTGAACCTGGAAAACGTTTCAACCGGGGATTCCAATGAATTCGGCTTTCTCCAGATCAGGCCGATGGGATCTACAGATGGAGTGCTGCCGGAAGTGGAAGACATCGACGAGGATAATGCTGTCTGCATATCACACCAGGTTCTGGGCCATGGATTCATAGAGGACATCAGAGATATTATCTACGTATCTACCAGAAAGTTCGACAGGAGCCAGACAACTGAGATAGCAGCTGAGATCGAGCAGATGAATCGGACGATAAGACGCCTGAGACGTCAGTCGCTTCTGATAGGCCCCGGGAGATGGGGAAGTTCGGACAGCTGGCTTGGAATACCGGTCAGATGGAATCAGATATCTTCAGTGGGCTGCATTGTAGAAACTCCCCTTCCGGATATGGATGTGGAACCTTCGCAGGGGACGCATTTCTTCCAGAACATCACTTCTCTTGGAATCGGTTACTTCACGCTGAAAAGGAAAGGTGAAGATTATCTTGATTACGATTATCTTGAGAGTCACACCGCTATGGAGGAGACAAAATTCCTGAGGTATATCCAACTTTACAGGCCGCTCCGGATCCTGATCAACACCAAAGCTAAAATAGGAACTATTCAGCTGACATAAGAAGGACACCCGCTTTTTCCCAAAGCGAAGCTGCAGGAAAAAGTCGGATGCATTGATTGGTTAGACATTACTTATTTTCCATTCATTATCAATCCACAATCCGATTATTTCTATTTCAGGAAAATTATTACTAAGATATTTAATGGATTCTCTTATTTGTTTTTTCTGCATATCTTCATCGCAAGGATTTCCTACGCAATCATAATGTCCAGAAATAGCAATGAGCTTCGAACCATGTCTATTTATTGAAATATTAGTCCTTTCCATAATGGAATTAACTGATATTTTGTCTTGATTCTCAGCAAGTATTTTGCATGGCCCCGGTTCAGTTATTGTGTCAACATAGGTTATGCTATAGATCTCCTTTAAATATTCTATGATTGGTTCCTGTATTCTCCCATCCATGCAATGAATTGATGTGCAAAAAGTCATTTTTCTCCACCTGTAATTAATATTATGTGTCTAACGCTTTGCATAACCAGCACAATACTCTGGCTCAGTGGTTTGCATTTGTGAGTGGTTCATGCAGTGGTTAGGCTATCGTTCTCTCGATTCACGGACTGCAGCAACAAGTTCGGTTGTTGAAATATCCAGTTTCAGACCCTCGATATCGAGAGGAGAAACAGCTTTTCTTATCCTCTTCAGGGAGAAAGTTTCTCCGTTTCTTCGCTTGATGATAACCTCATCGTCTTCCGCGAGATCCAACACCTCCGCAAGTCTTTTCCTTGCTTCGGAGTAAGTAAAAACTCTGATTTAGATCTCCAATACTTGAATGCCATTGTTCACTGCAACAGTTTCCAGCTTGCGATCAAGAGTAAGCAATGGACAGCGCCAATGCTTGGCACACTCGATGAAGTAGGCGTCATATGCGTAGATCTTGCTTTCGATAGTGATTTCTAAGGCAGATCTAACCTCAATTGGCTTGAGTTCTACCGGAATGTCCATTAGGGAATCCCAGATTTTCAGAACATCTGAAGCGTTCAAGCGTTTCCTTCTGTACAGCGAACTTAATGCATTTCCAAGTTCATATGGCAATACTTCTGGTGCAATCAGATCATGCCCTGCAGTCAACTCGATGATGTGTGCCTTCTCCGGTTCATTGAGAACCGCTGCCAGGAACACGCTCGAATCAGTTACTATTCTCATATGTACAATTGTACCTATTTCTACACGATTGTCAAGCCAAACGCAACTGAACTCAGGGGCTGGGATGTTTCGGTCGAAGGCGGGACTGGACGAGGGCATTACTGACGATGCTTGTATCAGCATGTAATGAGCTCGACGCGAATCCTGGTCACGCTTCAGAGAGTTGTTTAGGCTTCGTCGGCCTTCAGCAATGTGACCATATCAATCCCGCTTTGAGTAGCCCAGCGATTTGCAACACGGAATCCATGCGTTTCATACAGCGAAATCGCCGGTTTGTTTTCCCATGCAGTCGATACCGTTACCTGGGAGTTCCCCAATGTATCGAGGAGGTGGCAAAGCAACCTCGACCCGATTCCCCGGCGAAAACTGGAAGGACGGACAGCGAAACCTGCGATGTTTGCGCTGCCGTTACTTTTTCTCTCGATCTCGGCAACTGCGACGAGTCGGTCGTTGATCATGCACCCGACAAAGCTGGATTGCGCAGAGCGGATGTTGTCAACCGTTCTGCGTAGTGGCGGAAAATCTGGTATTCCGATCAATCGTGCCTCGACACTGTAGGAATCGAAAAAATGACCTTGAATACACTCCGCTTGACGCTTGTCGGCGTGGTTGAGTTTTACGAATTCCATGTCTTTCCCATCGGTAGGTCTAATGCTAAGGCTCAGTGGATTGCGCTACTATAGACATCGCTTGGCCGCAATTCCGCTGCAGCCGCTTGTTCTCCCTTAATTTCTATAGGCTTCTTTCCGGTGACGGATTCGAGTAATCAATATTGTGTTCTTAATGATCGAAAAAACGATTCTGTAGTTTCCAATACGATATTTTCTCAATCCAGCGTATTTGCCTTTGAGTTCTGGGAAGAAATCGGCCTTGTTTGGCAGCTCAGTCGCTAATTTTGTCAGAATTCTGTCAGCTTCTGATTTGTCTATCTTCTTAAGATCCTTACTTACAGATTTTTTTAATGTGATGTTATAGGTCAAGTTCGGATCGCATATCATCAAGAGATATTACAGGATCAGTTGGATCACGAAGTCGATCAATAGAAATCTGCAAATCAGCCTGATCATCGAGATAGGCTTCCAGTGCTTTCTGAATAAGAAAGGATTTGGATCGTTCAGATATTCTGGCAACCTCACCTAATTCTGCTGCTAGTTTATCAGGAAGCCTAACTGACACGGCAATACTCATTCTCACACCTCCCATAATGTATGTTTATGTATTTAGCTGTAAGACAACATAACACAATGTATGGCTTGAAGCAAGATTCGTTATTTTTGCCGGAGAACAATGATTATGTAGAATCCTCATTTCTTTTCAAACTGTTGCTTATCTAACACCATTAATTCAGGTACTATACTGTCAATGGTTATCAGGATCGATGAGCTTGGCAGAATAGGTAAACATGTATACACTAAAGAGGGTGAGAGCCGTGGATATGTAGAGTCCACATATCAGGGGGTTCAATAATAGTAACTTGCGATTACTGTGAATACAATGAGTGACTGCTGCTAGAGAACTTATTACGGAAGAATTACATATCCCGTACATGGTCTAGTGGAAAGCAGTTTGTCA
Organism: Candidatus Fermentibacterota bacterium; assembly: GCA_030592645.1. GTDB lineage: Bacteria > Fermentibacterota > Fermentibacteria > Fermentibacterales > JCC-6 > Aegiribacteria. The sequence goes on along the minus strand of JAUVIR010000009.1, from coordinate 20,297 downwards.
TGACATTCGTGGTTCACCGATAGATGTACGTCAAATCCAGTTAGTTGTGCTACTGAAAAGGACCCCCGGCTCAGCCGGAGGTCCTTTCTTCGAACTCTTTCTAAGAGTATTCCTACACAACACCCTGAGCTATCATGGCATCCGCAACCTTACTGAAACCGGCTGCATTGGCACCGAGAACGTAGTTATCCGGTTCTCCGTACATTTCAGCAGCGGCTCTGGCCTGTGCATGAATGCTTATCATGATGTTATGAAGCTTAGTATCAACTTCTTTACGGCTCCAGCTTGAGAAAGTGGCGTTCTGGGCCATTTCAAGCCCGGAGGTTGATACGCCGCCTGCATTTGCGGCTTTACCGGGACCGTAGAGAATTTTATGCTGGATAAAGATGTTAACACCATCTGGAACTGTAGGCATGTTGGCTCCCTCGGAGACGAGGAAGACGCCGTTGTTGATTAGATTCTGTGCATCCTTCGCATTGATCTCGTTCTGGGTGGCACTCGGGAAGGCGCAATCGGCTTTGTGATCCCACAGCGGGTTGTAGTCAAGTTCAGGGTCAATTGCGAAGTACTGAGCGCTTCGGTACTTGTCGGCGTATTCACTGATCCTGCCTCTGCGGTTGTTCTTGAGGTCCATGACGAAGGCAAGTTTGTCCGTATCGATACCATCTTCATCGTAGATGTATCCGCCGGAATCTGAGAGTGTGACTACCTTGCCGCCGAGCTCGATGATCTTCTCTGTAGTGTACTGCGCAACGTTTCCTGCGCCGGAAACAAGACATACCTTACCATCGTAACTATCTCCGCGGGTTTTGAGCATCTCTTCACCGAAATACACAGCGCCGTAACCGGTTGCCTCAGGCCTTATCAGGCTTCCGCCGTACTGAAGACCCTTACCGGTAAGTACACCGCTCCATTCGTTTCTCAGTTTCTTGTACTGGCCGAAGAGGTAACCGATCTCTCTTCCGCCAACACCGATATCACCGGCGGGTACATCGGTACTTGGACCGATGTGACGGAAAAGTTCAGACATGAAGCTCTGACAGAACTTCATTACTTCCATGTCGGATTTGCCTTTGGGATCGAAGTCCGATCCGCCTTTGCCGCCGCCCATGGGGATGGTTGTAAGTGCGTTCTTGAAAACCTGCTCGAAGGCCAGGAACTTCAGGATGCCCAGGTTCACCGAAGGGTGAAAACGGAGGCCGCCCTTGTATGGCCCTATGGCACTGTTCATTTCAATTCTGAAACCTCGGTTAACCTGAATATCCCCATCGTCGGTAACCCAGGGAACCCTGAACATGATCACGCGTTCTGGTTCGACTATTCTTTCAGGAATTCTGGCTTTGCGGTACTCGGGATGCTTCTCGAGGACTACCTCGAGTGATTCGAGGACTTCCTGTACAGCCTGGTGAAACTCAGGCTGAGCCGGGTCCTTCTCTACTACCTTCTGGTAAAGTTCTTCGAGCATATGCCCGTCCCTCCCTTCGAGGGTAAAGAGTTAAGAACAAGAAAAGAAATATGGATATTATCATTCAAAACTGTCACTTAGACCCAGTAGTTTAGTGATTGATAGTGGTCTTCGTCAAGTACTGATATAGATAGATTCGAAATCAACTACTTGACCGGGATATTAAGCATGGATATTGTGCCGTGACTGTTATCGAATTTAGCAGTTAATTATCAGTGCTATTATTGAATTACTCGTCTTCATGAATAGAGTTCAGCAGTCTTAATGGAGGACACATATGTACCAGCTTCTGCACAAGGAAAAACTTGGACCGGATATTTACCTGTACAGATTCCGGGCACCCGATATCGCCAGATACAGAAAACCCGGTCAATTCGTTATTGTGCGGATCAATGAAAACGGGGAGAGAATTCCAATAACAATAGCCGATGTTGATACCGAAGAGGGAAGTATCACCCTTATCATACAGGCAGTCGGTAAAACAACCCTGCAGATGGCTCAGATGAGGAAGGGTGATTCCATCCCGACACTTACAGGCCCTCTGGGCGAACCCACGGAGATTGAGAAAGTCGGCAGGGTTCTTTGCGTCGGGGGAGGTATCGGTATTGCCCCGCTGTATCCTGTTGCAAGAGCAATGAAAGATATTGGTAACCATGTCACCAGTATCCTCGGAGCAAGATCTGCCAATCTGATCATACTTACCGACTTAATGAGAGAAGCAAGTGATGAACTGATAATAACTACAGATGACGGTTCGGAAGGCCAGAAGGGTCTTGTGACCGATGCTATCCGGAATCTTGTAGATGACGGTGAGAAATTCGAGCAATGTATCACCATGGGACCACCGATCATGATGAAATTCGTCTGTATCCTGACTGAGAAGCTTGGCATTCCAACAATTGTCAGCCTTAACCCGATCATGGTTGATGGAACTGGTATGTGTGGTTGCTGCAGGGTAACCGTTGGTGGTTCCATAAAGTTTGCCTGTATTGATGGACCGGAGTTCGATGGGCACAAGGTTGATTTTGATGAACTTATGGCGCGCCTTGATACATATAGGTCGGAAGAGAAGAACGCGCTTGAACGTTATTCCTCCCACGCCGGCTGCAGACTTGATAGCATGTCCGAAGGGGGTTCACGATGAACGCCAAGGAAAGGATGAAGATTCCGCCCGTTGATATGCCTGAACAGGATCCGAAGGAACGCGTAAATAATCTTGAGGAAGTTCCGCTGGGATACACTCCCGAAATGGCTATGCTGGAGGCAAGAAGGTGTATTCAGTGTAAAACACCGTTCTGTATTGAAGGTTGTCCTGTAGGTATCGATATTCCCGGTTTCATTAAGCTCATCGAAGAAGGTGACTTCAAGGGTGCTGCAAGGAAGATGAAGGAGAGAAACCTTCTTCCAGCCGTTTGTGGAAGGGTTTGTCCCCAGGAAGAGCAGTGTCAGCTTTTCTGTACCATCGGCAAGGTCAGGAAGGATCCCTGCAAATCGGTGATGATAGGTAAACTCGAACGGTTCATCGCCGACTGGGACAGGGAGCAGGGAGAGTTCGAGCAGCCTCCCTCTATGAAACCTTCGGGGAAAAGGGTTGCGATTATCGGTGCAGGTCCTGCAGGCCTTACAGTGGCGGGAGATCTGATCAAGTTCGGTCATGAGGTTATAGTTTTCGAAGCGCTTCACAGAGCCGGGGGAGTTCTGGTCTACGGAATTCCAGAGTTCAGGCTTCCGAAGAAAATAGTGCAGTATGAGGTAGACTACCTGGAGAAGATTGGCGTAGAATTCCGGTACGATTATGTGATAGGGAAGACCATACCGGTAAGGCAGATAGTTGATGACTTTGATGCAGTGTTTGTCGGAACCGGAGCCGGTCTTCCAAGATTTATGAGAGTAGATGGAGAAAACCTTCTCGGGGTTCTGTCGGCCAACGAGTATCTCACCCGGGCCAATCTGATGAAAGCCTACGATTTCCCAGCGGCTGACACACCCATTGTTAAAGGGAAAAAAGTGATTACTGTAGGCGGAGGAAACGTTGCAATGGACTGTGCCCGAACCGCTCTCCGAATGGGAGCAGAAAGATCGCTTATCGTTTACAGGAGGGCAGAGGAACAGATGCCTGCAAGGCTGGAGGAGATACATCACGCGAAGGAAGAGGGAGTGGAATTCCATCTTCTCCAGAATCCCGTGCGTCTGGTAGGCGATGATAAGGGATGGATAAGGGGTGCAGAGGTAATAAAGATGGAGCTTGGAGAACCAGATTCATCCGGTAGAAGACGGCCGGTCCCGATCGAAGGAAGTGAATTCATCGAGAATACCGATGCACTGATCGTTGCTATCGGAAACAGCCCCAACCCACTTGTACCCAGCTGTTTCCCTGATCTTGAAGTGACCAGATGGGGTGGTATCGTTGTTAACGAGATAACCGGCCAGACTTCGGTACCCGGTGTTTTCGCCGGAGGTGATATTGTTCTGGGCGCAGCTACCGTTATACTGGCCATGGGGCATGGAAGAAGGGCGGCCAGAGCGATGAACCTGTATCTAAGTTCGGGACGCTGGGTTGATCTGGACAGTGCCCTGGACCTTTGCAGAGCGGAAGTTCACTGAAGTGGGGGTGTTCTTGACTTTCAATCATGCGGAAAGTAGCGTTCCACCATTCCTTAGAATAACAAGCTGAATAGAGGAGGCATCAATTGAAAGGCCGTGTATTAATAATCGATGACGAGGCAGAGATTCGTCGAAACCTTACCATAGGTCTTACACAGGAAGATTACACTGCAGTTGCTTGTCCGGATGGCATTTCTGCAATTCACGAACTGAATCAGGCCAGAGAAAAAGGAATTGCTTACGATTATCTTATCACCGACATATTCATGCCGGATATCGATGGGCTCAAGATCCTGAAAGTCATTAAAAACCAGTATCCTGATCTTCCTGTTCTTGTAATAACAGGTTTTGGTGACGAAAGACTGATGCTTACCGCGCTTTCGGAGCACAATACCGGATATCTTGACAAGCCTTTCGAAATATCTGAGCTGGTTGAAGCACTGGAAGAATTGTCTCCCGGAAAGACCGATACAGATGTTCCCGAAGAGACGGCTGATGACGGTATGAGGGAATCGGTAAGCGGATACCTTACTGTGAAGATAACAGATCCGGACAGAAGCATGGAAATCTACGATTCCCTGTACAAAATGGATGGTATACAGTCATGCGATGCCGTCAGAGGAGATTTCGATATCATACTGCTGGTGCAGGCTTCTTCCACATCTGAAATACAGGAAGTATTCAGCAGGATCAAGAATATGGATGGCATCGAAGTTCTTTCCATGTCCCAGATTGAGCGTCCGAAACTCGATAGAGATGTTGATCAGTTCATAGAGACCTATCAGCATGCTGTAAAACATGATGCTCAGGCCGATGCCAGAAGACAGCCTGGAACCATGAGCTATATAATTGTTGATATCGATCCCGGCGCTATACAGCAGATATTCACCACTGTGTTCTTCATCGATGAGGTGGTTTTCTGCGATGTGATAGAAGAGGGTACAAAACTGGTAGGAATGATCACTGGTCACGGAGCTATGGGAAAAACACCGCGGATAATTCAGAAGCTTAATCAGATAGATGGTGTACTCAGGGTTCGGGAAGCAAAGGTCATCAAGCTTATCGAAGACTGATATTACCGAAGAACTTCTTACTTTCACAGGAGCAGTGGAGCCATGTTGTTTTCACTGAATCCTGCACCTGATACACAAAGAAAGGTGCGCGAAGGGAGTGATGAAAACGGCTGCAAAACAGGAGAATTTCAACTACAGACTGTGGAGATATGATGGAGCTCCCGGAGAACTTATACCCCTTCTTCAGTCTGCCCAGGAACATTTCGGGTACATTCCAAGGCGTGCAATAAACTACATAGCTGGCGTAACAGCCATACCTGAATCTGATATTTACGGAGTCATTACATTCTACAGCCAGTTCAGGCTGCAGCCTATGGGTAAATACGTTATCCGGGTATGTGCGGGAACAGCCTGCCATGTTTCGGGGGCAAAACTGATAAGGGAAACGGTCGAGGATGAGCTTGGTATCGAAGTGGACGGTACTACTGAAGATGGATTATTCACTCTCAATACGGTAGCATGTATAGGGTGTTGTTCACTTGCACCTGTCATAATGGTCAACAACGATACACACGGCAGCCTTACACCCGCTTCTGTTCGGAAGATCCTGCGTAATTACAGAAAGAAGGCCTCAGCAAATACCGATTCAATTGCAGTAACTGTAGAGAGTGTCTGATCTGATAATCATACGAACTGTCCTTTTGTGAAAAATGTCTGGAGCAATGAATGAAGAAAATAGTGGTAGGAATGGGTACTTGCGGTTTATCCGCCGGCGCCCAGGCTGCTTACGACAAACTTTCGGTACTCGCTGCAGCTCACCCTGATGTTTGCATGCTCACCAGAACAGGCTGCATCGGTATGTGCTACAGAGAGCCGCTGGTTGAAGTTAGAGATGGGGACAGTAGAGTATTCTACGGCGGAGTAACCCCCGAATCTGCAGAGGAGATCTTCAGTAAGCACGTTCTTGGTAACGAAGTAATTGATAATGACAATCTTGTTTATGCCTGCTGGCCTGATGGGAGCACCTGTGGTTCTGAGTCTGATTTCCTTGATCTTCAGGAGAGGATCGTACTTCGCAACTGCGGTACAATTAATCCCGAATCTATAGAAGACTACGAGAACGCTGGAGGTTATCAGGGAGTAAGAAAAGCTCTTACTGAAATGACCCCTTCCAGGATAATCCAGACCATCAAGGACTCGGGGCTGCGCGGACGCGGAGGGGCGGGATTCCCTACAGGTCTGAAGTGGTCCTTCGCTGCAGCGAATGAGGGAGAACAGAAATACGTAGTCTGCAACGCTGATGAGGGTGATCCCGGTGCCTTCATGGACAGATCCGTTCTTGAGGGCGATCCCCACGCGATTCTTGAAGGGATGATAATCTGCGCAAAGGCTATAGGAGCAACATTCGGATATATCTACTGCAGAGCCGAATATCCTCTGGCTATTCACAGACTGGAAATCGCCATTTTGGAAGCCAGAGAACGGGGTTACCTTGGAACGAATATCATCGGCAGCGGTTTCGATTTCGACCTGAAGATAAAGCAGGGTGCGGGAGCTTTCGTCTGCGGTGAAGAAACGGCATTGTTCGCATCTATAGAAGGAGAACGCGGGATGCCCCGTATACGACCGCCATTTCCTGCGGAGAAGGGTCTGTGGCAGAAACCTACCAATAATAACAACGTTGAAACCTTTGCGAACGTACCCTGGATAATATGCAACGGTGCTGAAGCCTATACAGCCTTCGGAACTGAAAAGAGCCCCGGAACCAAGGTATTCGCGCTGGCCGGGAAAGTCGTTCATGGAGGATTGGCTGAAGTTCCAATGGGTACAACAATAGAGGATCTTGTTTTCAAGATTGGAGGAGGCATAAAGGAAGGGAAGGAATTCAAGGCTGTTCAGATGGGCGGCCCTTCTGGAGGCTGCATCCCCGCTCATATGAAGGATACTCCAGTAGATTTCGAATCCATCCCCGCCACCGGCGCTATCATGGGCTCCGGCGGTATGGTTGTTATGGATGAGGATATATGCATGGTTGAAATAGCAAGATTCTTCCTTGATTTCACACAGAAGGAATCCTGCGGTAAATGCACTTTCTGCAGAATAGGGACCCTGAGAATGCTTGAGATCCTGGAAAGACTGACCCGGGGAGAGGGTGAGCCGGAGGACATTGATAAACTCGAGAAGCTGTCTATCCAGATAAAGGAAGCCAGTCTATGCGGGTTGGGACAGACAGCTCCTAACCCTGTACAGACTACGATCCGCTATTACCTTGACGAATACAAGGCTCATATTTTCGACAAGAAATGCCCCGCCGGAGAATGTCAGGCGCTTGTAGAATTCTATATCATTCCGGATAAGTGTGTTGGATGCACTCTCTGTGCGAAAAACTGTCCGGTAGATGCTATTACAGGTAAAGTAAAAGAAGTTCATGTAATCAATATCGAAACCTGCGTTAATTGCGGCAAGTGTATAACAAGCTGCAACTTCGGCGCAGTAGTTACAAGGTAGGAGCGGCCAATGGATAAGATCAGACTAAAGATCAACGGCAAGGAGATCGAGGCCACTCCAGGAAAGACTATTCTTGAGGTGGTCCATGAGAATGGACTGGACAGTATCCCAACCCTGTGCCACTCACCTGAGCTGGAGCCGTACGGCTCCTGTTTTGTATGTGTTGTGCAGGTTAAGGGTAGAGGTAACCTGGTTCCAGCATGCGCCACGCGCATTGCGCAGGATATGGAGATCGAAACCAGGAATGAAAGGATTGTAGCATCCCGGAAAACTGCTCTGGAACTCCTGCTTTCCAATCATTACGCGGATTGCATATCGCCCTGCATGGAGGGTTGCCCGGCAGGTGTTGACGCTCAGGGATACATAGCTCTATCCGCAATGGGGCAGTATCAGAAGGCGGTTGATCTCATTCGCGAGAAGAACCCGCTTCCAGCCATGTGTGCACGTGTCTGTGTTCGCAAGTGCGAGGACGAGTGCAGGAGAATGGATATAGATGCTCCCGTCGCTATTAACAACATCAAAAGGTTCGTTTCCGATTCACCGGAAGCGTACGATACAGTACCTGAATGTGCCCCTGATACGGGAAAAACTGTTGCGATCATTGGCTCAGGACCAGCAGGCCTCACAGCTGCATGGTTCCTGGGGAAAAGCGGGATAAAACCTGTTATTTACGAAGCCAAAGAACGTACCGGTGGAATGCTGCGTTACGGTATTCCGGAATACAGGCTTCCCGATGAGATACTCGACAGGGAGGTCGAGTATATCTGCCGTACAGGTGCGGAGATCAGATGCGGTATTCGTGTTGGACAGGATGTGACCCTTGAGGAACTGAGGGAGAAACATGACGCTGTCTTTGTTGGTCCGGGAGCCTGGACTGGAAAAGCCATGCGGGTTGAAGGTGAATTCGATACAGAGGGCGTAGTAACCGGTGCGGATTTCCTCGTTGAAAAAGCTGATGATCCCGCGTTGCTCTCTGGGACAGTGGTTGTTGTCGGCGGAGGTAATACCGCAATGGATGCCGCCCGGATGGCGTGGAGGCTTAATGCTGATAAGGTTATCGTTCTCTACAGGAGAACAAAAGCTGAAATGCCTGCCGATAAGATGGAGATCGAAGATTGCCTGGAAGAGGGCATAGAAATAATGGAGCTGGCTGCTCCAACTGGAATTATAAAGAAGAATGGTATGATCAGCGCCTTTCATTGCCAGAGGATGAAGCTCGGCGAGCCTGATGATTCAGGAAGGCGCCGACCAGTCCCGATTGAGGGTGCCGAATTCGATCTTCCCTGCGATCTTGCTATTTCTGCCATCGGTCAGAACACCGTTCTCGATGGTCTTGTAGATACGGATGATGGTGAACTGGACCTTACCAGGTGGAACACCTACGTCATCGATGCAGGAACAATGAAAACCAATATTGAAGGTGTTTTCGCAGGTGGAGATGCAGCTGATGATGGACCCACTGTTGCCATCGATGCTATCAGAGACGGGCAGAAAGCCGCAAAAGCAATAAAAGCCTGGCTTCTGAATGAAGAACTTGAACCTGATCCCTTCGTTGTCAACAAGGAGTTCTGGTCAAAACCCGGGAAAGCAGAGCTTGGTGATATAAAAGAATCACCTCGTCACGAAGTTCATCTGATAGATGTTGATGACAGACGCAATAACTTCCGTGAAGTTTCGACGGGTTTCGAACTCGAGGATAATGATCATGAATGCGACCGCTGCCTGTCATGCGGCTGCGTGAGGTTCGATGACTGCGACCTGAGGCTTTACGGCGAGGAATACGGCGTGGATATGGAGCATTTCAAGGGTTATGTGCGAAAGCACAAGGTTGACGACCGCCATCCGTATATCTCCTACGACCCGAACAAGTGTGTTCTCTGCGCAAGGTGCATCAGGACATGCGCGAGAGTGCTGCCGGTATCGGCCATCGGATTCGTCGGTAGAGGTTTCAAAACGGAAATGCGGCCTGCCATGAATGATCCTCTCGTCTCCACAAGCTGCGTTAGCTGCGGTAACTGTATTGATGCCTGTCCGACGGGAGCACTTACAGCGAAATACCCCTTCTCCGGAAGGGCCTGTCTTGAAACTGAAGATGTAAAAACCCACTGCGGTTTCTGCTCGCTCGGCTGTGAGATTCTCGTAAGATCCTTTGGTGAAGGAAGGTATTTCATAGCATCGCCTGGAATACCGGGAGAATATCTGTGCAGATACGGCCGGTTCGGACAGGAGTATTTTATAAAGCAGAAAAGGTTCACAGGTCCAACAGCGAAAGATGGCTATTCCTACAGCCCGGTGAGTTTCGAGGTGGCAAATGGGAGAATAGTAGAATCTTTGAAACAAGTGGCCGATGAGCATGGTCCCGAAAGCGTTGCAGTTTTCGTATCCCCCGAACTTACAAATGAAGAACTCTACCTTGCAGGCAGAATCGCAAGGGAGGGGATAGGGACAAATAACATAGGTTCACTGGCAATTATCTCAGGCGGCGGGCGCAGCGGTGTGCTTGATCCTGCGTTCGGGTTCACGTCTTCCACATCAGACAGAAGCTGTCTGGAAAACGCTGATCTTATCATCTGCAACAACACGTCCCTTCAATCCGATCATCTGATACTTGCAGTGGATGTTATCGGGGCTGTCAAGGAGGGGGCTAAGCTCATCGTTTCGAACTCAGCTCTTGACTCTATGGATCAGCACCTTTCCGCATTGGCTGTGGATCCCATGAGAGGCAGGGCATCGATCTTCTGGAATGCTGTTATGCAGGTTCTCATAGATGATAGAGATGTCTCTCCGGCAGATATTGACGGAGGTGAGAAATTCCTTCTGAACCGGGAAGTTTCCATTAAGGAGGCGGCTGCCAGGTCCGGTGCTGAGGAATCGGATATTTACGAAACAGCTGAGCTTATCCGTCATTCGGGAAATGTTGTTTTCATTCACAGCCCGGACAGAGCACAGGGTTCGTCGCCGGATGACATGGAAATATTCGCCGATCTGGTCCTGCTGCTAAGAGAAGCGGGTAAGGTGTCAGATATGCTTCTTCCCAGGCTGATCGCAAACAGCGCAGGGCTCGAGGTAATGGGAGCCGACCCTGCATTCCTGCCTGGTAGATCGGCTCCAGCTGAGAAGCTGCCCGGAGCCTCAACAAGTCAGGAACTGCGGCAGATTCTTGAGGCAGGAACTATCAGAGCAGCACTGATAATCGGCGAGAACCCGCTTGAATACAACAGACCGGGCTCCTGGTTCCGCAATGCTGAATTCATTGCTGCCATGGACTGGACCGATACTGAAACAACCAGGTTCGCTGATATTACACTTCCGGGCTCAACCTTCCTGGAGACTGAAGGCTCAAGGTGCAGTTTCGAAGGGAACCTGATCGAGTTCGCCAAAGCTGTAACACCGCCGTCGGGTAAAACCGGAGTGGAGGTTCTAGAAGCTCTGGCAGGAGCATTCGGTATTGATGCGTCAGTTGAGAATATTGATAGTATTATAAGAGATAAACTCGGAGATCTTGTACGGTTCTACTGGAATACCGGGGAGGAGAGGAACTGGGATGGCAGGGGAATGCTTATTCCCGTTTCGGCCGATGCCAGGGCGGCTTCGATCCAGCCGCCGATGACCCATTCCCAGGAGTACCGCAAGGAAATACTTGAAGTAGGTACCGAACGCTTCCGCGTAATTTAATTAGGGACGGAGGTTTTTTATTTGCAAATAGCGAATAAAAAGCCTCCGTATCATTTAGCTGCGATTACATAGATACAGGCTATTGATCAGGATATTTGCGGGGGTGTTCTCTTTTTCGAAGAACTGGTCTACGAGCCTGCGCGGACTGTGTCCCGTGGCAAAACTCAATAACAGATGAAAGTGTATTAGAGAGATGACAGCACAGATATTGCTATACATCATTATCGGGGTAATTCTGTTTGATTTTCTGCTTGAGAGGTTTCTGGATATTCTGAACAGAAGCAGATGGAGTGATAGTCTGCCTGAATCTCTCAAGGGAATATATGATCAGGAGAAATACAGCAAACAGCAGAATTATGAGAGAGTGAAATTCAACTTCAGGCAGGTAGCGAGTACATTTAATCTGCTTATTATGCTGCTTATGTTCTTGCTTAATGGCTTTGCATTTGTTAATACTTTTGCGGTCTCCGCTGCACATAATCCCATTCTTCAGGCATTGATATTTTTTGGAATTCTGATGTTCGGAAGCAGTATACTGGGAATTCCCTTCAAGTATTATCGGATATTTCATATTGAGGAGCAATTTGGTTTTAACAAAACAACCAGTATGACGTTTATTCTGGATATCCTGAAAGGCTGGCTTCAGGGTGCTGTTCTTGGAGGAGGGCTTCTGGCTCTGGTTATCTGGTTCTTTATCTGGGCTGGCGAGTATTTCTGGCTCTACGCCTGGGGCGCAATAAGTATCATCACAATTTTTATGGCAATGTTCTACTCGAATCTTATCGTACCCTTATTCAATAAACAAACTCCACTGCAGGAAGGAGTGTTAAGGAGTAAGATAGAAGCGTTCAGCAGGGAAGCTGATTTTAAACTGGATAATATCTACATTATTAATAGTTCTAAAAGGTCGACTAAACCGGATGCGTATTTTACCGGTTTGGGATCCAGGAAACGTATAGTATTGTATGATACGCTGATCAATGACCTCTCAGACGAGGAAATCGTAGCAGTTCTGGCTCATGAAGTAGGGCACTACAAGAAGAATCACACTCTGATCGGTATTGGTCTGTCAGTTATACAGACTGGCTTCATGTTGTTTTTACTGTCTTTGTTTATCGATAGTCCATTACTTTCACTTGCACTTGGAATCAGTACACCGGCACTCCATATAGGACTTCTCGTTTTTGGAATTCTCTATTCTCCGGTTTCAGCGATGTTCGGGGTGATTATGAATGCCGTTAGCAGAAGGAATGAGTATCAGGCAGATGAATTTGCCGTTGTTCAATACGATCATGTGCATACGTGTGATGCTCTGAAAAAACTGTATGTAAATAATCTAAGCAATCTAACTCCACACCCCCTGTATGTATTCTTCAATTATTCACATCCAACTTTACTCAATCGACTGGAAGCTATAAATAACAGCGATGTTTGACTGTAGGTATCTACGGCCATACAGTTAGTCTGGAATCGGAAGCATTTTATTCGTTGACAGCGAATAATAAGCCTCCGACTCCTTCAGAGGACGACCTCGTTTCAATGGTTCTGCCTGAATCCCAAGAATGTTCTCCATTCTTTTTAGAAACCAGCATCTTCCAGCTGGTCGATTTCTTATTGCAGCTTTACGGATTTTAAGAACTTGCACAGTTTCAGGATTTATTGATAAATATTCCCGCCAGTCTTTTATGAATATGTCCAGTTTTGTATTTCTGTCGACCAGTAGGTCAGAATCCCTGTCACCTGTGTGAAATGCAGCGCTGGACCACCTGTAATCCCAGGAATTCCTAACCATTCCTGCACGTACAGGATTCTGCTCAACGTAACGAATGGCACTATAGAGATATGAAGGTCCCAGTGGACTTGAGTGGAACCGATTCTGCCATAGATGTCCACGCCAGTCAAACCGTGAGTTGATGTGTCTTGAGTAGATGGAATGAGCCTTTCTGAAGCATAGAGAGAGTGAATCTTCTTTTTCGGGAATTGCGATCAGATGAACATGATTATCCATAAGGCAGTAGGAAAGAAAAGAAACGTCATACTCACATGCAATCTTTCCGAGAAGGCAGATGTATTTGAATCTATCTGAATCAGAGAAGAAAACACTCTGATTTCTGTTTCCCCGCTGCACAATGTGATGCGGTAAACCTGGAACGACTACCCGTGCTACTCTTGCCATAGTAAACATATGTATAGTAATTGTGATTGGTTTGTCAAGCCCACTGAATTCTCACTTTGTTGAACGCGCAATTATTCGCTATTTGAATATAAATAACCTCCGTCCCTAATTATTTTGTTATGTTTTGCTATTCGAAGTTAAGCATTTAACTTGTAAAGGAGATGGAATTGCTAAGGGTTGAAAATCTTCGCAAAGTGTACAGGAACAGGAAAAAACATGCCACAGAGACCGTTGAAGCGGTCAAAGATGTTTCATTTGAATGCAGCCCGGGTGAGATCTTCGGACTTCTTGGTCCTAACGGTGCCGGCAAAACCACTACACTTAGATGCATATCAACCCTGATAAAACCCACCAGCGGCAATGTATTTATCGACCAGTACAGTGTGCTGGACGATGAGAAAGCCATAAGGTCCAGAATTGGCTTCCTTACTTCGGACATGAAACTGGATGGATTTTTTACCCCTGATTACATGATGGATTACTTTGGTGCCCTCAACAAGATGAATAAGGATGATATACAGTTGCGGAAAGATTACCTCTTCAACGAGCTGCAGATGTCGGAATTCATTCATAAGAAGATAGACAAGCTTTCCACGGGCATGAAGCAGAAGACTGCGATTGCCATAAGCCTTATCCATGATCCTGAGGTTATCGTTTTCGATGAGCCGACCAACGGTCTCGATGTGATCACGTCAAAATCGGTGACCGATTTTCTCACGAAGTATGCACAGGCGGGAAAGACGATCGTAATATCAACTCACATCATGACCGTAGCGGAAAAGATTTGTGACAGATTCGGGATATTGGTTGAGGGTGAATTGAAAGAGATTGGTTCGCTTCAGGAAATCCTTGAGAACAGTTCCTCAGACAGTCTGGAGGATGTATTCTTCGGTTACATTCTTCCAGGTTCGGAGGGGGAGGTGAGCCATGCTCAGTGACAGCATCATAATTCTGAAAAAAGAACTGAGGCGAATATTCACAGACAGACGTATGCTGGCTATGCTGGTGCTTCTTCCTCTTCTCATGCTTCCCGTGATGTACTCGATAATGGCAAAAATGGGTGCATCCAGGGATTCTGACATCACCTCATTCAGATCGACTATCTGCGTTTACGAAGGAATCGGTAACGGAACTGTTATGGGTCCCTTCATAGAGGCAATATCAACGATCAACACTGAACTTGAGATAGTGCAGTTAAGCGAGATTGATGCTGCAAAACAGGCGATAACCGATAAGGAAAAGGAACTCCTTCTGGTAATGCCGGATAATTTTCATGAAGGCCTGGCCGGGTGCAGCACTTTTGACATAGCTGTCTATTTCAATTCCACTGCAGATTACTCGCAGCACGCTTATAGCAGGATCAGGGAAGTAATGGCGTCACTCAACGGAGATATAGTCAGAGAGAGAATCCTTGAGCGGGACCTATCTGAGGAGATACTCACAGTATTCACTTTAAACGAAGCTCCAATGCAGTACGATCTTGCTAGGGAAGGCAGTGTAATAGGGAAGATAATCAGTATTCTCCTTCCCTTCTTCATAATTATCTACCTTTTTGTTAATTCCATGAAAGTAGGGCTTGATACGGTTGCCGGCGAGAAGGAGAGGGGAACCCTGGCTGTGATCCTTGTTAATCAGGTCAGCAGGCTTTCGATAGTTATCGGCAAGATGATGTCTGTGATGATAGCCGCAATTGTCGGAGCTGCAAGTTCAGTGATAGGTCTTATCATCGGGTCAAAATACTTTATGGGAATGTTCGGTTCATCAGGTGCCGCCATCTCCAGCTACAGTATGAGTACGGTTCATATAATCCAGTTCGCTATCGTTATCATCCCTCTGGCCGTTCTTGTGGCCAGCATGGTTCTCATCGTATCAACTTTCGCGAGAAATACAAAAGAGGGTCAGGGAATGATCATGCCGATTTACTTCGTTGTCATGATAATGGGAATGGCAACCATGCAGACTGGAGATGTACCTCCAAAGTGGATGCTATCAACTCCTATCATCAATTCTCTGCTTGTTCTCAAGGAAATATTCATACAGGGCGCGAGCTGGAGCAGCATCACAACGGCGTGTCTCTCCAGTATCGTATTCTCAGCGATTCTGATATATTTGACACTGAGGATGTTCAACAGCGAAAAGATACTTTTCAGGATATAGTAACAAATAGACTGGAGTAATTTATGCCATTTTCTATTTTACCAATTCTTGTTTTCCTGATGTCATTCGAGATCGGACCTACTATGGGAGCTTTCGTTCCTGTCCAGGACGAGGGAGATCCGTGGAAAACCAGTTTTCTCTTTGGAGTTAAGGCCAGGTACGGCCTCCCCTTCGCTGATATTGACTGTGAACTTCAGTTCAGCGAGCTGGGAATTGATCCGGATTCCTCAAAGGGCTTTGAGTATTCGATAGTACCTCTTACTCTTGGAGCTTCACTGAAATTACTCGGTCTGAGATTCGGGACAGGTGGAGCCCTCTATTCGATAGAGGCGACCATGGTTATTGATGATGGGTTCAGCGCAGTCTGGTCTGGAACCTACCCGGGAGCTTACATTTCATTCGGCAAGGACTTCAGCCTGTTTTCCGGTACTGCAGACTTATCGGCCAAATTCAACATCATAAATTTCGATGGCCTTTGGATCGGAGTGACCAGTTCTTATCTTTTCTGATCCGAACGTCAGGCATCATTATCTATCTGCAGTATCTATTCCGGTGAATCCGGTTCTTGACGGCATTGCCCCGATTCCACATCTAATCACCTGAATTACAGGAATCTGCGACTATCCTTTTTGAAGGGAAATACTGATGATCCGCCTTGAAAGCCTGTATACACTCATTGAGAGCAGCTTTGACTTTCTGCTGGTTGCTGACGCAAATGAGAAAACGATCTACGTAAGCCCGCTGCTTAAAAGGACCTGTTCTCCTGCGAACTGCGAAGCATCCGAGATGCATCTTGCAGATATTCTTGATCTTGAATCCCTTCAGTCATTCCGAAATGCCATGGAAAAAGTGCATGACGGAGCCAGGGGCGTTATTGCACTATTTGCAGCACAGGTGAACAAATCAACTCCCATACCGATGAAAGTCGGGTATATCGAGAGCGTTCATGGAGGTATTTACCTTTTCTTCGGTGTCCAGGTAGATGCCCTGAGAATGATCAGTGACCGGGAGAAGGAAGAACGTGTTAAGGAGCTCTCCTGTCTCTACACAGTTGCCGAATGGATAGAAGTATCGGCCTCGATCAAGGAGTTTTTCACGAAGCTGCCGGAATACCTTTCCCGTGGCATGCGTTCACCCGATGAAGCGGTTGTCTACTCCGTATTTCAGGGAGAAGAATACGGTCAGAGGCCATCTGAAGATGATTATATCAGCGTAGATCTGACTTTCAGTGGTGAGCATAAGGGTGAGATAAGGGTGGGATATATCAGCGGTACTCACGAGCATCTTCCCGAAGAGCAGAAGATGCTCAACGAAATAGGAAGAATGCTGAGTGTCGCTCTGGAGCGCAAGGAACTTTCCGAAAGGATGCTTCTCAAACGTGAGGAAGAGGACGGGCTGAACAGTCGGCTTCTGGAACTTGAAGCACAGATCAATGAGCGGGAAAAGGACCTGGAGGAACAAAAGCAGAAACTCAGCACAGCCGATTCCTACCTGGACAGGGTCAACAGAAGCTGGGACGAAACGAGGCACCGCCTCGAGACCATGTTCAAGGTAATTCCAGGTGAGGTAATGCTTATCGATCTGAACAGAAATGTGGTCATGAGCAATCAGGAAGATATCGAGCCTGGCGATAAATGCTACAGAACCTATTTCAATCGTGATACACCTTGCAGAGACTGCAGACTCGGTAAGATAAAGCGTGAGAAAACTCCAATAACTATTACTATAAGGGATGGGGATAAGTTCATGGAAGTTCATACTCTCCCCGTATACAATCAGGAGGAGGAAGTCGAGGGGATACTTGAGTTTTACAGAGATGTTACCCTTGAGAAGACCTACGAACAGCAGCTGCAGCAGGCGGATAAACTGGCTTCACTTGGACAATTGGTCAGCGGCATCGGTCATGAGATAAACAATCCGAATCAGTTCATCAGGGGCAATATAAAGATCATCAGACAAGCGATAACAGATATGCTGCCCATTGTTGATACGTACCAGGAGGATCATCCGGATCTGAAGATCGCCCGCCTCAAGTACGATTTCTTCCGCGAGCATATCATGACCCTGGTTGACGATATGGCTCACGGTTCGGAACGCATAAAGGGAATTGTGGAAGGACTGAGGGGCTTTGCAAGAAAAGATGAGGGTCTCCTGGTTGATACTGTTGATGTAAATACCCTTCTTGAAGCCACAACAAGGCTGGTTAAAAATGAGGTGCACAAGCACGCGGAGATAGTACTTGAACTGGGGAATGACCTGGCAAAATTCACAGGTAATTCGCAGAAGATCGAACAGATATTCATTAATCTCATAGTGAATGCCGCGCAGGCGATCCCTGATGACAAAAAAGGTCTTATCACTGTCCGAACGTACATGGATCAGGATAATATTGTTGTGATAGAGATAGAGGATAACGGAAAAGGTATGGATGAGAAAACACAGAAACAGATATTCGATCCGTTCTTCACAACAAAAAGGGCAAAGGGAGGTACAGGCCTTGGTCTTGCAATAGCCTTCCGGATAGCAGAGGAGCACAGCGGGAATATTTCAGTTAGCAGCATCCCTGGGGCCGGGACTAAATTCACGGTCAGGATTCCAACAGGTGAGGATGCAGCAGTAGAGAAGGTGAGCAATTGAAGAAAATACTCATTGTAGACGATGATGTTGCCGTGACCAATTATTTCATGGTGTTCCTCATGCAGACGGAGATATTCGAAACTACAGTGATCAACGATTCAAGACGGGTCGAAGAACTCCTTGAGAAAGAACATTTTGATGTGATAATGCTGGATCTCGATATGCCCAATGTCACCGGTATGGATATACTTGGGATGATGAGTACGAAAGAAATTGACGTCCCTGTTGTGATACTGACTGGAGCGAACGATGTGGATCTTGCTGTAAAAACCATGAAGAGGGGTGCTTTTGATTATCTTACAAAACCTGTTGATGATGAACATCTTCTGGAAGTTCTTAGCAATGCCATAGAGCATGGAACCCTCCACAGCACGATCAGCAGGATGCCCCAGGCTTTATCCAGAGAAGATCTGGACAATACTGCCGCTTTCGAACATCTCCCTACACAGGATACCGCAGTTATCCGCCTTTTTCACCAGGCCGAACAGATGGCGGAAGGGGATCTGAGCGTGTTCATCTGGGGCGAACGGGGTACAGGCAAGGAATCGCTTGCAAAAGCGATCCACAACTCGTCTCCGAGGGATAGCAAACCCTTCATCGCTGTAGACAGCGCTTCCCATTCCCCTGAGGAATTTTCGTCAGAGCTGTTCGGCAGGGTCAGGGACTGGAGCGGGAAGAGCAAGGAGATGTCAGGTTTCCTTGAAACCGCTTCGGGCGGAACACTCTTCATCGATAATATTGAGAATATGAGCCTGCCCGTTCAAGTCAGACTGAAGCGGGTCATACAGACAAACGAGTTCTACAGGAACAATTCCACTGAGATTCTGGGATGTGATGTGAGGTTCATAGTTGCTTCCACACATGATCTGACAAGCTCCAAATACCGGGAATCATTCTCCAGGGACCTTCTTTACCACCTTATGGTGAATTCCATCCGTATTCCTTCATTGAGGGACAGAGCAGATGATATACCGCTTCTTGCTGAGTATTTTCTGAGGGAGGAAGTAGAAAGGACAGGCAGGAATATTACCGGTTTCTCAGATGAACTGCTTGAACTTCTCATGCAGTACAATTATCCTGATAATGTTCAGGAACTGAAAAACATCATTGCGTGTGCTGTTGTGAACACTGACGGCTCCATACTGAACAAGGATTCTCTTTCTCCCTATATCCGTGAGAGGATTATTCCGGGCGAAATGTCAGGGGATTTCACGCCCATGAAACTCCATGACAAGATTCTTGATCATGTAACGGAAACACTGGAGTACTGCGGTGGGGCAAGAAAAGCTGCCGCAAGGCTGCTTTCGATAGATATGGAGGAACTGAATAAGCTCCTGGAAGATATCCAGTAATGAACCTGATTGCTGTCCAGCTTCTCTGCTAATCCAGGATTGTGAATCTTGCCGTTTCAACTCCCCATGAACCTGATGCTGCCAGAATGTATACACCATTCCCCGTATTTTCCGGAACCCATCCAAGCTGGCAGAAACCGGGATAGAATTCCCTGTTGGCAACCGTCTCAAGAAGATGCCCTGAGATGCTGTAAATAGATACATTCACCTCACATCTCTGTAGAATCTCCAGATTGATGAGCAAATGGTCAGAAACAGGATTTGTCTGACACGAGAGGAACAGAGCGGGGATCTCATCCTGTATTACCTCCCCCTCAATCGATTGCTGCCCTTCGCCTATATCAAGTATGACCCCCTCTATGATATTCATACCGTACGGCATTCCTGACAGCGGGAACTGATACCAGCCGTTGTAGGCCCCGCCCCAGCCGAAATTCAGATGATAGAATTCGTCTGTATTGTAACCATCGACTATCACGTTATGACCAACCGTTGCCGGTACTGTATCCACAATCGCCAGATGTGCCGGCATTGCGGTCATCATGTTTACTGAAAGTTTCTCATAAAGGCTGTCGGAAGATGCGTTTAGTGTCCCCTTCGGGGATGGGTGAAACCCCTCGCCTTTAGGCGAAGCCTTCAGGGGGCTGCGGTATTATATTGAAGTCATGAAGGATTACCGAAGAGGCTCACATACAGTATATCGTCTTCAT